>CACCYL010000001.1:0-130000 GCA_902550225.1 uncultured Alphaproteobacteria bacterium
AACTCATTTCAAGCTGACCCTCCTTTAGATGAAGTAAAAAATAGAAGCTTTGAGTTTGGAGCAAGGGGAGCCAAAGACGGTCTTAATTTATTTGGTTTAGATCACAGTGTTAACTGGAACGCAACAGCTTTTGCTGGACGAAACTTCAACGACATCATTTTTATTGGTGGAAACAGAGTTGGGACAGGTTATTTTAGAAACGTTGGTAATACTCAAAGAATGGGGACTGAGTTATCTATAAATGGTAAACTAGGAAAAAACATCACTTGGTATGGTAACTATTCATATGTAAGGGCCTCATTTGAAACTCATCAAAAGATTGCAAGTGCTGGACACTCAGAAAATCCACATCCATGTGAGGGTCCAGAAGCATATGGTGCTGGTGGTGATGCCGCAGCTACAGCTGATCAAGAGTCTTGTGAAGCCAGAGAATCATATCAAATTCAAGTTGGACCAGGTGACGCTATACCTGGAGTATCTCCACACATTGGTAGGGTCGGTTTTGGCTTTATCCCTTTTGATGGTTTAGGTTTATTTGTAGATGCAGAATATAATTCAAGGCAGTTCTACAGAGGAGATGAAAATAATGCAGAAGGAAAACAAGTTCCTGGCTATTTTCTTCTAAATGCTTCTTTGGAATATACAGTTCCAAAAGCAAATGCCGATGCAGCCGGATTCAGTACTTCAATATTTTTTGAAGGAAGAAATCTTCTAGATACGAATTTTGAGACTGGCGGAATTTTAGCTGAAAATGAGGTAGACGGAACAGGAGGCAGTGGAACTTTTGTTACGCCAGGCCAACCACTCACAGTCTTTGGTGGCATGAAATTCACATGGTAAACTAAAAAGAGTTGTATTAAGTTTAATTTTAATTATTTATTAATAATGATTAAAAATAATTTTCTTTGTATTTTAGCACTAGTGCAGTTTTCAGCATTCAGCAGTAAGGCAGTAGCTAACGATAATTTCGACCTTGATGATATTAAGCTATACGACATCGTTAAAGTCGAACAATGTCTTGATCAAGCTTACGATACAGTTCCAGGTCATGCTAGAAAATTAGAATTTAAAATCGAAGGAGATGACCCTATTTACGAATTTGATATTGAATCATCTAAAGATGGTTCGACGTATAACGTTGAATGTAATGCAGAAGAGGGTTTCATCATAGAGGTTGAAAGGGAAGTCGACGAGAACAATCCTATTTTCAAGAATGGAGCCAAAATTACAATACAACAAGCCAAAGATTATGCATTAAAAATCCACCCTGGTAGAGTTGTAGCTGAAGAACGGGAAATTGGTATGGATGGAACCCTTACCTACGAATTTGACATTCAAACTAACACAGGCTACGAAATAAAAGTTGATGTTGATGCAGTCACTGGAAAAATCGAAGAAGCTAACTTCGAACTTTATGAAATTGGAATAGAAAAAGAATAAATTAGTTTTATCAAAGCTCATCTTAACACTTTTAGTCGTAACACAAATTAGATCAAACCTCGAAAAGATATCGACTTGACATCAAGTACTCAATAACTTTTTTTAGTAACAAGAAATAAAAAAACTAATTTTTACCTCAAGTAATCACAATTATCTTTCTAACGGAATCAAATCAAATAGATGTTGATTCATCAAAAGATGAACAACGATACAAGCGGCATACCCAAGTAAGATAGCCCATGCCCATTTTAAATGTGCAAAGAAGGTGTACACTCCTCTGGCTTGACCCATTAAAGCAACTCCTGCTGCAGAACCAATCGACAATAAAGACCCACCAGTTCCTGCAGTCAAGGTAATTAACAACCATTGCCCCATATCCATCTCAGGATGAGCAGTTAATACAGCATAAACGATAGGAATATTATCGATTATGGCTGAAAGAATACCTACCAAAATATTTGCATTAGTAGGACCGAGAGTTTCATACATGGGTCCAGAGATTAATTGTAAATACCCAAGAGACGCGAGACCACCAACTGCTACTAATATTCCGTAGAAGAATAAAAGGGTATCCCACTCAGCTCTTCCTGTTATAACAAAAATATCAAATTTATTTTTATCAGGATTTTTTATTTTAAGAAAATAACCGTATGTTCCTAACATTCCTAATCCAAACATCATACCAAGGATTGGCGGCATATGAAGAACATTGTGCCCGGTTACAGTCAGCGTAATTGTTAAAATCCCTAAAAAAGCAATAAAATGGCCTCCTGGAAGTATTTGTACTTTTTTTCCATCACCCTTTGGAACTTCATTAGGTATTGCAAAATACATTATAGCAGCTGGAACAACGTAATTAACAACTGATGGAACGAAGATATTAAAGAAATCAAAGAATGAAACAAATCCACGTTGCCATACCATCAAGGTTGTAATATCACCAAAGGGTGAAAATGCTCCACCTGCATTTGCAGCAACAACAATGTTTATAAGCCCAGGAACTATAAAGGCTTTATTACCTCTTCCAGCAACCATTACAACTGTTCCTAGAATTAGCGCAGTAGTTAAATTATCAGCAATAGGGGATAGAAAAAAAGCAATAACTCCTGAAATTAAGAAGATTTTTTTATAGCTAAAATTATTATTTGATAACCATGAACATAGTGCATCAAACATTCTTCTTTCAGTTAAGGAATTTACATAAGCCATTGCAACGAAAAGAAAAAAAAATAGTTCTGCAAATTCTAGAACCACATGTCTAAATTGCGTTTCAGCCCATTTTGGAGAGATAGATGGATCTTGGGCAGCTACGTATGCAATTACAACCCAAATGATAGTGGCAGCTAAAATTACTGGTTTGGATTTTCTGAAGTGAGTAAATTCCTCAGCCATTACAAATCCATAAGCAATGATAAAAATTAGTATACAAAAAATGCCAACCGGACTAAAAATCATGTTTAGTGAGGTTGGTCCGTCAGATGCACTTGCTGCAAAACCAAGCTCAGGAAGAAAATTAAATGAAAGAAATGTTAATAAAAAAATGTTAAGTTTAAGTAAAATGTTCATGTATCCCCTTTATCATTGCTTAAAAACAACAAATATATATTCCAAAGAAAATAATGACAAGTAAAAGAAAACAATTTGTAAAAACCCCAATTTCTATTTTTTTTTCTGATGATCAGGTTCCCAAAAAATTTAAAGACACTAATTTTGTATCATTTTATTCTTATTCAGTTTCAAAGACGGAAGAGAGGGTATTAATCAATTTGAAAAAAATATCAAATCTTAACATACTTCAAAAAAATAATAGATTATTGTTAGTTGGGTTGGCGATAAGAAAATCTTTAAAATCTGGAAACTTTTTTATTGAGTATTTTGGTTGTAAGAAAACAGATATAAACAATTTTTTTATCGGATGGCACTTAGCTGAATATTCTTTCGATAAATTTAAGTCTAAAAAGAAAACTGAAAAAAATAATGCAAAAATTCATTTTGAATCATCCTCAGAAATTAAATCAATTACTGAATCATATTTTTATGTAAGAGATTTAATCAATACTCCAGCAAATATCTTAGGACCTAAGGAAATTTATAATTCAGCTAAAAAGTATCTAAAGAAATTTGATGTGGTTAATTTGAAATTTGGTAAGAGTTTAGAAAATAATTTTCCACTGATTTCAGCTGTTGGTATTGGAGCAAGCGCCAATAGACAACCAATTTTTTGCGAATTCAAATCAAAAACAAAATATAAGAAAAAAATTGTTCTTATTGGAAAAGGAGTCTCCTTTGATACGGGTGGTTTAAATATCAAAACAGGAACTGGTATGTCTTTGATGAAAAAGGATATGGGAGGTGCAGCTAATTGTATTGGTCTTGCTAAGCTGGTAAGTGATGTTGGAATTCAAATGAATTTACATTTATTGTTATGCTTAGTTGAAAATTCAATATCAAAAAAATCGATGAGACCGTCTGATATTGTTAAAAGTAGAGAAGGAAGTTTTGTTGAAATTGGTGATACAGATGCGGAAGGAAGACTAATACTTGCTGATGCCATTACTTATGCATCTGAAAGTAAGCCTGATTTGATAGTTGATATGGCAACATTAACTGGTGCATCAAGAGTTGCTATGGGATTAGAGGTACCGAGTTTCTTTTGTAATGATGATGATCTAGCTATGAAATTAATTGACTCTTCAAAGAAAACTGGAGATCCTCTTTGGCAACTTCCTTTATGGGATAATTATTCCAATCAATTAAATTCTGAACATGCAGATTTTAAGAACATTGGAAATAGTGTGTTTGGAGGGGCGATCACAGCAGCTTTATTTTTACAAAAATTTGTGAAGAACACTCCTTGGATTCATATTGATCTTATGGCTTGGACAAGAGCCAATAAATATACTTCATATGAAGGTGGCGAAGCTATGGGTATAAGAGCACTTTTAGATTTTTTTAAAAGGTTTTAAAAATATGCAGAATTTAGTAAACGCTTTGTATATTGATCTTTAGGTTTAGAAAAAATTTTATTTTTCTCTTCAAATTCTACAATTTTTCCAGATCTCATAACCATGATTCTATCAGACAATGCTTTAATGATTTTTAAGTCGTGACTAATGAATATGTAGGTTAGATTTTTCTTTTCTTGAAGATCCAAAAGTAAATCTACAATTTGCGATTGAACAGTCATATCTAGAGCACTAGTAGGTTCGTCAAGAATTATTAATTCTGGATTGAGAATAAGAGCTCTTGCAATCGCAATTCTTTGCCTCTGTCCTCCAGAAAACTCATGTGGATATCTTGAAAGCATTGAATAATCAAGTCCAACATCAATAATTATTTGTTTTGTTAAATCTATGATTTCTTTTTTTGATTTTTCTTTATAATGAACTTCCAAACCCTCGCTAACTATATCTTGAATTGTTAATCTTGGACTTAAAGACGCGAATGGATCCTGAAAAATTATTTGAATGTCTTTTCTAAAAGGCCTAAATTTTTCTTCATTTAAATCTGAAATATTTTTATTTTTAAAGAAAACACTTCCTTCTGAAGATACTAGTTTTATTAAAGCTTGGGCAACAGAGCTTTTTCCTGATCCACTTTCACCAACAATTCCCAAAGTTTCTCCTTTTATGATTTGAAAACTTAAATTTTTTACGGCTTGAAAATAATCATCTTTTTTTTTGAAAAGAAAACTATTTTTATTTTTGTAGAAAACACTGAGATTTTTCACAGACAAAATAACTTCACTCTTTTTTTTTTGAAACTTTTTCTCTCTTGGTTTTGAGTTAATAAGTTTTTTTGTATAACTATGATTAGGTTGATTAAACACCTTGTTAGTGTTGTTCTGTTCAACAATTTCGCCCTGTTTCATAACGCAAACCCTGTCAGAGATATCTTTAACAATTCCTAAGTCGTGAGTGATTAGCAAAAGTGACATGTTATATCTCTTTCTTAATTTATCTAATAGATCCAAAATTTGTTTTTGTATCGTAACGTCAAGAGCTGTTGTTGGTTCATCAGCAATTAATAAGTCAGGGTTATTAGCTATTGCCATTGCAATCATAACTCGTTGTCTTTGCCCCCCAGATAATTGATGTGGATAATGAGAAAGTCTTTGTTCTGGATTTTCAATACCAACTTCTTTTAAAAGATTAATGCATTTTGATTTATTCGACTTCTCACTTATTTCAAAGCATTCAGAAATTTGCTTTTGAATATTATGCAGTGGATTAAGAGATGTCATTGGTTCTTGAAAAATCATAGAAATTTTTTTTCCTCTAATTTTTATAAGTTTAGATTCATCTAATTTAAGCAGATCTTCTTTTTCATAAATTACATCTCCTGAAATCTTAAGATTTGAATTTGACCTTATTAATCTCATTATGGTTAAAGCTGTAACTGATTTACCAGAACCACTTTCACCAACAATTGCAAGACACTCTCCCCTTTTAATTTTAAAACTACTTTTTTTAACAGCATTTACAACTTGACTATTGAATTCAAAAGTTAAGTTTAGATTGTTTACCTCAAGTAAAGATTTCATTTAAATTACCTTCCTAGGGTCAAAAGCATCTCTAACAGCTTCCCCAATAAAAACTAGTAAACTTAATTGAAGTGATAGAGTTATAAATGCAGAAAGACCAAGCCATGGGGCTTGCAAATTAGCTTTTCCTTGAGAAACCATTTCTCCCAATGACGGTGATCCAGGTGGTAAACCAAAACCCAAGAAATCTAGGGAGGTTAGTGTGGCAATAGAACCTGAAAGAATAAAGGGCATCAAAGTTAGCGTTGCAACCATTGCATTCGGAAGAACATGTTTAAACATAAGCTTCATATTTTTTACGCCCAGTGCTTTTGCTGCTTTGACGTACTCAAAGTTTCTTGCTCTTAAAAATTCTGCTCTAACAACTCCTTCAAGTGACATCCAACTAAACAAAAGCATAATAAATAATAGAATCCAGAAACTAGGCTCTATAAAACTAGAAATTATTATGAGCAAATATAAAACTGGTAACCCAGACCAAATCTCTATAAATCTCTGTCCAAATAAATCAATTCTTCCACCATAAAAACCCTGTACCCCGCCAGCGAGTATTCCTATTAAGCTTGACAGTATAGTAAGTGTCAAACCAAAGAAAACTGAAATTCTAAAACCATAAATGAGTCTTGCTAAAACGTCTCTTCCCTGATCATCAGTTCCCAGTAAATTTTCTAAGGTTGGTGGAGAGGGTGATGGAACCCTCAAATCATAGTTGATTGTATCGTATGAGTATTCAATGGGAGGCATAATGAAAAACCCTTTTTTATTTATTAAATCTTTTACATATGGATCTTTATAATCAGCCTCTGTTTCAAATTCACCCCCATAAAAGGTTTCAGAAATTTTTTCAAAAACTGGAAAATGAATTTTCTGTTCAAAAAAAACGAAGATGGGTTTATCATTTGCAATAAATTCAGCAAAAATAGAGATAAAAAATAATACGCAAAAAATTAAAGTTGAATAATAACCTCTTTTATTACTTCTAAAGTTTTGGAGTCTTCTAATTGTTAAAGGTGTAAAGGTCATTAATCACTTCTCCTTTCAAAGTCAATTCTTGGGTCAATAAGAACATATGTTAAATCGCTAATCAGTCTTAGAAGTAAACCAATTAAAGTAAAAATATATAGGCTTCCAAATACAACAGGATAATCTCGACCCAATGCAGCTTCAAAACCTAAAAGACCCAGTCCATCCAAGGAAAAAATTACTTCGATCAATAAAGACGATGTGAATAAAATATTTATAAAAGCAGCAGGAAACCCAGAAATGACAATTAGCATTGCATTTCTAAAAACATGTCCATATAGAACTTTCTTTTCACCAACACCTTTTGCTCTAGCTGTCAGAACGTACTGCTTGTTGATTTCATCCAAAAAAGAATTCTTTGTTAACATTGTAAGACTTGCAAACCCTCCTATTACCATTGCTAATACAGGGAGTGTAAGGTGCCAAAAATAGTCAACAATTTTTTCAATAACTGAAAGTTCCTCCCAATTATCTGAGACCAATCCTCTTAATGGAAAAATATCTAAATAACTTCCACCAGCGAAGATAACAATTAGGAAAATGGCAAATAAAAAACCAGGAATTGCATAACCAACTATTATTAAAGAGGAAGAATAAACATCAAATTTTGATCCGTCCTTTACAGCTTTCTTAATTCCAAGCGGTATAGAAATCAAATATACAAATAAAGTGGTCCACAAGCCTAATGAAATTGAGACTGGCAACTTCTCTAAAATTAGCGATATAACGGATTTATCTTTATAAAAACTTTCTCCGAAATCAAAAACCAAATAATTTTTAAGCATTTCAAAAAACCTTTGAAGAGGTGGCTTGTCAAAGCCGTATTGTTTTTCAAGTTCTTTAATTAAGTCGGGATCAATTCCCTGTGAACCTCTATATTTATTCTCAGTAGAACTAAAATTATTTCTTGTTTGACTGTTTGATAGTTGTTCACCGCCAGATGAGGTAAATCTCTCTGTGACTGAAACCTCGGTACCTTTAATTTGGGCAATAGCTTTCTCTACTGGACCACCTGGAGCAGCTTGAATAATAATAAAATTAACTGCTAGTATTCCAAGTAATGTTGGAATAATTAGAAAAAGTCTTTTAATAATATAGTTTAACATCAGCTAGCTCTTCTTCTGATTCTCCATAGGATGAATAATAAAAAAATAAAAAGAAAAAAATAGACTGAATTATTTGTACCTTCGTTCTCTTTATTTGTTGAGAGATTGTTGTTAGGCAAATTTTGAGCTTTTTTAGGATCAAACCACCAGAAATCAAAACCTAAGTCATATTTTGGAGAAATAGATGGTCTGGATATTTTATTCCAATATGCCACTCTGTAATGACCAATGTGAAATTGGGGAATTAGGTAGTAATTGAACAATAAAATTCTGTCAAGAACCTTGGTATAAGTAACCAACTCTTTCCTCGATTTTGCACTTATCAGTTTATCAATAATTTCATCGAGTACAGGATTTTTTACTCCCATGTAATTAGGACTCCCTTGTTGGTCAGCTGTAGAAGAACCCCAATAATTTTTTTGTTCGTTTCCTGGAGATATTATAGATCCATAATTTACAACAATCATATCATAATCAAAATCTTCCAGTCTTCTTATGTACTGAGAATCGTCTTGAACAGTCCTTATTGAAACCTCAATACCTAATTTTTTTAAATTTCTTTTCATCGGAAGAACAATTCTTTCAAAAAGGGGCGACCTTAAAAGAATTTCAAATTTGAAGATCTCACCAGTTTCTTCCTTAGTTAGTAAATCGTCTTTTATAATCCATCCTTCTTTTTTTAATAATCTTCGTGCCATCCTTAAATTGTTTCTTAACCCATTTTCTTCGTAGGTACTGGGTGGCGAAAATACAGTAGTAAAAATTTCATCAGGAATCTTTCCTCTGTAATTTTCTAAAATAACTAATTCTTCTTTACTCGGTAAACTTTGTGAAGAGAGATCAGAGTTGTCAAAGAAACTTTTGGTTCGAGTATAAGCATTATAAAATAAGTTTCTATTGGACCACTCGAAGTCAAATGCATAACCAAGAGCTTTTCTAACATTCCTATTTTGGAATATTGATTTTCTCATGTTGAACGCAAAACCCTGCATTCCACTAGGTCTAAAATATTTTATTTCTTCAACTTTGACCCTTCCTTGCTTTACTGCTTCAAATTTATAGGCTGTTGCCCAATTTTTTGAAGAATTCTCTTGTTTAAAATCATATGCTCCAGATTTGAATGCTTCTAAAGCTACGGTTTCGTCTCTATAAAAGTCAGTGTGAATCGTATCGAAATTGAATCGTCCTATGTTAACATTAATATTTTTTCCCCAGTAATTTGGATTCTTTTGCAACGTTATACTTCTCCCAGGCTTTAGATCTGAGACTAAATATGGGCCACTACCGAGAGGTGGGTTAAGAGTAGTTTTATCAAAATCTTTTCCGTCCCAGTATTTTTTAGAGAAAATTGGAAGTTGATAACCAATAATTAAAGGTAACTCTGGGTTAGGATCGCCTTTAAAGGAAAATTTTACTTCGTCTTCAGAAATTTTTTCAACCTTATCTACTTGACCATAATAAGTCTTATAAATTGGATGGCCTTTGGAAATTAGTGTGTTAAATGAAAATATTACATCTTCAGGTCTAATTTTTTCATCATTTGAAAATCTAGCTATTTTTCTTATTTTAAAAATTATCCAGGACCTGTTATCTGGGATTTTAACACTTTCAGCTATTAGACCGTACTGGCTGAAAGGCTCATCAAATGAAGACTTCATAAGTGTTTCAAATAGATACGTTGTTTGCCAAGCCGCAACACCTTTTAATATATAAGGGTTGAGGTTGTCAAATGTACCTATAGAGGCAAGTTTTATCTTACCACCTTGAAAGGCATTGTCGCTTGCATAATCAAATTTTTTAAAATTTTTGGGATATTTTAGATCTCCATGCATTGCTATCCCATGTTTATATTCTAAACTAAAAGAATCGTTAAAACAAAATGCTAAAATAATAAATAAAAACTTACTAACTTTTCTCAAAATTTGCCTTTTTATTGGTTAAGATATTCAAGAGTTCTTTTATGGTGATTCTTTTCAATTGATGCAACAACTTTTCCATCTGATTCATGATTTAATTCGTTGCCATTCCAGTCAGTTATTATTCCACCATGTTCATTGATAAGTGCTACCTGTGCTAAAAAATCCCATGGTTTCATTTGAGCTTCGATTACCTGATCAATTTTACCAGACAATAAAAGTCCGTATGAATAGCAATCGCTCCCAAAAACAGGAAATCCAATTTTACCATAAATATTTTTGATTCTTGACTGTTGCTTATCATTAAACATTAACAGTGAGGTTGATGATACAATAAGATCTTCATATTTTTTTTTTTTGCAAATAGGTTTACATTTTTTGTTATTTAGTTTTACACCAATTTTTTTTCCTCCGCTCCATCTTTGACCTAAAATAGGAATATCTATCATTCCTATAATCGGAACATTTTTTTTTAAACATGAAATCAGGGTGCCAAATAAAGGTTTGCCTGCAATAAAGTTGTGAGTGCCGTCTAATGGATCAATCACCCAAGTAAAGTCACTTTTTTTGTCATCAAATCCAAACTCTTCTCCTAAAACATTATGTGTAGAGAAAGCTTTATTTAATTTTTCCCTAAAAACTAATTCAATTTCTTTATCAATATTAGTTACAAAAGATCCATCCTTTTTTTTTTCAATATCATGCTTCATTAAAAATTTTTTTTTTAGAATTTTATTGCTTATATCTGCAAAAGAATTTGCAAATCTAGATAAATCTCTGTTTTCTTTACTCATCAATTTAAAGATATTAAATAGGAAATTAAATTTATTCTATCTTCTATTTTTTTTATTCCACTGTAAATCATTTTTGTACCCTCGATATATTTTTTTGGTTCCTCTAAAAAATAATAAAGTTCTTCAACAGTCCATATTTTTTTTAAATTAGTTAAGGCCTCTGAGTAGGAAAAGTCAGTAATAATAGCAGATTTTCTGTCTACAATCCCCCATAGTGGCGGACCGGTTTTGATTTTTAATTCTCTGCTAAAATCATGACAAGCTGAACATTGTTTAGAAATTTTAATTCCTTTTTTAATATTTGCTGTTTGTAACAATAGATCTAAATCAATATTTTCTTTAATTTCTTCTTTTTCAATATCATTATTTTGTTCTGTACTTTTAATAATAATATATCCCTTGTCTTTTTGTTTTTTTTCCTTAAAAAACATTTCATCAAAAATATGAAAGGTTTGAAATAAAATTAAAATTGAAATTAAGGACAAAAAATATTTGTTCATTTTTATTATGCAGTTATAAATTATTATATAAATTAACAAATATTGTGACCATCAAAAATAAAAAAACCTTAAATACAGTCGTTATAATCCCAGCAAGAATAGATTCTTCTAGACTAAAAAAAAAGCTGTTAAGGAATATTAGTGGATTACCAATGATTGTTAGAGTAGCTCAAAATGCAAAGAATTTAAAAATGGGAAGAGTCATAGTTGGAACTGATAGTCGTGCAATTTACAATGAATGTGAAAAAAATAATTTAGAAGCAATTATGACAAAATCTTCTCACAAGAGTGGGACTGATAGAGTTTATGAGGTATACAAAATTCTAAATAAAGATTTTGATTTAATTATAAATCTGCAAGGTGATTTACCAATTTTTAAAAAAGATTTATTAGAAAAAACAATTCAGCTTTTTTCAGATGATTCAGTAGACATAGGTTCGGCGATTTGTAACTTGGAAGAGTCAGAAATCAATGACAATAATATAGTTAAAGCGAAAGTTTTTCTTGATGAATGTGACGAGGGTTTTGCGTTAGATTTTATGAGAACTGTAGATTGTAGAAAAAATATTTATCATCACATAGGTGTTTATATTTATAAACCAAATGTTTTAAAGGAGTTTGTGTCTCTTTTACAATCAAAACGTGAAAAAGAGAGGAATTTAGAACAAATGCGTGCAATGGATAACAATTACAAAATAAAACTTGTTAAAGTAGGACATAATCCTCCGAGTGTTGATACAATAGAAGATTTGAAAAAAATAAGATTGCATTTTAAAAAAAATGATTTTTAATCAGCCTTAGTCATGAAAAAAAAAATAGTGTCATTTCAGGGCATAGACGGAGCTTATTCAGATTTAGTTTGTAGAAAGTTCTATCGGACTTATAAAACATTACCATGTGAAACTTTTCAGAAAACTCTAGATGCAGTTTCTAAGGGGGTTGCGAATCTTGCTTTAATACCAGTTGAAAATAATATTGCAGGAAGAGTTGCTGATATGCATTTATTGTTGGAGAAAATTGAATTGAAAATAGTTGCTGAACATTATCAAAAAGTTGAACACCATCTTATGTCAAAAAAAGATGCTTCATTAAAGAATATTAAAAAAGTATACAGTCATACTCATGCTTTGTCGCAGTGTAGAGGTAATATTGAGAAATTGAAACTGGAACCTGTAAATTATGTTGATACAGCAGGGGCAGCAAAATTTGTAAGGGATAGTGAGGATTCTAATATTTCTGCAATTGCGTCCATGCTAGCATCTGAAATTTATGAACTAAGAATACTAAAAAAAAATTTGCAAGACAGAAGAGATAACATAACTAGATTTTTAGTTTTTTCAAAGAATAGTCCAAAAATAAATATGGATCGAAAGGTAATTACATCTATTGTTTTTAATACAAAAAATATTCCAGCATCTTTGTATAAAGCTTTGGGAGGTTTTGCAGAAAACAGTATCAATTTAACAAGATTAGAAAGTTTTTTTGTAAATAAGGATTTCAAACAGTTTTCTTTTATAATTGATGTTGAGTCACATCCTGACAACGAAGGGTTCAAGAAAGCATTGAAAGTTCTTAAAAGTTTTTCATCCAAATTTAGAATACTTGGTTTTTATGAAGCCTCAAAATTTAGAAAATAATATTATTTAAAATTAAAAAGTTTAATGATAAGTTTAAACGGGAGTTGAATTTAGGCAATAGGTTCGCCAATCCGGTCAGAACTGAAAAGAAGCAGCCGTAACGTTTTCTATTGGGTTAAATTTCAGCTCCTTTTTTTGATTTTTTATGAAGAATTCTAACAACTATATAGTATTAGCAAGAAAATATAGACCGCAAAAGTTATCAGAAATAATCGGTCAAGAAGAAACCTGTAAAATAATCGAGGGTTCAGTCAAATTAGACAGAATTGCTCATGCCTACTTATTTTCCGGTACAAGAGGTGTAGGAAAAACTACACTTGCAAGGATATTAGCAAAAATTGTTAATTGCCTGAACCTCAGCAAGGAAATGGTCGAACCATGTGGTAGTTGTAAAAACTGTGAATCTATTGATTTAGGGAATAATATTGATGTAGTGGAGATTGATGCAGCCAGTAAAACTGGTGTTGCTGATGTAAGAGAAATAATAGATAACGTCAATTATAAACCAGTCTCAGCCAAAAAAAAAATTTTTATAATAGATGAAGTTCACATGTTATCAAAAGCTGCTTTCAACGCATTACTAAAAACTTTAGAAGAACCTCCGATAGATGTAATATTTATATTTGCGACCACTGAAACAGAGAAAATCCCACTAACAATTCTTTCACGGTGCCAACGTTTTCAGCTTAAAAGAGTCGATACAGATTTAATTGTTAGTTTTTTAAAAGAAATTTCAAAAAAAGAGGGTTTTGAGATTGAATTAGAAGGGTGCAATTTAATAGCCCAATCTGCTGAGGGTTCCGTAAGAGATTCTTTATCAATTCTTGACAATGTTCTTACTCGAGGAAATCCAGTTAGAATTCAAAATATAAAAACAGTTATTGGTTTATCTGACAACAATTTGGTTTTAAAACTACTGAAGGCTTTATTTGAAGGAGATCCTAAAGTTGCGTTAGATATATTTGAAGATTTATATAGCAAAGGGGCCTCTGTAAAAATTTTAAGCCAAACGTTGATGAATTTAACCTACCATTCAATGAGGATTAAAAGTGAAGTTGATATTGAGAGTTTATACCTTGATAAAAAAATTTTAGAAACCGTTGAATTTATTGCTAAAAACTTTGAGATGGATTTTTTAATTAGATTTTGGGAACTCATGCAAAAGTATATTAACGAAATTAATAACTGCTTTGACGAGAAACAATTTTTTGAGATGACTATAATGAGGCTATGCTTTATTTCTTTGGTTCCCACTCCTTTTGAATTACTCAAAGAAAATGAATCAATTAAAAATGAAGATAAAATTGAGATTAAGGCTAAAACCAATAAGGAATCAAATGTTTCTGAAAACACAATTAAAAAATCAAATGATGCAGTTACCACAGAAACCATAAGTAATCTAGCATTAGAGCCAAAACCTAAAAGAATTCTTGAACCAGAAAATAAAATAGATGTAAAAATAAATAATTTAGCAAGATTTAAAAAAATTGTAGACAAAATTGAAAATAAATCAGAAATGCAAATAGCCCATCACCTTAGAACCTCATTTAAATTAGTCACTATTAAAAACAATAACAATATCAGGGAAATTGAGCTTGAAAATATATCTGAAAATAAAGATTCAAGAAAGATCTTGTGGAAAGCATCTAAACTTATAAGTGAGATTCAAAAAGAAAGATGGACAATAACTTTATCGAGTAGAAAAGGCTTTCAGTCTTTAAAAGAGTTCGAAGGAACAATTGAAAAAAATAAGATTATAGAAATATGTAATGATAATTTTGTAAAAAAAATTCTTGAAATCATTCCATCTTCTGAAGTAACTTCAATACAGGAACTAGAAAATGATAAATTAAAGAAAAGGGAAGAAAATGAATAATATGTCAGAAATAATGAAACAAGCAAAAGCAATGCAAGAAAAAATGGCTGAAATGCAAAAAAAAATAGAAGAAACTGAAATTGAGGGAAGCTCTGGTGGAGGAGCTGTTAAAATTGTAATGAATGGAAAACACGAAGTTAAGAATCTTTTTATAGATCCTTCAATTGTTAATTCAGACGAAAAGGAAGTTTTAGAGGATCTTATCATAGCAGCCTTAAACGATGTAAATAAGAAAATTGCTGAGAATACAAATAATCAGTTAGGTTCGATTTCTGGTGGTATGGGCTTACCTCCTGGCTTGAAGTTACCTTTTTAGATGTATGTCATCTCTTGGAGAATTAATTAATATTTTTTCAAAGTTACCTAGTTTAGGTCCAAGATCTGCAAGAAGAATAGTACTTTATTTACTTAAAAATAAAGAAAAAATCATTCCAACTTTAATGACAACCATTGAAAATGTTAAATCAGAACTTTCTTATTGCCATTTATGTGGAAATGTTGATGTGATTAATCCTTGTAACATATGTGCTGATGATAAAAGAAAAAATGGAAAGCTATGTATTGTCGAGGATATAGGAGATTTATGGGCAATCGAAAAAAGCAAAGCGTTCAACGGAACTTACCACGTTTTGGGTGGTGTTTTGTCAGCAATGGACGGAGTTGGACCTGATCAACTTAATATTGTTTCATTATTAAAAAGGTTAGAATCTGGTTCTGTCAAGGAGGTAATTATCGCTACCAATGCTACTACGGAAGGTCAAATAACTGGACAATATATTGCTGACGAGTGTGCAAAATTTAAAATTTTAATTACAAGATTGGCTCAAGGAATTCCCATTGGAGGTGAACTTGATCTGTTAGATTATAATACAATGTCAACAGCATTTAGTTCTCGATCTGAAATAAAAAAAATTAGTTAGAATCATCTAACTTCAATAATTTTTCTCTTTTATTTGAAATTTTTTTTGAGGTTATCAAAATATCGTTAAGATCAACCTGGGCATTAGAAAAGTGACTATCCATCTTTTTAATACGACTCTCAAGCCTGATTAACTCTGTATTTAATTCTTTCAAATGTTGAAAAATAAAAGTTGCATTATTCTGAATTTTTTTATCTCTTATAAGGCTCTCAATAGAATTCAGAATTATCCACAAAGTTGTAGGTGACACTAAAAAAACTTTTGTTATGTAAAATGTTTCGCTAAGTTCTGGAAATAATCTAAATATTTCTAAGTAGACTTGTTCGCTTGGAATGAAAATTAATGCAATATCTGAAGTTTCTCCTGAAATAAGATATTTTTCTTGAACTGTTGAAATATGATTTTTGATATCAGATTTAAATTTTTTAAGTAACTTAAGTTTTTCATCTTTTGAAACTGACTTTTGAAATTTTTCAAAACTTTCTTTTGGAAATTTAGCATCAATACAAGTCTTATTAAGAGAACCTGGTGACATAATCATACAATCAACCCTTGAGCTATTTGATAATGTTTTTTGAAATTCATAATGGTCTTTGGGGAGGTGATCCTTAATTAAATTTTCGAGTAACATTTCACCAAATCTTCCTCTTTGCGTTGTATTTGACAAAAAGTTTTTTAAATCAACAACATTCTCGGTTAGGCTTGAAATATTTTGTTGAGCCCTATCAATCAAGGACATTTTTTCTCTAATTTGACTTAAGTTGTTATGATTTTCAAAAGATGATTTATCGAACTTTGAATCAATTTTGTCGAAATTTCTTATAATTAAATCTGATATAGATTGCTCAATTATTGATTGTTTTTCTAATAGAATTTTAATTCTCTCTTTTGTATTGTTGTTTGATATAAAAAATTGTAAAAATAAGACGATCAATAACAAAAGAATAATAATATAAAAAACCTGGTTAGTAATTATCATAGTAAAATTTAATGAGCGTTTTGGATATATTAATAATACCTGATAAAAGATTAAAGTACAAATCAACAAATGTTGACGCTTTTGACGAAGATCTCAAAAGCATTGTAAAAAACATGTTTGATACCTTAGCAGCTTCAGGGAACGGTATTGGGTTAGCAGCGCCCCAAGTTGGTATTAACAAAAGAATTGTTGTGATTGACCTCAAAGAGGATGGAAAATCAAATCCAATGACTTTAGTAAACCCTAAAATTTTAAGTTCGTCACCTGAGAGGTTAATTAATGAGGAGGGATGTTTATCTATTCCTGGATATTATGCGGATGTAAAAAGGCCGTCTGAAATAGAGGTTGAATGGTATGACTTAAAAGGAAAAAAAAAAAAGAAGAAATGTTCTGGCTTGCTATCAATTTGTATTCAACATGAAATCGATCATTTAGATGGAATCTTATTTATAGATTATTTATCGAAATTAAAAAAAAATAGAGCTCTCGAAAAGGTTAAGAAAATTCAAAAAAAAAACAATGAAGAGTCTAAATAAACTTCGTATTGGATTTTACGGTACATCAGAGTTTTCATTAAGCTTCTTAAAAGAGTTATTTTCTCAGAATATTAAAATTTCATATATTGTTACTAAACCACCAATTCCCTCTGGAAGGGGGAAAAAAGTTAACATTTCACCTGTTCATGAATGGGGTTTAAAAAATAAAATTGACGTTTTAACTCCTGCAGATATGAAAGACAGAAAATTTTTAGACTATGTAAAAAAAAGAAAAATTGATTTCAATATTATTGTTGCATACGGCAATATTTTAACAAAAGAAATTATAAATATTCCAGATTATCTTAGTATTAACGTTCATGCGTCATTATTACCTAGGTGGAGAGGGGCGGCACCAATTCAAAGAGCTATTTTGTCAGATGATAAAGAAACAGGTGTATGTATAATGAGGCTAGATGAAAAACTCGATACAGGTCCAATAATAACTTTGCAAAAAATTGTTATTGAAGATGATGATAATTGCGAAAATGTGTACAAAAAGATTATTTTCTTTGGCAAAAAAATACTGATAGATGCAATTTTCAAAATCATCAATGATGATGTTAATTATGTGTATCAGGATGAAAGATTTGTAACATATGCCGAAAAAATCAAAAAAAATGAAGCACAAATTAATTGGGAGAAAGATGCTCATGAAATTAACCAAAAAATTAAGGCTTTTAGCCCAAAACCTGGTGCTTGGACAATTATTCGAAATTCAGACACAAGAATTAAAATACTTAAAGCCAACATAATTAAAGAAAAAGATTACCAAAAAAAGGATAAACTTAAGATTGGTGGGGTTGATGAAGATCTTGAAGTTAGATGTGGTAAAGATTTCTTGAAAATAAAAATTCTTCAAAGGAATGGAAAAAAACCCATTTCTGCAGTTGACTTTTTAAACGGAAATAAAATTTCAATTTCAGAATTTTGTTAATGGGAAGAATTAAACTTACAATTGAATATGATGGTAGTGAATACGTAGGTTGGCAAAAACAACAAAATGGTAGATCCATTCAAGAAGAAATTGAAATTTGTTTAGAAAAACTATTTAATTCAAAAATAAAAATTTATGTTTCTGGACGAACTGATGCTGGTGTGCACGCCTTTGGACAGATTGCACATTTCGACCTAAAAAAGTCACATATTGAAACAAAAAAAATATCAAATGCATTAAATTATTTATTAAAAAAATCGAAAAATAAAATAATAATTCTTAAATCTGAAAAGGTTTCTGGAATCTTTCATTCAAGATTCTCTGTGAAAAAAAAAATTTATTTGTATAAAATTTTAAATAGATCAACGCCATCCTTTATTTTAGAAAATAGAGTTTGGCATTTCCCAAGATCGTTAAATACTGGCAAAATGCAAGAGGCATCTCATGTATTAATTGGAAAAAAAGACTTTAACGCATTTCGCTCAATAAATTGTCAGGCTAAAACTTCAATTCGATCTTTAGAAGCAATAAAAATAAAAAAAAATAAAGACAATATTGAAATCAGAGTCTTCGGTAAATCGTTTTTACATAATCAAGTTAGAATTATGATTGGCACGTTGGTGAATGTAGGTATTGGAAAATGGGACGATAAGAAAGTTTTCGAAATTTTGAAATCTAAAGATAGAACGAAAGCCGGGCCAACGGCACCATCATGCGGACTTTATTTAGAAAAAGTTACTTATTGAACTCATTCTTTAGAAATATATTTTTAATGAATTGATGGTAAATTTTGGTTAATTTATCAATACTTCTAATCTCAACCATTTCATTTACTTTGTGCATTGTTTTTCCTACCAGACCAAATTCCACGACTGGGCATATTTCTGAGATAAATCTCGCATCTGAGGTTCCGCCAGTGGTACTTAATATTGGGTTACATCGTGTAACTGTTTTTATCGATCGAACAAGTGAATCTGTAAGAATATTGGAATAATTAAAAAAAGACTCACCAGAAACTTTCGAGGAAAGTTTATATTTTGTTGACACTGATTTGAGCCTTTTTTTTATAAGATTAATAACTTGTTGGGAATTAAATTTATCATTGAACCTTACATTGAATCTTATTTCAACTTTTCCAGGTATAATATTTGATGTGAAGTTTGACGAATCAATAGATGTAATAATTAGTTTTGTAGGTTGAAACCTTTTTGATCCTGAATCAAAAGGTTTATGAAGTTCTTTCAATATTTTCTCTAGATTATCTATTGGATTATCTGCTTTTTCAGGGTATGCAACGTGTCCCTGTTCCCCAAAGACTTCTAACAAAAAATTAATACTTCCTCTTCTCCCAATTTTAATCATTTCACCGAGTCTATTTGGATTAGTTGGTTCACCAACTAAACAATAATCAATCTTTTTTTTTTTTGATTTTATCCATTTTATTAGACTTTTAGTTCCAAACTCTGCTTCTCCCTCTTCGTCTGAAGTTATAAGAAAAGAGATGGTTCCATCAAAAGCAAATTTATTCTCCTCAAGAAAGATTTCTGTAGCAACCATGAAAGATGAAATAGCCGTTTTCATGTCACTTGCTCCTCTCCCATATAATCTTCCATTTGTTATATGAGGTTCAAAAGGATTGGTTTTCCATTTTTTCAGATCACCTGGAGGTACAACGTCGGTGTGACCTGCAAAACAAAGGTTTGGTCCCTCGCCCCCTTTAAATGATGCATAAAGATTCTTAATTTTGTTAGTCCCAGACTCTAGTATGTGGCAATTAAACTTTTTTTTCTTTAAAACTTTTTGAATATAATCTATCGCTCCAGAATTATCAGGGGTTACACTCTTAAATTTTATAAGTTTTGATGATAACTCAATTGTATCCATTATGACCTAAGAAGATCGTTAATTGACGTTTTTGATCTTGTTTTTGCGTCAACTTTTTTTACAATTACTGCGCAATATAAACTGGGACCGATTTCTCCATTTTTAAGGTTTTTTCCTGGTAACGATCCAGGAACCACAACGGAATATGGTGGTATTTCTCCAAAATAAATCTCTCCTGTTTCTCGATCTACAATCTTGGTGGATGCACCAACATAAACGCCCATTGAAATTACACTTCCTTCTCTGACAATTACACCCTCAGCTATCTCTGATCTTGCACCAATGAAGCAATTATCTTCAATTATTACTGGGTTAGCCTGCAAGGGTTCTAAAACTCCACCTATACCTGCTCCACCAGAAATGTGAACATTTTTTCCAACCTGAGCGCAAGAACCTACAGTTGCCCAAGTGTCAATCATTGAACCACTATCAACAAAAGCACCTAAATTTAAAAATGAAGGCATTAAAACAACGTTTTTTGCAACAAAAGCTGAATACCTTACTATTGCTCCAGGAACAGATCTAAAACTTCTTTTTGTCCATTCATCTTCGACCCAACCAGATGTTTTAAGATAAACTTTATCAAACCAGCTATACTGGCCTCTTCTCGAATTTGAAATCCCACTAGAAAAGATTACATTATCTTGAGTTTTAAATGAAAGTAAGATTCCTTTTTTTATCCATTCATTTGTAATCCAATTATCGTTTTTTTTTTCGCAAACTCTTATTTCGCCAGAGTCAAGTAGTTGGAGAACACTAAATATATTTTTTTTTATATCTGGATCAGAAAAATTTAAACTTTCTTTTTCTTCCCAATATTTTTCAATTTCTTCTTTAATGTTTGAATTCATGTTTTTTTATAATTTATAAAACTTTACTTATCATATCTAAAGCATTTATTACAGTTTTAAATCTAAAATCAATGTAAGATTGAGACTCACTACTTGATTTCTCTGAAATATGTATGGTAGTAAAACCCTTAAGTGATGCTGACATAAGATTTTTTTCTAAATCGTCAAAATATGCAGTTTCCGCAGGATTTAGTTCATATTGTTTTATTAATTTATTAAGTGAAGATTTCATTGGCTTTGGTATATAATTTGATTTTGTTATATCAAAAATGTCTAAGAACTGATCTTCGATTCCTAAACATCTCAAAATTTTTTTTGCATACTTATAATCACCATTTGTATATACAAATTTACGACCAGGAAGAGCTTGGAGTTTACTTCTTAAACTTTTAGAGTGTTTTAAATTCTTTAAATTAATATTGTGAACATAATTACAAAATTCTTGGGGATCAACTTCATAATGCTTCATCAATCCATAGAGTGTTGTTCCATATTTCTTATAAAAATTTTTCTGTAATATAAAAGATTTTGTTTCGGATAAATCAAGCTTTTTCGAAATGAATTTTTTCATCCTTTCGTCAATTTGAGAAAATATACCTAGATTTGGTGAATACAATGTATTGTCTAGATCAAATAACCAATTTTTCTTTTTTGCTAAATTTTGAATTAACATCAGCTGGTGATCAAAGTACCTACACCTCGTTCAGTAAAAATCTCTAATAAAATTGCATGTGGAACTTTACCATTTAATATAACTGCAGCTTTTACACCCTTTCTAACAGCGTTCACACAGGTCTCGATTTTAGGTATCATTCCTCCTGATATAGTTCCGTTTTTAATAAGTTTTTTTATATCGCTTAATGAAATCTCCGTTAACAAATTTCCTTTTTTATCAAGAACTCCGTCAACGTCAGTCAAAAGAATTAATCTTTCAGAATTAATGTTTGAAGCGACGCTGCCAGCCATAATATCTGCGTTAATGTTGAAGGTTTCAAAACTCTTATCAAATCCTATTGGAGAAATAACTGGGACTAAATCAGATTGAAGTAGCCAGTTTAAAATTTCTTTATTAATTTTATGTGGTTGTCCTACAAAACCAATATCTGATAATTTAGAGGCTTGGAGGTTTGAACTGGGTATTTTTATTTTTTTTGTCTCCGCCAATAATGCGTCTTTTCCGGATAAACCTATACCTCTTCCACCTTCTTTATTAATTTCCATTACAATTTCTTTATTAATTGAGCCAGATAATACCATTTCAACAATTTTCATAGTTTTTTTGTCAGTTACTCTCAAGCCATTTATAAAGTTACTCTCAACTCCAAGCTTATCAAGCATATCTTTTATTTTTGGCCCCCCACCGTGGACAACAACTGGATTGATTCCAACTTGTTTTAGAAGCACAATATCTTTGGCAAAACTTGAGCTAAGATTTTTTTCTCCCATCACAGCTCCCCCTAGCTTAACGGTTATATTTTTACCTGAATATCTCTGCATGAATGGTAATGCTTTTGAGAGAATTGTTGCTTTATTTATAAGGTCTTGAGTATTTGTTTTGGAAATTTTCATTATAATTATTAGGAACTCATTAAGAATTTTTTCAGTAAAATTATAGTATTAACTTGCTTTATGCTTGTATTAAAGAACTTTTTATTTAATTTTTTACCCGCAATATCATTTAAATTTCTAAGATGATCAAGTTGGCACTTGTTTTTAAGTCTGTCTTGTTTTGTAAAAACTATGAAAATTTTTTTTTTAATAAAAATATTCAATTGACTAATTATATCTTCGTCAATTTTTTTAAATCCATGCAAAGAGTCGATTAAAACAAGAAATTTACAGATATTTTTTCTTTTTTTAATGTAGTAGTCCACGAGTTTATTAAGTTTGAATTCATCACCTTTAGAAATTTTGGAGAATCCATAACCTGGAAAATCAACAATTCTGAATTTTCCTTTCAATTCAAAAAAAACTAAAGATCTAGTTCTACCTGGTGTCTTTGAAGTCTTAGCAATTTTTAAATTTGTAATAGAATTTACCAAAGAAGACTTTCCAACATTTGAGCGTCCCCAGAAAACTATTTCAGGAATTTCGTCTTGTGGTAGATCAGTAAATTTATGAGCCTCGGTTAAGAATTTCCAGTTCTCATGCATTTGTCAACTAACCGGATTATCCGCTTTTTGTTTTTTTAAAAGAAAATACTGTTGAGCAATAGAAAGTATATTATTAATTGTCCAGTAAACAACCATTCCAGAAGGGAAAGTGGCCAATAAGAAAGTAAAAATAAATGGTAACATCATAAATATTTTAGCTTGAATCGGATCAGGTGGTGGTGGGTTAATCTTTTGTTGAAGATACATTGTAAGCCCCATTAATATTGGCCAAATACCAATTGTTAAAAACATTGGGGGATCCCATGGAATTAATCCAAAAAGGTTAAACAAACTTGTTGGATCGGGTGCAGACAAATCTTTTATCCATCCAAAAAATGGTGCATGTCTCATCTCAATAGACACAAAAAGAACTTTATAAAGTGCAAAAAAGATAGGTATTTGAATTAATATTGGCAAGCAACCAGATGCAGGATTAATCTTTTTTTCTTTATACATTGCAAACATTTCTTGATTCATCTTAGCTTTATCGTCTTTATATCTTTCTCTTAATCTTTGGATTTCTGGAGTTAAAATTCTCATTGCATTCATTGATTTAAAAGATTTATTTGCTAATGGAAAAAGCAAAACTCTGATACAAATGGTAAGAATTATTATTCCTATTCCGAAGTTTCCCGAAAGTCCTGATAAGAAATGTAGGGCATAGAAAAGTGGTTTTGTAAGAAAGTAAAACCATCCAAAATCTACTGACAAATCGAGTTTGTTGATTTTTAGTTCTTGAATATATTTATCTATTAATGGAACTTCTTTTGCTCCAGCAAATACATATGATTTAATTTTCATACTTCCGTCATTAGGGAGTGATTGAATAGATTCGTTTATAAAATCAATTTGAATTGAATTTGGATTATTTTCGAGATTTTTAAATCTTGCTTTAAATGGTTTATCGTTTTCAGGAAAAATAGCAACCTGCCAATAATGGTCAGTAAATCCAATCCAACCATTTTTAGTAACTTCTACTATCTCATTTTCTTCCTCTATTTCGTCGTATGTAACCTCTTTGAGAGTGTCATTAAAAACTCCCAATGGTCCTTCGTGAAGAATAAAAAATTTATTAGCCGGTCTATAATTTTTTCTTCTGAGATAAGAAAAATTAGTGATTTCGACAGTCTTACCTGATTTATTGATCACTTCGTCTTCGACTGAAATCATAAAATTATCGTCCACATTTATTTTTCGTTCAAACTCTATCCCTTTACCATTATTCCAAGAAAGTTTGATTTCTTCACCTGTTTTGAATTCATTTTTTTCTGCTTTCCAAAGCGAGTCTTTTCCAGGCATTTCTAAAGATCTGTCAGTTGATGCCCAGCCTAGTCTTAAAAAATATGGTTGCTCTGAGTTTACGTTAGATAGGATTTGAATTTTTTCATTCTTTCCGATAGTTCTAAAATAGTCTTTAAGAAAAAGTTCATCAAATGTTGCTCCATACAAATTAATTGAACCTTCAAGTCTTTTAGACTCAAAGTTTATTCTCTTTTCTTTATTTCTCCCTATTGATACAGACTCTTTACTCTCTAAGGAAGGAATATTTTCATCGGTCTTTGGAACTACAACAGGACTTTTTGGCAGTTCCTCTTGCGTTTTCATTTGAGTCTTTGGATTAAAGAAGAAGTCATAGCCAATGAGCACAAATAATGAGAAGACAACAGCTAATAATAAATTTTTTTGATTATCCATGTGCTACGATAATATTAATATATGATAGTACTTTATATTTCAATATATTAAATTACTAAATTTTTTACCGTATCCAAAAAATCTTTTTCAAGTTCTGAATATTTTTTTTTTTCTATCTGTTTTTTTGGAATTATTTCAAGTTTTGTGTTCTTTGGCATTGAATTAAGGTTATTTACTACAATACTTCTGATAATTCTTTTTAGATAATTTCTTTTAACAGCATTGCCAATTTTTCTAGACACTGTTAAGCCGAAATAAAAACCTGGTTGAGAGGATAAAAAATAATTTATTATAAAAAATTGTGCGTAAATGGTTTTGCCTTTTTTTCTTATATCAAGAAATTCTGCACGCTTTTTTAAAACACAACAAGTTTTAGGCGGAGATTTTTTTTCTTCCTTTTTGTCTTCTTCTCGCAAGGACTTTTTTTCCTCCGGGAGACGACATTCTTGATCTAAAGCCATGTCTGTTCTTCCTGACTCTATTACTTGGTTGAAATGTTCTTTTCATAATATTACCAGACTATTGTTTATAACAGAAAAATACTTTTGTAAATTAATTTGTTAATTTCCTCTAACTGTTCCATCTCTTCTAGAGTCAGCTACGGCTTCAAAATTCTTTTTTCTTTTAATTATGATTGCAAGTCCGCTTGTTAAATTCCTTTTTAAAGCATTTTGTTTTACAATCTCTCTTAATGAATCAGTTTCAACAAATATCTTATCTTTGATTTTTATATAATTTGGCTCGTTGATTGCTCTTTCGATATTTTTATTAAGATATAATGTTGAGATAAGCGATTTAAAAACGTAAGAAATAATTGCTTTGCCGCCTGGTGAACCTACTGTCATATAAAAATTTTTATTATTATCAAATATAATCAAGGGAGACATAGAGCTTAATGGTTTTTTTTCAGCTTGAGGTCGATTTTTAATCAAAACACCTGAATCATCAGTAATTTTAAATGAAAAATCTGTTAATTGATTATTTAAAAAAAATCCATTGGTAAATAATCTAGAACCAAATGAACTTTCAATGCTCGAAGTTGCTGATAATACATTATTAAATTTATCAACTAAAGAAAAATGTGTTGTTGAGCTAAAGACCTCTTCAAAATTATGAATAAAAGATTTCTTTTTTAATTTTTTGAACTTTTCATAAGTTTCTACGAGATATTTTTCGTTAAGCAATTTTTCAATATTTACATCTACAAACTTAGGATCCGCCAGTTGATCATCTCTGATGGAATATACAAAATTAAGAATTTCAAGTAATTCGTTGACGTTATTTTTTAGTTTTTCCTCGTAAAATTCATATAAAATTAGAGCTTGTATAATGCATATTGTTCCAGAGGAGGGTAAACTAGGTCCACAAATTTTATAATTATTTTTTAGTGTCCTACACAATGCAGCTTTTCTTTCAGGTTTAAATACTTTCAAATCATCAAGATTTAAGAACCCAGGATTATTTGACTCATTTACAACAGATACGATATCTTGAGCAATTCTACCTTCATAAAAGCTTTGAATATTTTCAGAAATTATTTCTAATGTTTTAGTGTAATCGTTGTTAAAAAATTTTTTTTTAGGATGTGTTTTTATACTTTTGTAAATTGAGTCAGGATATATAGAGAATAAATATTTTTCTTTATTTACCGCATTGATCAGCCTGTCTGGGGGAAAGAAACCGTTTGAAGAAAATTCAATAACCGGTTTTATAACTTCACTCCAGTCAAGCTTACCATAACTCTTATGAAAACTATATAAAGTTTTCAAGGTTGATGGAGTTCCAACAGATGAACCGCCAACAACAGCTTCAAAAAATCTTTTTGGATTTCCATCTTTATTTAAAAAAATATTTTCTTTAAAAATTTTTGGTGCTTTTTCTCTTCCATCAAAACTTATAGTTTTGTTTGTCTTTTTATTATAGTAAGTAAGAAATATTCCACCGCCCAGACCAGACGATTGAGGTTCTACTAAACCTAAAGTTAATTGAATTGCAACGGCAGCATCTGCAACAGTTCCGCCTTTTTCCAATATATCGTAACCTATTTTAGTGGCGTAATCATTAGCTGTGACAACAACAAAATTTTTGAATGTTCCCGACTTAAGACTTTTTTCAATTTTAACCTCTGAGGATTTTTCTGGTTGAATAGATTGATAAATGTCATCACTCCATGCTTGATTTATTAAAATAGAAAAGAAGGAAAATAGGAAAAAAATTATTTTTTTTTTCATAAATAAAAGTATAAATTATTTAGACTCTCATTAAACAAAAATTATTTAAGGAACATTTTGAACAAAAGAAAAAAAAGAAATTCGTTAAAGAAGATTTTTTCAAAATCCAAGATTGTGTGTCTAACAGCTTACACTGCTCCGATAGCGAAAATTGCCGATAAATGTGCAGATATAATACTTGTAGGAGATTCAGTTGGTCCTGTGCTCTACGGGCATAAAACAACAAGAAATGTCGACATGGATATGATCATAAGACACGCAAAATCAGTAGTTAAAAACACTAAAGAAGCTTTTATCGTTGTTGACATGCCATTTGGGACTTACGAGACGTCCAAACATAAGGCACTAAAAAATGCAAGAAAAATAATTTCCTCATCCGGTGCTATGGCAGTAAAATTAGAAGGAGGTGAAAAGGTTGCTGATACTATAGAGTTTTTAACTCAGAATAAAATTAAAGTGATGGGACACTTGGGAATGCTTCCACAATCAATTACAGGTAGACCGAAGGTATATGGTAAAAGTGAAAAAGAAAAAAAACAGATCTTTAAAGATATAAGTATTTTAAAAAAAGTTGGCGTTTTTTCTGTGGTTGTTGAATGTACTCTCAAGAAGGTTGTAGATGAATTGATAAAGGCTAGTGATTTGCCAATAATAGGCATAGGAGCATCTGAATATTGTAGAGGACAAATAATAGTTACAGAGGATATTTTGGGAATGACCGAATTGAAAACTAAATTTTCAAAAAAATACTTTGATTTCTTTCCTGCAGCAGAACAAGCTGTTAAAAAATTTTCTTTAGAGGTTATAAATGGAAAATACCCAAAAAAAAATCAATGTTATTAATTAGAGACGAGAAAACTTTATCAAAAGAAATTGATAGTTTAAGAAAATCAGGAAAGCTAATTAATTTTATTCCTACAATGGGTAACTTACATTTAGGACATTCAAGTTTATTTAAAAAATCAGAAAATACTGAAGAAATACGAGTAGTTAGCATTTTTGTAAATCCACTACAATTTAATGACAATAGAGATTTTGATAATTATCCCCGAACAATTGAGTCAGATAAAAAAAAACTTTTAGCAGAAAGAGTGGATGTTCTATTTCTGCCGGATGCGCAAATTATAAACGTAGTAAAGTTTGCATTTAGATTGGGCCATATTGCAAGAAAACTATGCGGTGTTGATAGAAGCGGGCATTTTGAGGGAGTCGCGAAAATTATTCTTAAGTTTTTGGATATAATAAAACCAGACTCTATTACTTTAGGGGAAAAGGATTACCAACAGTTGCTAGTTATAAAAAAAATAATTAAAGACTTAAAACTTAAAACTGAAGTTAGGTCTTATCCAACGATACGAAATAAAGAAGGAATTGCGTTCTCTTCAAGAAATAAATTATTAGGAAAAAAAATTTTTCTTGCGAAATACATTCCAACTATTTTTAAGCAAATTAATTTAGAAATACTTGAAGGAAGTTTTGAACTTCGTAGATTAAACTATTTCAAAGACTTTTTAGAAAAATCTGGAGTTGATCGTGTTCATTATTTAGAAATTTTAAACGAAAAAAATTTGTCTAAAGTAAAAAAAATTCCCTGTATATCCCGAATTTTTATAGCTATATCAATAAGTGGAGTAAGACTGATTGATAACGTGCGAATTGAATCTAAATTGACATGCTCTAGAGATGGGCAAATAAAAATTTATAAAGATATTAATTCTTAAGATAAATATGAACTTCTTCAGCCTGAGCAGAATTGCTGGTTGATGAAGCAATCGAAAGTCTTTCGGTTGGCACTCCCATTTCCACTATTTTAGAAAACACTTCTGCTGCTCTGTCCCTAGCTTGATCCGAGTAACTTGAGCCACCTGATGGACTAACGGCAACAACTTCAAAACCAGCAGATGGCATTTGTTCTAGCGCGCCGGAAATAGATTCAAACAAAGCTGTTGAATAATCAAAATTTGTATCATCAAATTTTATCACTAATATAGCATTATCATAGTTAATTGGGGCTACTTTTACTTGTTTTGGTTTAACTGTTTGGTCTGATTGTTCGACTGCTCCAGACGTAGATTTGGTGGGTGGAGCACTCACCGTTCCACCAAATTTACCAACCTCAACATCTTCCGCTAGTCTTTTCATATACTGTCTTTCGTCATTCAGAATTTGAATTTCACGTGAGATTTTTTCTTCGAGTTCTGTCATTAATCTTTCATAAAGTACAGATGTTCTCTGGACATCATCTTTTAAAACTTTCAGCTGATTATGATCCTCATCAATTGCTCCAGATATAAAAAAGCTTGAATCAATTGCATTTTTCAAATGCCCGATCAAAGCTGCGTCAGCAGTTACTCTGTTATTAACAATCTGTAGGTTGTTGACATTATTTTGAATATCTTCTAAAGCTCTTTGAGCATCGTTCCATTGACCTACTAAAATAGGGTTTCCAGGTGTAGTTCCTATCTGTAATCTAGATCTAATAGCACTAGACAAACCTTGAAAAACTGATGTTTGTTCGTCAACGAGATCTTTAAACCTTAGAAAGTCGTTGTTGTGAGATGATATTGCATTTTGAATGCTGGTTAAATCTGCTCTGAATTGGTTGATTTTACCGCCTACGAATGTTCCTGTAGGTCCCGCGTCGTTAACTACTTGGGTTGGAGCCATTGCAGGTGGAGGAGCATATTGTGAAGGGGGTATTTCTTGAGCATTAGCTTGATTTATTTCCTCAACGGCCCCAGGTACTTCTTCGAGTGCCGGAGGAGCAGCAACTTCTTCATCAGAAAGTGAAGGAAAAACGTATTCTTGCACACCAGTACACGAATAGCTTGAAAATAGTAAAGCTAAAGCTAAAAAGTTAAAATATTTTTTGATCATTTTTTTCGCATTTTTAAAGTGTTGTTAACAAAAGTTCGATTTTTAATTTATAGCCTATAAAATTTTGAAAATAAACAAAAAAAAATTTTAATAAAATTAATTTTTAAATTTTTTAAATTTATATAATGTGTTTTTTGATTTAAAGTTGTTTGAAAAAATACTTGGTGCCCGTAGCTCAACTGGATAGAGCATCTGACTACGAATCAGAAGGTTGGGAGTTCGACTCTCTCCGGGCACGCCAAAAAAACTTTAATACTACTGGTTGACAATATTTAATCTTTAATTACTATATATTGTGTTTCACAATTTAATTTTAAGAGTAGGAAATTTTTCAAATGAATCAATCTAATGCGAATATACTAGATCTAACTGCACAAAAACTAGAAAATAAGGAACCAAAACAAAACCCAAGCCAACTTCAAACTGAAAACTCTAGAGATAAGTTTTTAACTGATTTTGGAAAGGCAACACTGATAGACAGATATCTTCTTCCGGGAGAGAAGTTTCAAGATATGTTTATGAGGGTAGCAAAATGTTACAGTGACAATGATTCACACGCTCAGAGAATATATGAATATATTTCAAAGCTTTGGTTTATGCCAGCAACTCCTATCTTGTCAAATGGAGGAGCCAAAAGGGGGTTGCCAATATCCTGTTTTTTAAATACAGTTCACGACAGTCTTGATGGAATTCTATCAACATGGGGAGAAAATGTGTGGCTTGCGTCTAATGGTGGCGGCATAGGAACATATTGGGGTGAAGTAAGATCGATTGGAGAAACAGTTAAAAAATCCGGACAAACCTCAGGCATCATTCCCTTTGTCAGAGTCATGGATTCTTTAACACTAGCAATTTCTCAGGGCTCTCTCAGAAGAGGTTCAGCGGCATGCTATCTTGACATTCATCACCCAGAGATAGAGGAGTTCTTAGAAATTAGAAAACCTTCAGGTGATTTTAATAGAAAAAGTTTAAATCTGCACCACGGCATAAACATAACAGATGAGTTCATGGAATGTGTTAAACATAACAAAGAGTTTTGTCTCAAAAGTCCCAAAACCAACGAAACACTAAGAAAAGTTAATGCTAGGGAACTCTGGCAAAAAATACTTGAGACAAGAATGCAGACTGGAGAGCCTTATTTGGTTTTTATGGATACAGTAAATAAAAATATGGCCAAACATCAACAAAAACTTGGGATGAAAGTTAGGACCTCTAATTTATGTAGTGAAATTATGCTTCACACTGGCTTAGATCATCATGGAAAAGACAGAACTGCAGTATGTTGCCTTTCATCCGTTAATTTAGAAAAATGGGAGGAATGGTCAGGGGAAATAAACTTCATAGAGGACATAATGAGATTTTTAGATAATGTACTTGAAGACTTTATTGATAATGCACCAGATTCAATGAAAAATGCAATTTACTCAGCTAAAATGGAAAGGTCAGTTGGACTTGGAGCAATGGGCTTTCACAGTTTTCTTCAGAAAAAAGGTGTTCCCTTTGAAAGCGCAGTTGCCAAAAGCTGGAATGCAAAATTCTTTAAGCACTTAAAAAAAGAAGCTGATAAAGCGTCTCTGATTCTTGCTATGGAAAGAGGAGCTTGTCCTGATGCTTCAGAGATGGGAGTAAAAGCTAGATTTAGTCACAAACTAGCGATAGCACCTACCGCTTCAATCAGTATTATTTGTGGTGGAACAAGTGCCTGCGTTGAACCTATACCTGCAAATATTTACACTCACAAAACTCTTTCAGGATCTTTCACAGTAAAAAATAAATATCTTGAAGAATTGCTAGATTCGAAAGGTTTGAATAGTGAAAAAATTTGGCAAAGTATTTTGGAAAATGATGGATCAATTTCTCATCTTAAGGAATTGAGTGAAAACGAGAAAGCAGTTTTCAAAACAGCATTTGAAATTGATCAGAGGTGGATAGTAGAAATGGCTGCAGATAGGACTCCATATATATGCCAAAGTCAATCAATAAATCTTTATTTATCAGCAGATATTGATAAATGGGACTTAATGATGCTTCATTGGAAGGCCTGGGAGTTAGGTATAAAAAGTTTGTATTATTGCCGATCTAAGTCTATACAAAGAGCCAGTTATGCAGGGGTAGAAGCCGACAATACAAAACAATGGCCCTCTAAAAATATAGTAGAAGAGAAAACAGATTATGAGGAATGTTTGTCGTGTCAATAATATTAACAATTAAAAACAAATAAGGAGAAAAAATGGACGGAAACAAAAATGATTTAATTGAAAATAAAAAACCAGGTCTTTTGACCTCTTCTCATTCTTATAAGCCTTTTAGGTACCCTTGGGCCTTCGATTTCTGGAAAAGACAACAACAAGTTCACTGGATGCCGGAAGAAGTTCCTTTGGGTGAGGATTGCAAAGATTGGGTTATTAAATTAAATGATAATGAAAGAAATCTATTAACTCAGATTTTCAGATTTTTTACCCAATCTGATGTTGAAGTAAATGACAATTACATGGAGAGATATTCTCAGGTATTCAAACCTACAGAGGTAAAGATGATGATGTCTGCCTTTTCAAACATTGAAACTGTTCACATTGCAGCGTATGCGCTTTTGTTGGAAACAATCGGAATGCCAGATACGGAATTTTCTGCATTCTTAAAATATAAAGAGATGGCAGATAAGCATGATTACATGCAGCAGTTTACCATTGATTCAAATCACGAAATTGCAAAAACAGTTGCAATGTTTGGAGGATTTACCGAAGGATTACAACTTTTTGCAAGTTTTGCAATGCTTCTAAATTTTCCAAGACATAATAAAATGAGAGGGATGGGGCAAATTGTTACATGGTCTGTTAGAGATGAATCTCTTCACTGCGAAGGAATGGTAAAACTCTTTCATGAATTTTTGAAAGAAACAAAATGCATGACCAAAAAATTGAAAAACGAAATAAACGAATGTTGCGAAAAAGTAGTAGAATTAGAGGATAATTTTATTGATTTAGCCTTTGAAATGGGACCAGTTGAAGGTATGGAGCCTAACGATATTAAAAATTATATCAGATACATAGCTGACTGGAGACTTAAACAACTAAGTTTAGAACCAATGTTTGGGATAAAAGAACACCCTTTACCTTGGTTAACAGAAATATTAAATGGTGTTGAACATGCTAATTTCTTTGAGGCAAGAGCCACCGAATATTCTAAAGTCGCAACATCAGGAAATTGGGACGGAAAAGAGGGTGTCTGGTCAACGTTCGATAAAAAACTTAAGAGTTTTGGCTAATTTTTATTTCTCTATATAAAGAGATTGGGATGGAAAGGCAAATGAGCTCTTTCTCTTCTCTATAATTTTCTTTATTTCAACTGCCAGTCCATCCTTGGCTTTGATAAATTTGTTATAATCATTGGTTTTGGTAAAACACCTAACTAATATATCTATAGAGCTTGGAGCAAACTCATTGATTTTAACAATTACAGGAGTTGACGCCGAAACAATAAATTCTTTCTTGTTAGTGCGAATCGAACTTTCGATATCAGAACAAATGTTTTTAAGTTGAATAATCGTGGTTTTATATTCTACACCAATTATCCAATTTATTCTTCTATTTGATATTTCGGTAATATTAACAACGGCATTTTCCGCAAATTGGTAATTTGGAATAAAGCATAAAGACTTGTCAAACTTTCGAATTGCCGTTGATCTAAAACCAATTTTTTCAACAGTCCCTTCAATGATACTTTCAATCATAACAACATCGCCTTTCTTAAACCTTTTTTCGACTAATACTAAAATACCTGAAATCAAATTTTTAAAAAGGTCTTGAGCCCCCAATGCTACTGCTACTCCAAATAAACCTAAACCGGCAATTATAGGTCCAACTTTTATTCCCCACACCTCAAGAACAGCAGAAAATCCAAGTATAAAAATTATTATTTTGACAGCACTTATTAACCAATCTAACAAGTCCTTCGTTAAAATTGTCTTAAGATTTTTTATTTTACGGCTTAAAGGTTCTATAGTTTTACTAATTAACCAAAATATTGATATAGTAAATAAGGATAGATTAATATTTTGAAAAAAAAAATTAAATTTTTGAGACGCAGTTAATAAACTTGAAGAAGCAAAGACTCCCACTGAGACAACAAAGAATTCGATAGGCTTTTCGATGGATACTAAAAATGCTTCTTTAACTTTTTTTTCGGAAAAGCTCAAAATTAGTGAAATTTTTTTAATTATTAATTTTTTAATTAGATTCCTTGATACAATGACCAAAACAAGAAGAGCTATACATGTTAATATATTTGAAAGAAGGAAACCAAAAAACGAAACGTCTGTAATAAAACTAATTTTTTCTAAAATTTTGTTTAAAATTTCCATTTTACATTATTTTATTGAGAATCTTAATAGAATCTTCATATTCAAAACCTTGTTGAGATAGTTTAAGTAATATTTTATCAAAAAGTTGTTTATCTGAAATATTTAATTTTTTTTGTTTTTCTACTATATTAGATTTATTTAAATAATTTATTAAAAGTGTTTGTTTAAGTGTCTCGTCTTTGAATTTTTTTTTTAAAAATAAATTAGCTTTATCTCTGTTAAATTTAGCAGAAAGAAATTTGTATTTGATTTTTTTTTGGGAATATCCTTTTTTAACAAAGTTATCGAATGAAACTTCCAACATTCTTTCCTCGTTGAAAAAACCAATTTCTTCGAAATATTTTAAAGCATCAGGAATTTCTTGAATTAACTTATGATAGTCTGATTCAGATATTTTTTTTTCTAAATAATCCTTGGTGATTTTTTTTTTTAATATATCCTCAAATTTTCTTTTAGTAACGTTGTACCTTGATAAATAATAGGTTGAATACTTTTTTAAATAGTCAGATATCATTGTTTATGTTTGATATTATTATTAAATTAAACATTTGTGAATTATGTATAATATAAAAAGTTTTAAAGGATTCAATTGGATTGGTTTTTTTACACTATATAAAAAAGAAGTAAAAAGATTTTTTAATGTTTTCGCTCAAACAATTTTAGCTCCAGCAGTGACAACTATCTTATTTTATTTGATATTCACATTATCAATGGATAGAGAATTTTTAGCTTCTGAAAGTCATTCTTACTCTCAATTTCTTGCCCCTGGTCTTATTTGTATGTCAATCATGCAAAATGCATTTGCAAATACATCTTCCTCAATATTAATTTCAAAAGTTCAAGGAAACATTGTAGATGTGTTAATGCCCCCAATGTCAGAATTAGAATTAACCTTTTCGTACTGTTTAGGTGGAGTTACAAGAGGTTTACTTGTAGGTTTTTGTGTTGCAGCATTGATCTATCCTTTTGTTTCAATACAAATTTATAATTTTTTTATAATATTTATTTTTGGAGTTTTTTCTTCTTTATTATTGTCATTGTTAGGAATTTTGTGTGGAATCTGGGCTAAAAAATTTGATCACATGGCATCAGTTACAAATTTTATTATTTTACCACTAACATTTCTTTCAGGCACTTTTTACACAATAGACAGATTACCTGAATTTTGGCATTTTTTAGCCAGTTGGAATCCATTTTTTTACATGATTGACGGTTTTAGGTTTGGTTTTTTAGGTTATAGTGATAGCAATCTTATAATAGGATTTCTAGTTTTATTGTTTTGCAATTTATTCCTATTAATTTTTACAATATATGTTTTTAAAAGAGGGTATGGCTTAAGATCATGAGTATATTAAAGGTATATAATCCTCTAAATATCGAAATCGATCATGGAGACGGAGTGTACCTCTATTGTAAAAAAGGCACGAGATATTTAGATTTTACGAGCGGTATTGGTGTTACCAGTCTTGGGCACAGTCATCCATCTCTAATTTCAGCACTAAAATCTCAAGCCGAAAAGATATGGCATTGTTCAAATCTTTTTAGAATTGAAAATCAACAAATCGTTGCTGATAAAATTACACAAAATTCGTTTGCTGAATCTGTGTTTTTTTGCAATTCTGGAACTGAAGCAGTCGAAGCTGGTATAAAAGTAATAAGAAAATATTTTAATGCTGTAAATGAAAAAAGATTCAAAATTATTTGTGCAAAAAATTCTTTTCATGGAAGAACCTATGCAGCTATATCCGCAAGTGGAAAATCAAAATTAACAGAGGGATTTGAACCAGTATTAAATGGATTCAAACAAGTCGCATTTAACGACAGTAAGGCAGTCTCCAGGAGTGTAGATAAAGAAACAGCTGCGATAATGATTGAAACAGTTCAAGGTGAGGGTGGAATAACTCCTGCAAAAAAAGACTATTTAAGGGATATCCAAAAAATAGCGAATGACAATAATCTTCTTTTATTTTTTGATGAGGTTCAGTGCGGTGTTGGTAGAACAGGAAAATTTTTAGCAACGGAGTGGGTCAAGGAGTTAAAACCAAATATTGTAGCTGTCGCTAAAGGAATAGGTGGAGGTTTCCCTATAGGAGCATTATTATTGGATAAAAAAACTTCCAAATCAATGGACTTAGGTTCTCATGGATCAACATTTGGAGGAAACCCTCTCGCAATGGCTGTTGCTCAAGAAGTTTTAAATTTTGTATTAAACGAAGAATTTTTAGATCATGTAAGAGAAATTGGTTTTAATTTGAGAAAACTCTTGAGGGAAAATATATTAACTAAATTTCCAAAATTGGTTTCTGGTGTAAGAGGAATTGGGTTAATGGTTGGTTTAGAGGCAATTGAAAATAATGAAATTTTAATAAAGTCTTTAATTAAGGAAAAACTTCTTACTGTTAAGGCAGGACAGAATGTGATAAGGATGTTGCCCCCTTTAATTTTAGAAATGAAACATGTAGAAGAGGCAATTGAAAAAATCGATAAAGCATTTTCAAATTTATAAGATGAAAAAATCATTTAGACATTTCTTAAACCTTCACGAAATTAGTAAAAAGGATATTGACTTAATTTTAAAGTATAGTCACAGACTAAAGAAAAATTGTAAAACAAAACAATTAAAAGAAAAAAAAATCTTAGCGATTATTTTTGAAAAACCATCCACCAGAACCAAAATATCTTTTGAGGTAGGTATGAAACTCTTAAATGGAGATGTTGTTACATTGGATCACTCTGACTCCCAGCTTGGTAGAGGTGAATCTCTAGAAGATACAATGAAAGTTTTATCAAGTTATGTTGATATAATAGTATATAGAGGTTCAGACGAGTCAAAACTTTACAAACTTTCAGAAATTTCTACTGTACCAATAATAAACGGATTAACTGATATAAGCCATCCATGTCAAATAATTGCTGATATAATGACATTACAAGAACAATTCAGATCTCTCAATAACTTGAATTTAAGCTGGATTGGAGATGGAAATAATGTTTGTAACTCTTGGATACATGCTTCTAAACACTTCGATTTCAATTTAAAAATTTCTTGCCCACCTGGAAATTTTCCGAAAAAAAAATTTTTAAAAAATCGTGATCTAGAAAAATTTGAACTTTTCAAAAGTCCAGTTGAAGCTGCACTAGATGCTGACGTAATAATTACAGATACTTGGGTGTCCATGGGAATGAAAAGTAATCCAAAAAGATTAAAAAACTTTGAAAAATTTCAAATTAACAAAGATTTACTAGAGAAAACTGGAAGAACAACTTATTTTTTGCATTGTCTTCCAGCTCATAGAGGATGTGAAGTTACTGATGAGATTATTGACGGTGAAAATTCATTAGTTTGGGCAGAAGCTGAAAATAGGTTATATGCTCACCAATCAATACTTTTGTGGTGTTTAAAAAAAATATAAGCTATTTTTTCCAAAGCTGCGGTGATAAAAGTATTAAAATTGGAAAAAGTTCTAATCTTCCAATAAGCATGCCTAAACTTAAAAACAGTTTTGTAAAATCTGAAATAGAAGAATAATTACCACTTGGTCCAATTATTTCATTTAAACCAGGACCAACATTTGCTAGCGTAGCCGCAGCTCCAGATAGGGAAGTAAGAATTTCTTGTCCGTCGAACGCTAAAACTAGGCTGAGAGTTGCAAAAACAAAAATATACAAAAAAAAATAACCAGTAACAGAAGTCAGAATGTCTTCGCTAATTTCTCTAGAATTGTATGTAGGGATAAAAACACCTCTAGGTTGGATTATTTTTTTGATTAAATTTAATGAGGATTTTATAAGTATCTGAATTCTAAAAATCTTAAGACCGCAACTTGATGAACCTGAACAACCACCTATAAGCATTAGAAAAAGAAAAAGGAGAGTGGTAAATGATCCCCAAACACTAAAATCATATGTACTAAAACCACTTCCTGTTGATATTGATGTGACTGCAAATGCTGAAATTCTCAAAGATTGAAAAAAATCAACTTCGTAGTATCTCTTCAACCAGAAAGCAACTAATATTGTGACACTACAAATTAAAATTAAAAAAAATCGAACTTGAGAACTTGCTACAAGGTCCATTAACTTTCCTCTAATAGACTGAAATAATAGAATGAAAGGTAAGGAGGATAAAATCATGAAAAAAATTGTAACAACTTCGATGTAAACTGAATCAAAGAAACCAATTGACATATCTTTTGTTGAAAAGCCACCTGTCGCAATTATTGTCATACCATGAGCTAAACTATCAAAACCTGACATTCCAGTTATAAATAATGAAAAGCTACAAATAATAGTTAGAAAGAAATAAACGAATCCAATTCCAGTTGCAATTTTTGTTGTTCTGGGAAGAACTTTTTCTTCTTTTGAGCTAAATTCACTTTGAAATAACTGCATGCCACCAATCTTTAAAATTGGGAAAATTGCAATTGCAATTACAATTATACCTATGCCACCCAACCATTGAAGCATTGCTCTCCAAATTAAAATTGACTTCGATGTTGAATCAAGATTCTGAATAACAGTCGCTCCAGTCGTAGTTAATCCAGACATTGATTCAAAGAATGCATCGATTAATGTTAGATTAGTTGTTCCAAGATAGAATGGTAATGCTCCAATAAATGTAAGAAGTACCCACGAAATCAGTGTAAGGAGGAAAGCCGATAAAACTTCTACATCCTTATCTTTTCTCTTAAAAATAAATGAAACATTTAGACCAGTAAATAAGCAAACAATAGAAATTACAAAAAAAACAACCCAGTCAGTTCCTTGGTAGAAGTAATCTATTACTCCAGGTATGAAAGAATAAATGGAAAAAAAAACTAACAAGTTTCCGATTACAAACAGAGAGGATTTTAAGTTTTCCATTTCCTAGTTTAAGTTGTTACCTTGATTTGGAATATCAAGAGAGAAAGCTGGGATATCAACCTTAAATTCTTCTCCATCGAAACTTAGCATCTGATAACTTCCGTGCATTATGCCAGAACTTGTTTTTAAAGGTGTTCCACTTGTATATTCAAATTTATCCCCTGGCTCTATGGTTGGCTGCTCACCTACAACTCCTTTTCCTTTTACTTCTCTAAAATTTCCGTTGGAGTCGAATATTTTCCAGTGTCTGCTTATTAATTTGATTTTTTCCTTTTCATTATTTTTGATTATAACCTTGTATGACCACAAGTATGAATCTTCGTACGGATCTGAGTGGTCTTCAAGATATGTGGATTCAACAAAAACTTTAACGTTATATTTTTTTATCATTTCGATTACTATTTTAAATTTTCTAAGGAGTTATCAATATCTTCAATTATATCTTCTGGATCCTCAAGACCTACTGAGAGTCTTATTAGATTTTTTGTAATTCCGAGCTCTCTTTTTTCTTTTTCATTTAGTCTATGGTGAGTTGTTGTTTCAGGATGTGTTATTAAGGATTTTGTATCTCCGAGATTATTAGAAATGTCTATTAAAGACAATTTATTTAAAAATGAAAATGATTTTTGTTTTTTTTCACTTGTTTTAGCATTAATTTCGAAGGAAACAACATTACCTCCACCTTTCATTTGTTTCATAGCTAATTTTATTTGAGGCGAATCATTTAGAAAAGGATAATAAATTTTATTTATATATTTAGATTTTTGTAAATACTCGATAACTAAGTTTGTATTTTTCATTTGTTGTTTAATTCTTAGTTCAAGTGTCTCAAGGCCTTTTATTAATACCCAGGCATTAAAGGGACTCATGGATGGACCAGTATTTCTGATGAAGGGTTTTATAAATTCATCACAATGACTTCTTTTACCTAGAATGGCTCCTCCCAAAACTCTTCCCTGACCATCGATATGCTTGGTTGCAGAATACATAACTATATCTGCGCCATGTTTAATCGGTTTTTGTAATAAGGGTGTAGCAAAAACATTGTCAACTACAACTAAAACTCCTTTTTTTTTTGCTAACTTTGAAACTTCTTCTATGTCGATAATTTCTAAACATGGATTTGAAGGGGTTTCAAAAAAAATTAATGAAGTTCTTTTTTTTAGAGCTTTTTCCCAGGCATTAAGATCTTTTCCATCTATTAATTCAACCTCAATTCCAAACCTTGGAAGAATTTTTGTAATTATGTGATGACAACTTCCAAAAAGTGCTCTTCCTGCAACAACTCTGTCACCTTTTTTTAAAAATGACATAAAAATGGTAAAAACTGCAGCCATACCAGTAGAGGTACACCAACAAACTTCTGCACCTTCAATGTCTGCTAATTTATCTTGAAGCATTTGAACAGTTGGATTTCCAAACCTGGAATACATAAATCTTTTTTTTTGTTCTTTAAATGCGTCTTCAGCTTCTTCAGCTGAATTGTAAACAAAGCCAGATGTTAAAAATAATGGCTCGCTAGTCTCCATGAACTCAGTTCTTTTTAAACCAGATCTAATTAACTTAGTCGAATTATCTTTTTTCATATGATTTTTAGATTAACATTTCCTAAAATTTATTTATAGTAGTGTAAATAATGAGATCAATTTATTTTTTACATATATTTTTAATTTATTTTTGTTTTGGCTTTTTTATATTAGAAGCAAGAGAACTTTCGATTAAACAAATTGAAGAAAGGAAACAATCTGATTTAGAGAGACTTAAAGAAAGAGAGAAAAGAGGAAATAAAAAGTTTTCAAAAGAAATAACATTGTCAACCAAACTCATATTTTTGAGTATGGAAAGAAAAACTCCTCCCGTGCTCTCAAATCTTGATCCTATTCTTGATGACGAGGGTTTTTACGGAGTAAAGCTTGCAATTGAGGATAATTTAACAACTGGAAGATTTGTTGGTCACGATTATAAAGCAGAGTTTCATAGAATATTACTTAACGAGAATTTAAAAAGTGAATTTCAAAAATTATTAAACCAAGGAAATAAATTTTTTATTGTTGATTTAAATGAAAAAGAATTGAAAACTCTCTTTGAAACATCAAATTCGGAAGAAATTGTCATTTTTAATGTTAGATCGAAAGCAGATTCTTTAAGGAATGAGAATTGTAAAAAAAATCTACTACATATCCCACCAAGTTACTCGATGCTCTCTGATGCTTTAACACAATACCTTGTAAAAAAAAAATGGAATAAATGGTTTTTAGTTACTGGACCGGATGAAAATGATAGAAAATATGCAGATGCTCTAAAAAAATCAGCAAAAAAATTTAACATTAAAATTAAAAAAGAAAAAGTTTGGGATTTTTCAGCAGATTTGAGACGTACAGCAGGTAAAGAAGTACCAATTTTTACAAAAGGAGAAAAATATGATGTTTTGGTGGTTGCAGACGAAAAAGGTGAATTTGGTGAATATTTAACATATAGAACCTGGGATCCACGTCCAATTGTTGGAACGCAGGGACTTACCCCAACGTCTTGGCATAGAACTCATGAACAATGGGGAGCAACACAAATGCAAAACAGATTCAGAAGAGAAAGTGGAAGATGGATGACAGAAGTTGATTACCATGCATGGACTGCAGTTCGGTCAATTGGAGAAGCTATAACAAGAACAAGTAGCAATGATGTAAAAGATATAAGAAAATATTTGTTAGGAGAAAAATTTGGTCTTGGAGCTTATAAGGGAGTGAAAGTTTCATTCAGATCATGGAATGGGCAAATGAGACAGCCTATTTTATTGGCAGCGCCAAGATCAATGGTATCTGTTTCACCACAGGAAGGTTATATTCATCCAGATAGTGAATTAGATACTATGGGTAAAGATCAACCTGAATCTACTTGTAAATTTTAAAATTTTTAATACATTAGTATCATGACACGATTTATTTTCTGCCTGTTCTTTATATTTGTTGCAAAAACCTCTTTCGCCAACCTTGCGTATATAACAAACGAAAAAGACAATACCGTAAGCGTTATCGATATAAAAAAAAATAAAGTAATCAGAACAGTTGAAGTTGGTCAAAGACCAAGAGGCATAATCATGTCTAAGGACGGAAAGCTTGTGCTTATTTGTGCATCCGATGATGACAGAGTTGAAGTGCGTGAGGCTAAAACACTTAAATTAAAATATTATTTACCCTCTGGACCTGACCCCGAGTTATTCATTTTGTCACCCAATGACGAAACCCTCTATATAGCTAACGAGGATGACGCTATGGTTACTGTAGTTGATATGAATGACAAAATGATCATTGATGATATACCGGTTGGTGTAGAACCTGAAGGAATGGGCTTAACAAATGATGGCAAAGTTTTAGTGAATACCTCTGAGACCACAAATATGGCTCACTTCATCGATACAAGCACTTTAGATATTTTAGAGAATGTCCTAGTTGATGCTAGACCTAGAGTAGCTATGTTTACTCCTAATGACAAAGAAGTCTGGGTGTCTGCTGAGATTGGAGGAACTGTTAAAGTCATTAACCCATCAACGAAAGAAGTTACCCACACAATAGGTTTCGAAATTCCAGGAGTTAATGAAGAGAGTATTCAACCTGTTGGCGTTCGACACACCAATGATGGTAAGTATACCTTTGTTGCATTGGGGCCTGCCAATAGAATTGCAGTTATTGATCAAAAAACTAAGGAACTAATTAAATATTTACTCGTTGGTCAAAGAGTTTGGCAATTAGCCTTTACTCCTGATCAGAAAACTCTACTCACTACTAATGGAGTAAGTAATGATGTTTCCATAATTGATGTGGAGAAACTAAAAGTAAAAAAATCCATCAAAGTTGGCCGTTTTCCCTGGGGCGTGGTAATAAGTCCTGAGTCCTAGAGGACCATGTAATTGGTCATAAGTCCTATGAGTTCTGCCCTTCAAATTAAAAATGTTTCGCACAAATTTGGAGAATTTAAAGCACTTAAAAATGTTAGTATCAATATCGATTCTGGAGATTTCACAGTTTTACTTGGTCTAAATGGAGCGGGAAAAACTACACTTTACTCACTTATAACTAGACTATATAACAATAATTCTGGCTCTATAAAAATCCATAATTTTGATGTTAGAGAAAAATCTTCAGATGCTCTCAAAAATATTGGAGTAGTTTTTCAACAACCTACACTTGATTTGGATCTCAGTGTCGAAGAAAATTTACATTACCATTCGTCATTGCATGGTTTAAGTTTCGCTGATGCCACAGAAAGAATTGAAGAAGAAATTCAGAGAATAGATTTAACTGAAAAATTAAAAAATAAAGTACGTTCTCTTTCGGGAGGTCAACGGAGACGAGTTGAGATCGCACGATCGCTTCTCCATAAACCAAAATTACTGCTTCTAGACGAGCCTACAGTTGGATTAGATATTGGATCAAGGCAAATGATTCTTAAACACGTAAAATCACTTTGTAAAAAAAGAGAACTTGCAGTTTTATGGGCAACACACTTAATTGATGAAATTGATAAAGGTGAAAAAGTTGTAATTATTCATAAAGGAGAAATAGTCGAATCGGGCGATGTATTAAAAATAGTAAAAAAAACGAAACAAAAAAATATCAGAGATGCCTTCAATAAGCTTGTTGGAGTGGAAGTATGAAACCGATTATATATTTGAGATGTTTTAAAGGAATTGTATTAAGAGAGGCATTAAGATTCTTTCACCAAAAAGAACGATTTTTTTCAGCACTCGTTAGACCTTTAGTTTGGTTAGGAATATTTGCTGCAGGTTTCAGGTCTGTCCTTGGTGTGGCAATAATTCCTCCCTATGAAACATATATTCCCTATGAGGTTTATATTGCTCCTGGTCTTATTGCAATGATTCAATTATTCAATGGGATGCAAAGCTCATTATCCATGGTTTATGACAGAGAAATGGGGAGTATGAAAACGATGTTAGTTAGTCCCATTCCAAGGTGGTTTTTGCTAATATCGAAATTACTTGCTGGTGTATTTGTTTCTATACTTCAAGTCTATGCTTTCCTTATAATTGCGTCTTTCTGGGAGATTATACCTCCGATTACAGGTTATTTTACAATTTTACCAGCGTTGATATTTACTGGCTTAATGTTAGGCTCGTTGGGGATGTTTCTTTCCTCGGCTATTAAACAATTAGAAAATTTTGCCGGGGTTATGAATTTTGTTATTTTTCCTATGTTTTTTGCCTCGTCAGCATTGTATCCACTTTGGAAGATTGAAGAAACTAGTGAATGGTTATATTACGTATGTTTTTATAATCCATTTACATATGCAGTTGAATCTATAAGATTTTCTTTGTATTCTCAATTTAATTTTGAGTATACTGCAGGTATAGTAATTTTTACTGTAATATTTCTTATTCTATCAATTTTGGGATATGATCCTGCAAGAGGCTCTCTACAAAAAAAAGGAGGAAGTTAATATATGAATTTTTTAATGATTATAATCTTTTTATTTATTCAATTGCCAAGCGAGTCAAATGCAGAGGGTGATTTATCAATTCGGTCAAAAAAGTTAGTCTTAAATTTGGGATCTGACAAAAGCGATTACGATATGTCACAAAAAATTTTTAATATGGAAACTGGCAAAGCTTATAGATTAGAAATTACAAGTATGGGATTTAAAGAATATGAATTAGAAGCAGAGGATTTTTTTAGAAATATTTGGATTCGTTCAATTGAAATAGATGGGATTGAGTTAGATGCACCCGTAATTAATGAAATAGAATTTGAGAGAGAGGGTGAAATTGAAATTAAGTTTGTACCAATTAGGCCTGGAGAATATGATTTTGAAATTGAAAGGTTACAAAGTAAAGGAATGGTTGGTAAATTTATTGTTAAATAATTTTATTTGGGAGAAAATATGATGCAAAAAATAATTTTTAGTTTCTTTATTTACTTTACTATTATGCTCACGACAGCCAGTGATTCCTTATCGATCGAACTCGATAAAACACCAAAAAAATGGCCGTGCGATCAGGTGTATAACCCTAAACTAAATCTTGGATCAATATGGCAAGGGCCTTCTATAGAGGAATCTTTGAAAGATTGGTGGAAGCATGATGATGTGATTGAATACGTTAATATATTATCTGAACCAACGTTAACCGAGGAGAACGGAACAGTTGTAATAGAGGAGTTTGCAAAAAAATATACTTATTTAGGTGTTTTAAAAAAACCTGAACAAAGAGAAAAGTTAATCTTTCTTTTTGCGGGTCTTTATCAAAAAGCTAAGGACAGAAGAGAAAGACAGTATAAGGGGATCATTAAATTTGTTGATAGGCAAGAAAGTCTAAGAAAGGCAATTGGTGAATCGTCAAAGTTAATAAGAAAATATAGAAAAAATAAAATGGATAAAAAAAGTAAAAAATATATTAATGCGAATTCCCAATTAGAATGGAATACACGAGTTTTTGATCAGAGAACAAGATTAACGGAATATGTTTGTGAAGAACCAGTATTCAATACGCAAAGACTAGGATATCAAGCTAGAAAAATTCTATCTTATATCCAATAATTTCCCTTTAAATCATTACTTTGTTAATGAATTCAAAATGAATAAAAAAATCAGGTTTCTTTAATAAACAATCACTATATATATCATAGCCCAAGGTGGGCTATATTAATCTAAACCATAAAAAGGAGTAAATTATGGCTTGGACAAAACCAATGATTTCTGAGATCTCTGTAGGTCTAGAAATCAATTCTTACGCTTGCGCTGAGAAGTAATCTCTGCAATAGCTATTGCCCCCTTAAGTCTAATTTGATTTAAGGGGTGCATTTAAAGTAGTATAATTATGTTGAAAGTTTTGATTTTAGGTTCAGCTGCAGGAGGTGGTTCTCCACAATGGAACTGTAACAGTTCAGTGAGTAAAAAGGTCAGGGATGGATTACCTGGAACTTCACCGAGAACTCAATCATCCATCGCAGTTACTTCAAATGACGAGGATTGGGTTTTGTTTAATGCTTCACCTGATTTAGGTTCACAAATTTTAAATAATAAACAAATGCATCCGAAAAGAGATCTTAGGCATAGCCCTATCAAAGGTGTTGTTCTGACCAATGGCGATGTCGATCATGTTGCAGGTTTATTATCACTGAGAGAAAGGCAAAATTTGTCTGTTTATGCTCACAAAAGAGTACATTCAGTTTTAAAAGAAAACTCGATTTTTAATGTTTTAAACCCAGACTATGTAGATAGAAGAAATTTAGAAATGAATAAAAAATTCGAGGTTAAAAGTAAGGAAGGAAAAGATCTCAATATTGAAATAGAAGCATTTGAAGTCCCAGGAAAAATTGCACTTTGGCTAGAAGATGAATCAAAAGGGAAAAATTTTGGTACTGAAGAAGGAGATACAATTGGTTTAAAGATATTTTCATCGCAAAACAATAAATCGTTTTTTTACATTCCAGCATGTGCAGACATGACAACTGATTTAGCTGAAAGAATTAAAGATTCAGATGTGGTGTTATTTGATGGAACTTTATGGGAAAATGACGAAATGGCTACCAGTAAGGTTGGTGAAAAAACTGGACAAAGAATGGGTCATATGAATAATTCTGGAAAAAATGGTTCAATACAAGCATTTAAAGATTTAGGGGTAAAAAGAAAAATTTTTATTCATATAAATACAACCAATCCAATACTTTTGGAAGATTCAAAAGAAAGAAAGATTGTTGAAGAAAATGGTTGGGAAGTAAGTTATGATGGAATGGAGATTGAAATATGAAAAGTATTGCTGAAGAAAAACTAAAAAACCAAATACTCATGACTAAAAATGAGTTTGAGCAGCGCCTTAGAAATATCGGTGCTGAACGTTACCACGATAATTGTAGATTTCATCATCTTCTTCATAGTGGAAAATTAAATAAAGGACAAGTACAGGCATGGGCGATCAATAGATATTATTATCAAATCAATATTTCTATTAAAGACTCTGCATTAATGTCCAGAATTAAAGATCCTGACCTCAGGAGAATTTGGATTAAAAGAATATTGGATCACGATGGAAGAAAAGGGGATGAAGGAGGTATTGAACGATGGTATAAATTAACTGATGGTCTTGATTTAGATCGAGATTATGTAAAATCAACAGATGGTATTCTGCCAGCTACCAAATTTGCCGTTGATGCCTACGTGACTTTTGTAAGGGAGAAGCCAATTCTTGAAGGAGTAACATCTTCGCTAACAGAGCTTTTTGCTCCTAAGATTCATAAAGAGCGAATTGTAGGCATGCTTGAAAACTATGATTTTATTAATGATATTACCATGGCTTATTTTAAAAAGAGAGTCGATCAGGCAACTGATGATGCCGATTTTGTCTTAAACTATGCACTAAAAAATGCGAAAACAAGAAAAGAACAAGATTCTGTTTGCGATGCTTTAAAATTTAAAACTGATGTCCTATGGGTTATGCAGGACGCCCTATATCACTCTTATATCAATGGACATGTTCCACCAGGAGCTTTTATGCCAGAGGATTTTAATGAAAGATATACTGAAAATAAATGAGAGCGTTAAACCAAAATTCCCAAAACATGTTAGATTTAGACATAATAAAGCAAGAGACGAATGGGTTATTTTGGCCCCTGAACGGCTTGTTAAACTTGATCCAGTCGCTGTTGAGATTCTCAAACTTGTCGATGGTAAAGTTTCTGTTGGTGAAATCTCAACTGACTTGTCAAAAAAGTTTAATGCACCTAAAGAGGTTATAATGAAAGATGTAATTGAAATGTTGCAAGAACTATCAGACAAAGGATTTATTGAAGAATGAAAAGCGATGAATTAAAATCAGGTTCAAAACAGTTAAAGACTGCCTCTGAACACGGTATACAAGCGCCTTTGGCACTTCTAGCCGAACTCTCTCATAGATGTCCTCTGCAATGTCCTTATTGCTCAAACCCAGTCCAGCTTGAGAAAAAAACTGGTGAGTTAACAACAGATGAGTGGAAATCAGTTATTGACCAGGCTGTTGATATGGGCATGCATCAAATACATCTTTCAGGTGGAGAACCAACAGTCAGGCATGATCTTGAGGATATTGTTGAACATTGTACAGTCAAAGGTTTATATACGAATCTTATTACCTCTGGAGTTTTATTAAATCCTGATAGACTGAAAAAACTTGAGAAACTTGGTTTAGAGCATGTACAACTTTCCTTTCAAGATACTGACAACGAAAATGCAGATAGAATTGGCGGCTATAAAGGAGGGCATGCAAAAAAACTTGAAGTAGCAAAATGGGTAAGAGAGGTTGAATTACCGTTAACTTGCAATTGTGTTGTTCATAGGCAAAATATAGATAATCTTGAAAATTTTATTCAAATGGCCCTTGACCTTGATGCTGAAAGGGTTGAGATTGCTCAGGTTCAATACTACGGTTGGGCCTTAAAAAATAGAGCAGCATTTATACCTACGCCCGAACAATTAGACCATGCCACTGAAATAGTTGAAAAAGCTAGAGTTGATCTCAAAGGAAAATTAGTTATTGATTACGTAATTCCCGATTATTACGCAAAGCATCCTAAAAATTGTATGGGAGGTTGGGGAAGAAGGTTTTTAAACATGAATCCAAAAGGAGAGGTATTACCGTGTCACGCGGCAGAGACTATTCCCCACCTTAAGTTTGACAATGTTAGAGAAAAAAGCCTTAAATGGATTTGGGAGAACTCAGAGGCATTTAACTTATACAGAGGTACCGATTGGATGCCTGATCCCTGTAAATCTTGTGATAGAAAAGAAATTGATTGGGGAGGTTGTAGATGCCAGGCGATGGCCCTAACTGGTGACGCTAAAAATACTGATCCAGCGTGTTCTATATCACCTTTACACAAAGAAATATTTGCAATGGCAGCTGAAGAAGCTAGGCGTGCTCCACCAGAATTTATTTACAGACGCTACGGCGTTAGATTTAATTCACCTATTTAACTTTCGATAATTAATAGGCATTCTCATTATGATTGACAAACACCATTTTAATTATTAGATATATCTTTATATTTGAACAATAAAAAAAGGATGTAAAATGAAAAAACTTTTTCTAACTTTATTTTTTGTAATGTTTTCAGCAAATTCTTTTGCCGCAGATGTTACAATAGAAATGCTAAATAAAAATAAAGAAACAAAAAAAAGAATGGTTTATAGTCAAGAACTTGTTAAGATTGACGTTGGTCAGTCCATTGAATGGGTTCCTACAGCTAAAGGACATAACGTAGAAATGCTAGCTGGTCCCGAAGGATATGAATTACCAAAAAAAACAAAATTAAACGACCCTGTGACCATAACTTTTGACAAACCAGGTATTTACCTTTACCAATGTTCTCCTCACGCAGCAATGGGAATGATTGGTTTGGTTGTAGTTGGTGGCGACACCTCTAATATGGATGCTATAAAAGCTTTGAAAGTTACAGGTGGAAAGTCTAAGAAAAAAAGAGACAAACTTTTAAGTGAAATTTAGAATTCTCTCGTTCCATTCACATAAAGCCCAGGCAAACCTAGCTGGGCTTTTTTTTTAACCAATTTCTATTCAGACAGGTTAACAGATACCCACCTTTCCAGCGATGGTCCAGGTTTAAATACATCCGGGTGTATAATTTCGCATAAAATTTTTATACTTTCCAGTAATCGTGGTCCTGGTCTGTTAAAAAACTTGTTACCATCTACTACAAATACTTCTTTCTGTTTAAGTAATGAATGAAAATTAAGATTTGACTTTTTAATTTCAAGTTTTGTTCTTCTTATATCAAATCCGCACGGCATAAATATAACAATGTCAAATTTATTTGATGAAAGTTCACTTGTAGAAATAAATTTTGAATTCTTTCCAGATTCAATTAAAACATTTTCTGCATTGCTTATACTCAAAATTTCAGGAATCCAATTACCAGCAATCATTAGGGGCTCTATCCATTCAATACATAAAACCTTTTTCGTATTGGTAAAGTTTAACTTTTTCTTAATAACGTTAATTTCCTTGTTAATTATTTCAATAACCTTTGAAGCTTCGTTATAGGCATTGAGTTTTTCTCCAACAAATAAAATATCGTTGATGACGTCTTTAAAATAATTAGGTTTTAAATCTATTAAGATTGGCTTTTTTTTGAGCCAGAGATTTAAACATTTTTTTACATCTTCAATTGAAACTGCACATACCGAACAATGAGATTGAGTTATAATGACATCTGGATTAATTTTTTGGAGAAGTTCTGAATCAACCTCATATACAGACAGTCCTTTTTCTAAAATGCTTTGAATATTTTGGTTAATATTATAAGAAGTTTCATTGACATCAACTTTACTTTTTGTAAGTTTAGGAAGTTTTTCAATACCTTGTGGATAATCGCATTCGTGCGAAATACCAACCAGGTTATTAATTAGCCCTAGAGAACAAACAATTTCAGTGGCACTAGGGATAAGACTTACTATCTTCATTTATCAAAATTTTTGTTTTGCAACTTGAGAAAGACGTCGAGTAATGGATAAAGACACAAAAAAAATATCTATTGGACTGGAGCTCTGCCTTTTATCAACGCGTCTGTGGTGCTGTCAGATTTTTTTCTTTTTCCAGGTCTTAGGCTTAAGATCGGAATGTTGTGTTTTACAAGAATTTCGTCGATTTCTTTCTGATTTTCCTTTATAAATTTATTTAGTTTTTTCTTCCAATCAGTTTCACCATCTCTTACACCCATTGTTGTGTAATAATCCATCCTACCCCAACCCTGATCGGTAGTTTCTAGGGGAATAAATTCATATTTGCTTTTGTCATAACCCTTTTTTTCAAGATAGTATACAGCAATGGGTCCAGACATAAATACGATGTCGACTAAACCATCAATTAGATCTTCTATCATTGACTCCCCAATCACCGCTTTTCTAGGGTCAAATGTGAGGTTGTAAGGCCTTACCCTACCCATAAGATTATATCTTTGTAGAACAAAAGTAGGAGGGGTGCCAGCTTGAACTCCAATACTTAGATCAGCTAACTGAGGATGATTAGGTCTATCAACTTCTATTCCATTTTCTTTGAGAAAAATCATCCCATATGACCATCTCATGTAAGGTATGGTATTTAGCACCAGATCGTTACCAGCAGTAATTCCAATTAAAATGTCACACTTTTTCTTGTTAAGTGTGTTTCTAACATATCCAATTACCTGAGGAAAGTATTCATAGACTACTGGAATATTTAGCTTTTCACCGAGCAAATCGGCTATAGCGTTTTCGAAACCTTCCCCTTTTTCATTTGAAAAAGGGAGGTTTGAGGGGTCTGCGCAAACTCGTAAATTTTCCGTATCAACAGCTTCAATAGCAGATTCTCTAGATTTTACATCCATTGTGAGCAACATTACTAGAGATAATGTAAGTATGAAGACTCGTTGCATTTGAAATTTAAGTAAAATTGAATTTAGTCAACTTCTTTAAATTTTGGAAGCTTTGGTAGTCTAACTCCACGTCTTATTTTACCGTCAGCTCTAGCTTTAACATAGCGAAATATGTCTTCAACGTGTGGAGCAACATTTGTATTTGCACCGTAAGCAGGCATCACATTACCTTTTTGTGCACCTTCATCTTCGCCTCTTCCATTCATAATTACGTTAAAGAAATCGTCATATGATAAGCCTTGTGTAACCGATACCATTAAAGAAGGAGCGTAAGTACTTCCCATTGCATCAGGCCCGTGACATACGTGGCATTCGGCATGGTAAGCTCTCCATCCTTTATAAGTTGCAAAATCCATCCAACCATATTGCATTTCAACCAAGCTATCATCACCTCTGCACTCTTCTAAGTCATCTTCTGATACCATATCAACTGCTTTGCCTTTACAATTAATTTGGATTAGATTCAGAGGAGTACCATCTTCTTTTAATCTGTCGCCCTTACCATATTTAATAATGTAAGTTGGGTTGTCATCTTCATCGAAAGCAGGTTCAACTGCTTCTGGAGTTGGGATCGCTTTAGCACTAAATCCTACGACTAGTGATGCAACTAAAGCAAATTTATTAAATTTAAAGTTCATGTTTCAAAGTCCTAATTAATCATTAAAAAAATAGTTATTATTTATATTGTAAATTATATCAAAATCTCAAGAAATTTAAAAAATTTTTTTCAAAAAAAAAGCCCGACTGAAAAGCCGGGCTTCTTTTAAATACTGTTTACGCTACTACGGTAAAGCGAAGACAGTTAATACGCCACCTAATGCAGTGTGGTTACTTAGTGCAGAGTATGCACCAACAGCACCTAAACCTGCAGTTGGGTCAGTAAGACCAGCAGCAAGACCGATTCCAGCCCAACCACCAACACCTGATAAGATACCTACATATTGCTTACCTTTATGAGAGTAAGCCATGAAGTTACCGATAATACCAGAAGGTGTTTTGAACGAGAATAGTTCTTTACCAGTTTTACTTTCAACAGCTTTAGCGTATCCTTCTAACGTACCGTAGAATGTAATTCCACCAGCTGTAGCTAATGCACCACTCCATACAGAGAAAGGCTCAGGGTTAGACCATGCGATCTTACCTTTGTCAGCATCCCATGCAATGAAGTTACCTAGGTGTGTTCCGCCTGGAGCTGGGTACATAGATAATGTAGCACCAACATAAGCGTTACCAGCAACGTAGTCTACTTTGAATGGTTCGTAGTCCATGCAAACGTGGTTTGTTGGAACCATGAACAATCCAGATAGTCTATCGTAAGCAGCAGGCTGTTGGTCTTTAGTACCTAGAGCCGCTGGGCAGATGTTAGTAGTGTTAACATCTTCACCTTGGTGTGCAGTTGAATATCTGTCTACCACTTGTGGACGACCTGTTTTCATGTCAACGTGAGTTGCCCAGTTCACAGCTGGATCATACTTCTCAGCAACTAATAGCTCACCAGAAGCTCTATCCATTGTGTAAGCAAAACCGTTTCTGTCAAAGTGTACAAGTGCTTGACGGTTTTTACCTTTTACTTTCATGTCAACAAGAATCATCTCGTTAACACCGTCGTAATCCCACTCATCGTAAGGAGTCATTTGATATAACCATTTAGCCATACCGTTGTCTGGGTTACGAGCCATAATCGTCATAGACCATTTGTTGTCACCAGGACGAACAACTGGGTTCCATGTTGATGGGTTACCTGTACCGTAGTACAAAGTGTTTAATTTAGAGTCATAACCGTAGAAACCCCAAATTGAACCACCACCAATTTTCCATGCATCACCAGGCCAAGTTTTCAATGAAGAATCTTTACCAATTGGTTTTAACATAGAAGTAGTTTTGTTTGGATCAACTAGCATGTCCTTATCTGGACCCATGCTGTAAGCTCTCCAAAGTCTCTTACCACTGTTGATATCGTACTGTGTCCAGTTACATCTCACACCGAATTCAGCACCAGAACAACCAACACCTACCATGTCTTTGATGATGAATGGTTGACCTGAACCAGTAGAAGCAGAGACACCATATTTACCAGTACCAGAGTGTAGGTTAGTTGTAATCCACTTCTCTTTACCAGTTTTAGCGTCTAGCGCAATTACTGAAGTATCAGCAGCATGTAGAACGATAGTTCCATTAGGGTGATAGTTAACACCACGGTTTACGTTATCGCAGCACATAACTGAAATAACTCTATCCATAGTTTCACCACCTGGATACTTACCACCTTTTACAGGGTTGTATTTCCACATGATTCTTTGGTTATCATTTAGATCTAAAGCGTACACTATGTTTGGAATTGCAGTGTGAACATACATTACATCACCAATTACTAGTGGACCACCTTCGTGTCCTCTAAGTACACCAGTAGAAAAAGTCCAAGCGACTTTTAAGCTACCAACGTTACTTTTATTGATTTGATCAAGGTTTGAGAAACGGTGACCAGCGTAATCGCCAGACTGTTGTACCCATTGTCCTGGATCTTTCATCATTTTTTCAAGCTTTGAGTTAGCACTTACAGCAAATGGAAGAGCTAAAGCAGCTGAAGCAATGATGCTTTTTTTCAAAATACTCATAAAGTATTTCTCCTTTATTACGATTAATATTTGGGCGACTGCCCGGTTATTGATTGGAATCAAAAACAAACAAAAATCGTTAGTTATTTGATTTCCTCCCACCTCATTATATTATGTCTGAATATCGTAAATTCAAGATAAAAATATGAATGTAACATGAACAAAATAAGGTGAAGGAAAAAAGATATATTATTTTAATAATAAAATCAATGGGTTAGGGCTAGATTTGCCTTGTAAAAAAGTTGTGGATAAGTCCAAAAAAAAATGTAGTAAATGAACGTTAGATGAATGTTTAAATTAACTTTTGTTCAGAATTCAAAAAAATTAAGTGAAATCAATTACTTACACACATAAAAAATTTGGTCATTTTATTGAACTGCATTTTACAACGATTTATGCAAAAAAATTCTTAAATATCTACTCAATATGTGTATATTAATCTTATGAATGCAATAAATAATAAGTTAATTTTTTTATTTTTATTATTTTCAATTACTTTTGTATTTGCAAATGATAAAAAACCTGAACCCGTGACGTGGGAACAAAACGTAAAAGGGTTATTATATGATGATGGTGTTAAAATTAGGGATGGTTCAGACCTTATGGTTCTAGAAACACCCTACAGAGCTCTAGACGCAGCAATTGTTCCAATTTCAATAAACTTTCTAAAAGATCAACTACCTACTGATTATATAAAACATCTAACAATTGTTATTGATGAAAATCCATCACCTATAGTCGGTAAATTTGAATTTAGTCCTAAAGTCGGTAATGCAAGTTTTTCAACAAGAGTTCGCATTGACAAATATACATATGTTAGAGCCATTGCTGAAAATAACAAAGGAGAAAAGTATATGGTTTCTAATTTTGTTAAAGCTGCTGGAGGTTGTTCAGCACCAAGTCTTGCTGACATGGATTCTGTTATGGCTCGATTAGGAAAAATGAAAATGAAATTTATAAAAACAAGTGATGCGACTGATAAATTAAATAAAGCTAAATTTTTAATAAGTCATCCTAACTTTTCTGGGTTACAGTTCAACCAACTGACTCGCTCGGAGATACCGGCACATTTCATAAATTTTGTTAGAATAGAGCAGGATGGAGACTTAATTTTTGAAGCTTCACCCGATATCTCTCTATCAGAAGATCCCTCTTTTACCTTTAATTATTTAAATACTGGCGGTTCACTGACAGTAAAAGTCAATGACAGTGAAGGACAAAGTTTTTCAAAAGAATTTTCTTTTTAACAAATTTTAACGATAAATAATTAAAAACACTCTAATTCAGAAGCTGCTTGAGCTCTGAACAGCTTTTGCATCCTATCTTTTGAAAGTCCAACACTTTTAAAAGCTTCTTCTCTAGGACTGTTTCCTTCCCAGAGTCTTGCTATGGCTTCAGCTTGCGCGTATTCTTTAAAAGTAATCCTTTTAGCAATTTCATCAATTGCACATGAACACTTTGCCATAAAATCTCTATTCGAGGCATTTGAAGACATGCATGCAAACACAAATTCAGACCGTGCTAGCGTTGGGAAATCATTTGAATGAGATTTATTAAACAGTAATGTTGCTAGGATTAAACTGATTGAAACAAATAATTTATTTATCATGATTTATTTTTATCCTTTCTTTTTTTATATTCTTCTCTAAGTTCTTTGTTGGTTCTAATGCCCTGAAACTGAAGTACTTCTTTAACCATGTCATCAGGGTTTTCCAAATCCTTGATAAAGGCTTCAATTTTAAAAATAACACCAGGAATTTCTTCGGACATTGTAATAATAAATTTTTTTGTCTTGTATCTAGAAACTCGGTTTTTTAATTCAGTTTTAGTAAATGGCTGAAAGGCAATTTCTTTGGCTGAGATTTCCTGATTGTTGTAGTTAATTTTAATGTCTTTTACATCAGTAGCTGCAATTGTATGTCGTATTCTGCTCCGAAAAAAAAGAGCATTGCCCCCAGTCAATCTTTGCATATCTCTTGAGTCCCTCTCAAAAAAAAGCATAAAAACTGGGTTTCCTTTAGCGCCTATCTGAGGAGGAAATCTTACTTTATTTCTTCCTTTGAGATATCTAAAAGTAATGTGTTTCGTGTTATCATCGTCAATTTTAACGATATTTAAAACAACATTACCAACAAAATTATCTTCTCTAGTGGATTCCTTTTGAAATTTGTAAAATATTCTCGACGGTTCTGTAATAGTTTTTAGATGTTCGTCTATGAAAAGTGCGATATTTGCACTTGACATTTCTTTTATCAGCTCAAGTTTGAATTCCTCTGTTCCCCATTTAACTCTTTTTTCTTCAGCATTTTCAGCATTTGAGAAATCATCTGGATTGGCATCACTGTCAGCAGCAAAAGAGAGATTTGACAATAAACAAAAAAATACCAATAAAATAACTGATAGATTATTTGAAGAATTTAATTTGTTATTATTTATCATTACGTTATATTTATGATCTATAATTGTATGATTTTCAATAAAGATTTTACTTATGTCAAATAAATACAAAAATATTTCAGTTATTTCAACAGGTTCTTGGGTACCATCTGACCAAAATTTTCTTGCAGATAAAAAAGGAACGTATCAAGTTCAAATCAACGAACTTGTTCTTATGGTATCGATCGGAATTCATGAACATGAGAAAGTAAAAAAACAAAGAGTTTCTATTTCTTTATCTATTCAAGCCCTCGACAATTTAGATAAAGTCGATGAGAATATAAATAATGTTGTTTCATACGAGCAGATCATAAAAAAATTAAAAAATATAATTTCGAAGGGACATATTGAACTACTGGAAACCCTTGGTGAAAAAATTATGGATATGTGTTTTGAAGAATCAAGAATTATGTCAGTATGGATGAAACTGGAAAAGTTAGATGTTTTTTCTGAAACAAAGAGTGTGGGCATTGAACTAGTTAGAAGTAAAAGGGATCATTTAGTAAGAAAATCTACTAGGACTAATATCGAAAAAATAAAAAAAAAATAACTCCATTTCAAAAAACATTATGTGGATTGTAAAAATAGGTGGTAGTTGGATAAATAACCCCAATTTAAGCAATTTAATTAAGAATCTTCAAAGATTATCTAACAAAGACAATATTATCATCGTTAATGGCGGAGGGGTGTTTTCAGATTCAGTCAGATTAGTTTATGAAAGTAAAAGAATGTCTGAGAAAACAGGTAATTATATTGCATTGAAAGCCACAGAATTATTTTCGCATCTTTTAAAAGAAATCGATAAAAATATTTGTTTAGTTGATGACATTGAATCCCTGAGATTCTCGAATAAAATGTTAAAAATTTGGCTTCCTTCTATGATTTTAAAAAACGATTCTACTTTTATAAAAAATTGGGAATCAACATCTGACTCAGTTGCTGCTTGGCTTCACAGCAAAATTAATTCATTAGGATTACTTTATGTAAAATCTTTAACCTTTGAAAAAAAAAAATATAAATTAAAATATCTTCAAGATAATGGAGTGTTGGATAAAAACGTTGACAAGTATTTGATTAAGTCATCAAACATAAAAATTATCGGACAAGAAATAATAAATTTAATTGGAGCTTCTGACACTTTCAGAGAACTTTTTTTAGAATTAAATGAGATTAAACTTTGATGAACAAAAAAATTGAAAAAAGATGGGCTTGGGTTTTAACAGGGTCAGGACATTTCTTCTCTGAAACAATAGATCTAATAAACAATTTAGAAAAAGTAGATTTATTTATTTCTAAAGCAGCAGAAGAAGTTTTAGTTATGTATAAAAAAAAGGGCAAAGTGTCAAAGAGCGTTAAAGTTTACCAAGATAATTCTGCCAGTTCGGCATCTGTTGGAAATTTTTACAAGGGAACATATCATACTCTTGTTATGGCTCCTACATCTAGTAACACAGTAGCAAAATGTGTTTATGGCATTTCAGACACCCTTGCAACTAATATTTTTGCACAGTCAGGAAAATGCAACGTTAATTGTATTTTTTTTCCATGTGATACTGCTCCGGAATTAAAAACAATGGCACCTGGTGGTCTTGTAGACGTATTTCCCCGAGCAATAGATTTAGAAAATGTTGAGAAATTAAAAAAATTTTCTATTACAAAAGTTGTAATGAGTTTTAAAGAGCTCGAGTCAGAAATAATTGAAAGAGAAAAATGTCTGAAAAAATCTTATTCCTGACAGGAAAACTTGCTGAAAGACAATTGAAAAGAATCTTATCTTCGATGAAACCTGAGTTTAGATATAAAATTAACCAGATTGGGGTTAACGTTGCCGCTTTAATGTCTGAAAACATTATAATGAGAAGATTAGACAAAGAGCAAAATGCAGACAGAATTATTGTTCCTGGGAAATTTAGAGGTGATCTTAAAAAACTTAGCAGATATTTTAATATTCCTGTAGAAAGGGGACCGGATGACATAAGCCATTTACCTGATTATTTTGGTCTAAAAAAACCAGATAATGAATTACTAGAATATGAATGTGAAATATTTGCAGAAATTGTAGATGCTGCAGATATGAGTATTAGAAAAATAATACAAGTTGCTAAAGATTATAAAAATCAGGGAGCTAATGTTATAGATCTTGGTTGCATGCCTGATACCAAATTTGATCATCTAGAAGACACAATTAAAGCACTGAAGTGTAATGGATTTAAAGTGTCTGTAGATTCAGCAAATTCAGAGGAATTAATTCGTGGCGCTAACTCTGGTGCAGACTTCATTTTAAGTGTAAATGAGAAAAATCTTAATATTTTAGATGAAGTCAAAAGTGTTCCAGTAGTAATCCCTTCTAAGCCAGGCGATTTGAAGTCTCTGGAGCGAACGATTAAAAAACTAGAAATTAATAAAAGAGCCTTTTTTGCAGATCCAATTCTTGATCCCATTCATTACGGATTTTCCGAATCAATTATGCGTTATATTAAGTTAAGGAAAAATTATCCTAAAATTAATATTTTCATGGGAACAGGAAATTTAACTGAACTTACTGACAGTGATTCAGCGGGTGTGAATGCTACATTGATGGGATTAGTTTCAGAATTATCTATCGATGCTGTTCTTGTGGTTCAAGTAAGTGGTCATTGTAAAAATTCAATTAGAGAAACTGATGCCGCAAGAAAAATAATGCACTTTTCAAAACAAAATAAACGATTACCATTTAGAATTGATAACAGTCTTATGGGAATGGCTGAGAGAAAACCTTCAAGAAAATCAAAAAAAGAGATCAAAGAAATAAAAAGTTTTATTAAAGATAAAAATTTTAGAATTTATGTAGGTGAGGATGGCATAAATATTTTTAATTCCGAAACTCATTTAGTTAAAATTGATCCATTTGATTTTTATGATAAGCTTAAAGTTGAAAATGATGCTAGCCATGCTTTTTATCTAGGTGTAGAGCTTGCTAGAGCCCAAATTGCATGGCAACTGGGTAAAAATTACGATCAAGATAATGAATTAAAATGGGGTGTTGCATCAAAAGTAAAAAAAGTTAGTTTGAAAAAGCGCCCAAAATTAAAATCAACGCAAAAAAAATGATTATTGAAACAATAATTTGTACAAAGAATAATCAAGGAAATGTTAATTTTGCACCTTTTGGAATAAAAAAAAATAAAAATTACATATTAATTTCACCTTATATTCCCTCAACTACATTGAATAACCTCAGAGCAACAGGTAATGCATCAATTAATTATACTGATGACGCTACCTTTTTTGTAAATTGTTTATTAGGAAAGAAGAACTTTCAGAAAAAAAAATGTTCAAAAATTAATAGTTATTTTTTAAAAGATGCTTTGGCGCATGATGAGGTTGTTGTTGAATCCGTCAAAGAAAATAAAGTAAGACCAATTTTCAAATGTAAGATCATAAATCAAGAAGAACACAAGCGATTTGAGGGCTTTAACAGAGCAAGAAACTCTTTGATTGAAGCATGTATTTTAGCTTCGAGGGTGAAAATTTTAAAGAAAAAGCAAATATTAAAAGAATTGGAAGGCTTAAAAAATTCTGTCGAAAAAACAGCTGGGATTAAAGAGAGAAAAAGTTGGAATCTAATAAGTAAATTTATTTTAAATGAAACCAGGTGAGTATAAAAAAATGTCAGTTAGAACTAATTTGCTGGTTAGCTTAAGAAAACTTGATGAGCTTTCTGAGGAAATTATCAATAATGTGGATATTCTTGATTTAAAAGATCCTCTGAATGGTTCCATAGGCGCGTGGGATTTACAAGATATAAAAAAAGTAATATTTAGATTTAAAAATCAAATTCAGATTTCGGCAACTTTAGGCGATATTTTTATTAATCAGAAATTTCTTATTAAATTAAAACAATTTGATAAGTTAAATTTAGATTATATAAAGTTTGGTTTGTTATCTATGAATATAAAAAATTTGTTTGATAAAATAAAATTTTTAGGAGAAAGAAAGTTTAAAACAAAATTGGTATGTGTTGTATTTGTAGACATTTCCGATCACTTTAATTTAGTATATAAAAAGTTAGATTTATTTGAATCATGTGGAATCAAATATATAATGTTAGATACATATAACAAAAATAATGGTGACCTTTTATCATTTTGTAATGTTTCTAATCTTGATAAATTCATTTCTAAATGTAAAAAGTTTGATATAAAAATCGGTTTGGCTGGCTCTTTAAAAGAAACTCACATTCCTTTAATGATGAAGCTTAAACCAAATATTCTCGGGTTTAGGTCTGCAATTTGTAAATTTAACAAAAGAATGTCTGAGGTTGATACAAGAAAATTAAAGAAAATATCACGTTATTTCAATCTTTGTAATAATAAAGCAATTGAAACTGCGGGAGCATGAAAAGAGGCCTCCTTAATAAGTCTTGATTTATTTAAAAATTGTTTAAAGTAAAAGGTTTCTAATTTTTTTTTTTTAAAATAATTATATAGAACATCTTGACCAATGCCTGAAATAACAACCGGTTGTTTTTTCAATAAAAATTTTTTTTGAAGTTCCAATGTTATTCGAAAGATTTGGTTTAATTGTATAGATGATATTTTTTGTGAAATTATTTTAAGTTTTTTTAAATTTTTTGATTTGTAATCAAATCCAAAACTTCTCGATAATCTAATTAGACTTTGTGTAATATTTTTTCTAGATTTGTCAGCGGTGTCATCCAGATCAATTTTTTTATCTAATCTACCTAAAACTCTATAAATATCTGATGTATTTGAGAAAAATTCCGGAATAATTTTTAGTATTTTTTTTTTATAATCTATTTGGTTTGTTACACCAAATATAGGAGTTCTTGTAAAACCTGTGTATAAAAGCTCAGCATTATTTATTCTCGAATAATCATCTGAAAATCTATTTACGATTTTATTTTTTTTAATACATATAAAATCCGTGGTTGTTGACCCAAAATCTATAGCAATACAGCTTTCAATTTTACTTTCTAAAAATCTGCCAATACTATGCCAATTAAGTGAAATAAGGTGTTTATAGTTAGGTTTTTTTGTAAAAACCTCTTTAGAGCTAACGTAAAAAAAATTGTTAAATCGGAGTTTATTACATTCCTTGATTAGGACTTTTGCACCTATAAGTCTGTTTTTAAAATTATCACACATTTCACCAGACATGGTAATTCCACATTTTACTGAATTATTATTTATTATATTATTTATATTCCGGATCTTTGCTTGTAGTTTTTCTATTCCTTCCCATATCGCGCAACTTATATAATCAACAAATACTACCTTGTTCCTTTTATCGACACCAATGACTTTTAAGTGTGCACCACCAATATCTATTCCTAAGTGTGAAACTTTAAGCATTAAAAATAATACTCGTATTTTTTCAAAAATATGGGTTGCGTGTCATTTAATTTTTTATGAACGTAGAAATCTGTAATATCTTTAATTGTCAATGAACTGTAAGATTTGTTAAGTCCACTGTAGGCACTTGTGAACCTAGGATTAATTTCTATTATTAGCCATTTTTTATTTTCTATCACTATATCAACACCGACAATCCCAAAAAGACCTTTAAAATTTTTGGATATTTTATTTGCTAGTATTTCAATTTCATTTCGATACTTTTCTAACCCTCCCATAATGCAGCCTACTTGTTGAATTTTTTCTTTTTTTAAATTTAATAATTGTTCATTGCAACAAATTACTTTTGATTTACCGTTTTTACATAACATAAGAAAACTTCCTTTTTTTCCATTATAAAATTTTTGAACAAGATATCCTTTTTTTTTTTCGTAATTATTCTTGTTTATAACAAATGTATTTTCTGAACCTGCACTAGTGTCTGGCTTGCAAATAATTTTTCCTTTATAGTTAAGATTCAAATTGTAATTTTCGACAATAGGTAAATTTAATCTCCTCAACTTCATTAGCATTTTGGTTTTAGAAGAAAATGTATTTAAAGAAGAAATATTCGGGCCTAATACCTTATGATTTTGCGAAACATGAGAGTAGATTTTTGAAGAAAGATTATTTGTTTCAGGTGCGATTATAATAACTTCACTTTTCTTCTTGAATCTTTTTAAAATATCAGTGTATGATATTTCAGGATTGGTAAAGTAAGTTTTTACTTTTTTCGATTCAATTGTTTTTAAGTTTTTATTTCTAATCACATAGATTTTTTCAATGTCACGACTCTTTATAAAATTTCTAATAATTGAATTTGTGAGATTTAGCGCTTCTCTAAAAATTTCTTTATCTCTATTTTTTAATATTGAAGACTGTGAAGTGAAGTACTCAAGTAAAATTAGTTTTTTCATAAGTTAAATATAATGAGTGTTATATTAGCAGTTGATATTGTAAATGGTAAAGCTGTAAAAGCATATGCGGGAATAAGAAGTAACTACAAGCCGTTACAAATTAAAGACGAAGACTTTTCAAATCCCATCAAACTAATACGAAGTTTTCAAGAAAAGATAAATTTAAAAAGAATTTATATAGCTGACCTTGACGCAATAAGAAAAATTGGTAACAACGATGTTATTATTGAAAAAATTCTTCAAACTTTTTCTGAACTTTTTTTTTTGATAGACGCTGGATTTGATTATCCAAAAAATGTCTATAGTTATCACAAAAAAAAAATTGAGAAAAAGTTGAACAATTATGAACTAGTCTTAGGTACAGAAACTATAAAGAATTTTAATTTCAAATGTTTTGAATTTATTAAAAAGTGCAAAATATCTGTTGATTTTAATGGAAGGGAATCCATTTGGATAAGGAAACTTGAAAGAAAAAAACACCCAATGGATATTATTTTGATGTTCGTAAGAAAGGTTGGTGGAAGGGGGGTGGATATGAAATTTATAAGAAACCTTAACAAAAAATTATCGTGCCACAGATTATCTCTAGCTGGTGGTGTAAAAACGGATAAGGAAATTCAACAATTGTTGAAGCTTGGGTTTTGCAACGTTATATCATCAACATTACTTCACAAGAGGTTGTCTAGGGACGGTTTGTGAGTCCCTAGAATTTACTTACCTTTAAAAAAAGAGAGCAACCTTGAAAGCCATCCGCCACCATTAGCTTTATCTGATGGCTTCATGTTGGATGAATCTCATTTTGCTGCAAAAGGATGTTCTGCCGAATCTTTTTCAGAAACAACGTCCTTGGCTTTTGGTTCGCCAGCAACAGCTCTTTCAATTGATTCTTTAGTAGCTTGATAATTATATTCTTGAATTTTTTTATCATCTTCAGCTAACCAGTGAATAAATACACCAACTGAAATAAACAAATCATCAGCTTCGTCTGCTGGGATTGTGCCTTCAGCCACACAATCCATAACTGCTTTTGCAACTCCGTGTTGAGCTGGACCAAACATTTGGACTGCTTGCTTTGCACCCTTGATAGTAACTTTGTTAAACATACAAGTTGCAGGCTTGGTCATTAAATTCGGTGCGACAACAGCAAGTAGTGCTGTAAAACCGTCTTTGTTGTTAGTTAAGCTATTTGCAAATGCAGTTTCAGCTGGAGTACCTCTTGGACCAATTATTAAGTCTATGTGAGCTACTTCGTTTCCATCACCTACGAGTGACTCGCCGACTAGCATTTTTGTGATTTTTGCCATATTTCCTCCTTTTAGAGATTACTATAAATTCAATATAAATAATTATAATGAAAACTTGAATATATCTCTAATTTTGTCTATTAGCAAGGTTGTAACAGTTAAATCAGCACAAGTCCCCGGATTAAGATGAAATTTTTTCAAGTAAAAATCTAAATCTTTCAATAAAATTCTATTGTTTTTCAGAATTTTAATTTTTTTTTTAAGATTTTGAGCTTTTTTCATTACTATTTGTGCTTTTTCCTTGCCAAATTTTCTTTTTAAATGACTGTCTAAAGAGTTGGATAAATAGTTTATATACAAGATTTCGGTTGCTATTTGTTTGGATGTTTTTTGCTTTATTGATTCGAGTATTGGGAGTCCAAAATCAAATATTTCTTTATAATTATCAATATAACATTTTGATATTCTATCCCAATTAGATCCAATTTGCATAATTTCATTAAAGTTAAGTTTTGAGGATGCAAATACATTTCCAGAACCTTTGTAGTTTTTTATTCCTCCTGGTTCAACCAATTTAATTGCATTAAAAATTTGTTCCCCGTCTTTTTCTGAAATGGAATTTAAAAAATTATTTAATCTTTGTTTAAAATTTTTAAAACCATCGATGTAAACTCTCAAAATTGGAGCACATAAAATTATTATTCCTAAATTATAGTTTGAATTAAGGGCAATTTTACATTTTTTAGCTGAAAGGAATATAGATTCCCCAAAGGATAGTTTTTTATTTGCTAAAAAATTTGATGAAATTTTGGCTGCATATTTAAATTTCAATTCACTCATTCCGTGAATTTTTGAGTAAACACTATGATTTCCTGGTTTAAATGCTTTTAATTCGTAACAGCATGTCTGGTAGTATATCTTTTTAAGAATTTGTGAATTCATTTTTACTCTAATACTTTTAGAAAATCACTTACTAAAACTTCTGTGATATTTTTCTTACTTATCTTTTGTATTGCTTTCCAAGATGGAATACTATTAACTTCCAAAACATAATATTTTCCTTTATTTTTTTTTATATCAATTCCTCCATAACCTAGTTTGAAAAGTTTTGAAACTTTAATACACATTTTTTTGACTTCGTCGGTTATAGCGAATTTTTCTAATACGGCACCTTGATAAGCATTTGTGAGAATCTTTCTTGAAGACCTCTTCATACTTGTTACATGTTTATGATTACTTACTAAGACTCTAACATCCCAGTGTTTTTTTTGGTTTAAATCTCCAATAAAATCTTGAAGATAAGAAACATTTCCTACTGGTTTATTTTTACTTAAGTTTGATTTATTTTTTATGAAAGCAATATTTTTACCCTGTGATCCAAAAATTGGTTTTAGCAAATAATTTTTTTTTTTTAACATTTTAATTTTTCCAATCTTTACCAATGTACTTGGAGAGTTTATAGAAGCTATTTCTAAAAGCCCTGTTGTTCTAACTTTATCAACGGTCATTTCAATTGTTTTTGGAGAATTATGAATGTAAATACCAACTTTTTCTAAAAGATGAAGAAAAGTTAATTTTGTGGTTACCTCCTCTAATGTTCCATTGTTGATAAATCTTAACCAAACCCCTTTTATTTTTTTTAGTTCCGGATTAAGAAAAAATTTACCTCTTTGAAAGTTTGCTTGTAGTTCATCAAATTTTAATTTTATAACTTTGCAACCTCTCTTTTTTAAACTTGATTCTATTTGTTGACTATGCCAATCGTGTAAATCACCAATGATTGCTACAGATAGCATATTATGATCTGAACGATTGCTCAACTAGCTCAAGACTAACTTCACCAGACGAGTATGATTGACCAGATTTCTTTGAGTTTAATAAAACTGTTGCTGGACTGAATAAAGAGCCATCGATTTTATAAAAATCTTTTTCATAATCCAAGAAAATTTGTTTAAATGGTTTTCCGTAGTCTTTTGAATTAAAGCTTGGAAGATTTTCCGCTAATTTTTTTATTTCATTATCATCATCATCTATGCAAAGATAGACTCTTCCTCCATAAATTATAGCGTCATTTGTTCTTCCCATCCCTGAAATAAAATCACTTGCAACTGGAGGTAGAGGCGCAGTGGCGATGCCAAATAAAACTTTTTCAAGAGGGTAATTTAGTTCATGTATTTTGTGAATTGCAACCTCTAAAACTCTAGAGACTATTTGAATAGTTCCACAAATAGAGGTGGTTGGTGTTAAAATAAAAGTTATTTCTTCTGCTGGAACATTACAATCAAAAGAAACTTTTTTTACAATTTCATCTGGCGGGGTTTTATCGACTTCAAGAACTATTGAGGTTGCAGAACTTTTATCAGTATACTTTAACTTTGAGAAGATTTCTTCTTTTTGTGCCAACGATCTGGCTGGTCCCGATCCTAGAGAAAAGAAATCCTTATGACTTAAGCTCCAACCAGCATATTGAGACCCCAAACATGCCAATACCGGGTTTGAAGCATGCACTGAAATATTATTAAATGAAGATTTTGTTTCAAATGAAGGTGTAACACTTACCTTTCCTAGACCACCAAGACAAATTTCCGAAATTTTTATTCCAGCTTCGATACTTCCATAAGTGTCAATGCCAGCATCAACAATTATTGAATTAAGGGGACCCTTTTTGATAATTAAGCCAAGACCATCTGCGTTTTTGATTAGATTGTTTAGTAGAAAATTAGAATGTTTATTAATACTATATTTCACCATCTGGAAGCTCAAGATTTCTAGTAAATTTATACGATATTTTTTTTAATTTATCTCTTAGAATTTTTAATTTTTTTGATTTGCAATGAACAAGGCAAATTGGTTCGTCCTTTTCTATGATCTCATTCTCACGAGGGAGCTCAGAGAAATTTTTACTAAATTGAATATTTTTAATATATTTATATTTGTTTTTATCTAATGTTATTTTTTTCTTACTGTAAATTATATGAGTTCCAAAAAAAAAATTTGGATTTTTAAACTCTTGTTTTTCAAAAGATTTTTTAAAAATTGCTTTGTGTTTCGAGTAAATCATGTTGGTGCTTAAACCTGGTCGAGCATTAAGTTCAATAACGAACAATTTTTTTGTTTTAAATTCCAAAATTAAGTCTAAATTATTGATACCATTTAAGTTGTAGAAACGACTTATCTTTAGACAAATTTTATTTAATTTATTAATTATAGTCTTTTTTAATTTCTTTGATACGATAGACTCAATGATAAAGGGATTACAATGGTCTTTTCTAAAAAGCTGTTTACATATCGATAAAATTTTAATGTCAAGATCCTTGCTGTAAAATTGAATTGAAATATGTTCACCTTTAATTATTTTTTGAAAATATTGAGTTTTATTTAGTTTTATTTTTTTTATGTAATTGTGGATCATGTTACCTCCAAAAGATTTAAAATCTTTCACCAGGTAATTTGATGAAATGTCTTTTTTAAATGTCCAATGAGGTATACAGATTTTATTTTTCTTTAAATCTAAAAAAAAATTCTCAGACTTAATTTTTTTATGTAAATAAATACTGTTTCCTTTGTTTAATTTTAGGTTTAGCGGCAACTCTCTCTCTAGAGATTCAGAAAAGCCAGACCCAATTATAAACTCTAGGTCTTCATTTTTTTTTATTAAATTTATAAAATTAGAAATTTTTTTATATTCATGAAAATCAGCTAGCAATATTTTATAACAATATTTTTCAAGGTTAAGACTTTTATATTTACAGACAGCGTAAACATTATAATTGAGTCTAAAAAATATTTTAGCTAAATCTTCGCAAGATAATGCGATTAATAAAATTTTTTTTTTTGCTAAAGTGTCAATATTTCTCTTGCGGTAGTTAGTGCTTCTTCAAAATTTAAATAAAGTGGTTTATTAGCTGTACACATTTTTTCAAACATCCTATATTGTGTTTTTACTTTTATATCGCCCGAGGTTAATGGCCCAATTGATAACCCGCCACAACTATGTTCTGTATCGTCGTCTTTCAAATCCACTCCACCCAATCCTGCAGGTGGAACTGCATTAACATCTGCAAGAACTTTTGTATTCTTTGCAAGTTTTAATTGTTCCTCGCTAATGACTTGGGTTCCAGCCCTGGCAGCACAAAAAATTATATCTGCCTGAGGTAAATATGAAGAATTTAATTCGTCTGTTGTTCCGTCTGCTGGAATTATATCAACACCAAATCGAGATTTGTATTCTTCGGCTTTTTTTTTAACATTTGTGATACCGTCGTAACCGACTATTGTACATTTTGAACCCTCTTTGGCACACATTATTGCTGAAATTCCACCAACTATTCCTTTTCCACCGTAAATAATTATATTTTTATCTTTTAAGTTTGTATTAAATTTATTCTTTAATGTTTTTTCTGTACAAGCAACCATGGCAGCCGCTGTTGTAAATGAACCTGCTGGGTCAGGAAAAACTGATATTTCAAAAGGCGGAACCATAGATTCTTTTGCAGTATTCATCATATCTAACGCTAAGGACGCGTCTTTTCCGCAAATAAAAACTCCGGTTTTTTTTGCATTATTAATTGATCTAGAAAAAATTGCATCCTGAACCAAACCTTTTACATCAGTAAGATTAACATTTGTGTAAGGGATAACTAAATCATAACCAGCATCGCATGCCATGTTGACATCAAATGGACTCACATTACCTTGGGGGCTAATCATATGAAGAATATTTTTTTTAGTCATAACCTTTCTTTCTTTATCAATTTCTTTCCAAAATTCCTTCCATCAACTTTAAATAATTCTATTCCTCTCATTCCACTTAAATTAATATAATTTTCTAAATATTTTAACAACTCATTTCTTTTTTTTGCGTTTTCAAAAAAAATAAAACCGGTTGGTCCCCATGAAGACTGCCCAAAACAATTAATACCATTTATTTTTAAATTTAAAAAAATTTTTGCTATAATTGGGCTCGCAAATTTATTCTTGTTTCCATAAAAAAACTTTGACATGTTATCTTGAATTTCTCTGAGACCGTTTGAAAATTCTATGAAGTTTTTCTCAATAATTCCTGGAATAATATTCATAACAAGTGACTTAAAGTTGGAATTTGAATAAGTGTGTTTTGATTTTTTTAATTCTCTAAATTCTTTTAATTCTGTTTCTCCGTGAACACCTGTAATATTTTGATCCATTATGAGAAGAATTTTCCAGTCACTTGGCCACTTTAAATTCAAAATATTCAGGGGAGGATATGGAGATCCGTCTAATTTTCCAACATCAATATTAAATCCGCCTTTCTTGAATGATTCGATACCAATCCCAGAACGTACTCCACGATTAAAAATTTGAGAAATATGATTAACATTCATATTTAAATTAAAAAATTCACTTATCAAATATCCTAATGATAACGTAAGTTGCGTTCCAGATCCTAAACCATTATGAAGTGGGATTTTACTTAAAATTGTAATTTTAAAATTTGAAATACTTTTTTCTAAACTAAGAAATTTAATAATTTTCATTGTTTTTTTTTTAATTGAAAGACAGTTTGAAACAACCTCAATATTTTGAGATTTTTCAATTCTTATCCTAAAGAAAAAATCTGATATAGTTAAACCCAGACTCCCAAACTTTCTATTACTATTAAAATTTAAATCTAAAAACCCGATGTGGATTCTAGCCGGTGATTTAATTTCAAAGATTTTTTCCATAAAATTATTTTTTCTTTTAGAATTAAACTATACTAATATTAAATTTTCATTTTGCATAAAAAAAAAGTGGAGGAAATCTAGTGAATAAAAAAATTAAAGTATTCAATGAATCAGAAATTAATGAAATTTTAAGCGAAAAACTTAAAGGGTGGGAATATGACGGAAAATGGATAAGAAAAACTTTTAAGACACATAGTTGGAAATCAACTTTGATGGTTGTAAATTCAATAGGTCATCTTGCTGAATCGGCATGGCATCATCCTGACCTTCAGGTTTCATATGCTTTTGTTGAAGTTAAACTTATGAATCATTCTATGAAAGGCATAACTCAGCTCGACTTCGATCTAGCAGAAAAAATTGATGAATTTATATTATGGAATCCAAAAAACGAAGATTCTTCTTTGGAAGGCACTCCAACAGATCCAAGATTTGCGTACATCAAATATAATAAATAATGCAAAAAAACCTTGATGATTTCTATTTGTTTGGATCTACAAACAAAAATTTAATTACAAATGACGAAATTAAAAACTATAAGTTAAACCAATCTCCTTTAGTAAACGGAAAAAAAACAGGAATGACGACTGCTATCAACAAAATTAAGAAAATAATTAAGAGCAGAACATTACATTTCGATGGATTAATTTGCGATCAAAGATCTCAACATTCAATTTTGGATTTGGCAGAGAGTCTAAAATCATCAATAAATCATTGTGAAGCTGAAGAAATTAATAATTTTTATGCTGCTTATCAAACTTACGGAGGATCATTAGTTTCATTTAATGAATTAAGAAAAAGAGCTGATTTGATAATCTTTATTGGAACTTTTGATAGTTATGTTCTAGAGAGATTTTCAAAAAACCTAAATTGGAGTAGTAAAAAAACACAGAGGAAAATTTATTATATCAGCACTAGAAAAATATCTCTTTTTAAACAAAAAATAACCTTGAAAGGCAATTCATCAATTTACAATCTTTTTGTCGATCTTTTTAAACAGAAGAAATTGCACGTCAATCATCAATTATTGCAAAAAGAATTAAAATCATCAAGATATCCTGTATTAGTTATTAACCCAACGAACGGATTTATGTTCACACATCAATTGTTAAAGTTGACGGAATTCATAAACAATAAAATTAGAAAGTTAAGAATTTTTAAAATTTCTGGTTTAAATAATTCTTCAGGATTTGTTAATAGCTGTGTAATTAAAACTGGTTTTCCAGCTTCCGTTTCATTTAACGATTGGGGACTTTCATATAATCCAATTAAATATACAGCAAATGTTCAAAAATCAGAAAAACCGATTCAGATTTATACATCAAATTTAAACTCAAATCCAAAAATTGAAAAATTTAAACAAAATATATTTATTGGTCACCCAAATATTATAAAAAAAGAAAAATTTGATATTTTTATTCCTGTAAAAACTCCAGGAATAGATTCAAATGGAATGGCATTGAGATCAGACGGAATTGGTGTGTTAAAGCTAGAAAAAAAGATAGATTCTAACTACATTCAGCTTGATGAACTTGTAAAAGAATTAACAAATAATGATTGAAATTGAAAATACTTTTGCTGAGGCATTCCCAATGAAAGCTTCAAGGCTAATAATAACAGCATTGAATATTAATTGGGCAAAAAAAGCAGCTCAATCTTTTTGTGGTTTTGCAACATCTGTAATTGCATGTGGTTGTGAAGCGGGTATAGAATCTGAACTATCACATAAAGAGACGCCAGATGGAAGACCAGGAGTTTCGATCCTTATATTTTCTATGTCCTCAAATGAATTGAAAAAACAAATTTTGAACAGGACAGGACAATGTATTATGACAAGCCCAACATCAGCAGTTTTTTCAGGAAATATAAGCGCTGATAAAATACCTCTTGGTAATTCACTTAGATATTTTGGAGATGGTTATCAACTCTCAAAATTTTTTGATAATAAAAGGTTTTGGAGAATACCGGTTATGGACGGCGAATTTATTTGTGAGGACTTCGCATATCAAATGAAAGGGATTGGTGGAGGAAATTTTATTGTTCTAGGGAATAATATTGAGAGTGTTCTTGGAGCAGTTGAACGAGCAGTTAAGAAAATGAATGAGGTTAAAAATGTAATATTACCCTTCCCAGGTGGTATTGTTAGGTCTGGATCAAAAGTAGGTTCAAAATATAAAAATTTAATAGCTTCGACGAATTTTGAATATTGTCCTAGTTTGAGAGGAGTTGTCACCAAATCTAAACTGGATAAAGAAACTAACTGTGTATTAGAAATTGTAATTGATGGTATTAATCGAGAAGATATAGAATTGGCTATGAGAGAAGGTATCTCAGAAATTTTAAACTCTAGAATTACAAAAGGTATTTCAAAAATATCAGCTGGTAATTATGGTGGAAAACTTGGACCTTATTTATTTAAATTGAAGGATTTAATTTAATGAAAAAGGTTATCTTGAAAGCCAAAATTAATTTTAAATCAGAGTTAAATTTAAAAAATTTAAATAAAATTAATTTTGAAGAAAAAATTATTTCTAAGATAAATATTTTATACGATAACAAAGAATTCGAACTTCAAGAATTATTCAAAATTCAAGTTCAAAAAAGTGATAAAAATGAATTGATAATTTTTGGTACAAACAGAAATTGTGATTATTTAGGGTGGAAATGGCGAAAAGGTACTTTGAGAATTAAATCTGACGTAGGATCATTTTTAGGAGTGCAAATGACTAACGGAAAAATTATTGTTGAGGGTTCGTGTGAGCATCACGTTGGCTCGGGGATGACAGGCGGCATGATTTTTCTAAAATCTAATGCTTGCGACTTTGTAGGTTCTCCTTTGCCAGGAAGTAAGATCGGAATGAACGGAGGATTGATAGTTATTAATGGAAAGGCAGGAAATTTTTTAGGTCTACAAATGAGACGAGGAGTCATTTTTGTAGGTGAAGATGTTGGAAATAATTGCTGTAATAATATGATTGCTGGAACTGTAATATTAAAAAAGAGCTTTGGAGATCAACTTGGTTTGGGAATGAAAAGAGGTTCAATAATCTTATTTAGAAAAAAAATTAAATGCGCAAATTTTGTTGATTCTGGAGAATTTCGGTCACTTTTTTTAAGTTTGTTAAATAATTATCTTTTAAAAGTTTCAAGTTTAAAACCTTTTAGTAACAAAGATAAATTTATAAGATTAATTGGCGACATCAAAATGGATGGAATGGGAGAAATTTTTGTAAAAAAAAACTAAAATTGGTTTCTAATGCGCAGATTTTTTACTAGACCGCTCACGCCTTCATCTTTAATGATTTTTTTAAAATCTGATTTTTTTGTTGCTACTTCACTTATGGACCCATCTAACAAAACATCAAATATTTTCCATTTTTCATTTTTAAAACCTAATAAATAATCTATTTTAAACTTTTCGTTATCCGCAGTAAGGATTACTCTGGCTAATTTAAATTTATCTTCTATATCTGTTATTGTTTGGTGCTCAAAATCCAATTTATTGATTTTATTGAATCTTCTAAAATAATTTACTGAAATAAATCTTTTAAAAACATTTATAAATTCTTTCCGAGTTTTTGTATCCATTTGCTTCCAATCAATTCCAATTATTATTTTCCCCATTTTTTCTAAATCATAACTATTTTTTACCACATCATCGATCATTGCTAAATTGTTACTTTTAATTGTTTTATCAGATATTTTTATGAGACTTTCATGCAACTCATTAACACCTGCCAGAACAGTACTTTCACTTTTGGTTTCAGAATAAAAAACAATAAAGATGCTTGTTATAAGACATGTCAGGAAAATATTATAAAAAAAGTTGGATAAAAATATTTTCATTTATTATCTTTTATACACAATACATCAATTAAAATAAAATGAATAAAAAAATCCTTATCACAGGAGCAAATGGTTTTTTAGGCTCAGCTATCACTAGGATAGCTTTAAAAAAAAAATTTAAGGTCAATGTTTTAGTTCGAAAAAATACAAATATAAAAAATCTAGAAAGAATTAGGTCAAAAATAAACTTTTTTTACGGTGACTTGAGAGATATTTCTAGTTTAGAAAAACCAATAGCTAATTCAGACGTTATTTTTCATGTCGCAGCAGATTACAGACTTTGGTCACGAGCACCAAAAGAACTTTACGATTCAAATGTAAGAGGAACCGAGAATATTTGTATAATAACATCTGATTTAAATAAAACTCTGATATATACCTCAAGTGTAGCTACACTTGGATTAAACAAAAGTAACGAATCTAACGAAGAAACTCCTGTTACTTTTTCAGATATGATTGGTGATTATAAAAAATCAAAATATCTAGCTGAGAAGATTGTTGAAAAATTCATAAAAAAAAAAAAAATGAAATGTATCATTGTTAATCCCTCTACTCCGATTGGTCCTGGTGATTACAAACCAACACCAACTGGAAGAATCATTTATGATGTATTAAGAGGGAAAATGCCAGCTTATGTTGACACTGGATTAAATATTGTTCATGTAGATGATGTAGCAGACGGACATTTCCTTGCTCTTAAAAATGGAAAGATTGGAGATAAATATATTTTAGGAGGTGAAAACTTAAAATTTAAAGATTTTTTGGATTACATTTGCGAATATGGAAAGAAATCTAAAATAGTTATAAAGCTTAATCCAAAGTTACTGATACCTCTAGCTCATGTAAATGAGGTTTTATTTAAATATTTTATAAGCAAAGAACCAAAACTTACTTTGGATGGCTTAAAAATGTCCACTAAAAATATGTTTTTTTCATCTGAAAAAGCAAAAAAGAAACTTCAGTATAGACCTAGATCTATTAAAGATGCTATAAAGGATGCTGTAAACTGGTTTGAAAATTTTGAAAGTTTATAATTATGAAACAAACACTTAAACCATTAAAGGTATTTTTAGCCCAACCTCGAGGGTTCTGCGCTGGGGTAGAACGAGCTATCGAGATTGTTGAGAGAGCTCTAAAAATTTATGGCCCACCAGTCTACGTTAGACACGAAATAGTTCACAATAAGAGAGTGGTAAATAATCTTAGCTCCAAAGGTGCAGTTTTTGTTCAAGAACTAGACGAGATCCCCCCTGGGGCCGTTACTATCTTCAGCGCTCATGGAGTTGCTCAAAGAATTGAAGACACTGCTAAAGATAGAAAACTCCCTATTCTGGATGCAACGTGTCCTCTTGTAGCGAAGGTTCATAAAGAAGGTCAAAGATACTCATCTAAAGGTTATGAGGTTGTTTTAATTGGTCACGAAGGTCATCCAGAAGTTGAAGGTACGATGGGAAGAATTTCTGGAGACGTTTATCTTGTTTCAAACACAGAAGATGTTTTTAAACTTAAAGTGAAAAATCCAAAAAAACTTTCATATATAAGTCAAACCACACTCTCTGTCGATGACACCAAAGTAGTAATAGAAGCTTTAAAAAAAAGATTTCCAGCAATCGAGGGTCCAGACGTCAAAGATATCTGTTATGCAACACAGAACAGACAATCCGCCGTTAGGGATCTCGTGGATCATGTCAATTTAATCTTAGTAGTTGGAGCAAAAAATAGCTCTAATTCCAATAGGTTGAGAGACTTAGGAGAAGAGTCAGGGGTTGATACTTATTTGATAGAAACTGCTGATGATCTCGATAGTCGATGGTTTGACAATGTCGAATCTATAGGAATATCTTCAGGTGCATCAACTCCTGACGAACTTGTTAAAGAGGTTATTAAGAGAATTTCGTCATTTAGAGAGGTTAAAATTGAGAAAAGGCCTGGTATTGAAGAAAACATAGTTTTTAAACTTCCTCGAGAGCTAACAAATATTGAGGCACTAAATTAAACTTTACATTTTAATAACAATTAATTAAATTTAGACGATGGGTATACCACTAATACAACAAATAAGAGTTGGTTCTTATATCTTAAAACAGAAAATCCTTGGTAGGTCTAAATATCCGCTTGTTTTGATGTTAGAACCTCTTTTTAGATGCAATCTTGCATGTGCTGGATGTGGCAAAATTGATTATCCAAAAGAAATCTTAAACCAAAGACTCTCTACTCAAGAATGTATAGATTCTGTCGAGGAATGTGGGGCCCCAATTGTTTCTATACCAGGAGGTGAGCCACTAATTCATAGAGAAATGCCAGAAATTGTAAGAGAGTTGATAAAAAGGAAAAAGTTTGTTTATCTCTGCACAAACGCAGTTTTAATGGAAAAAAAGTTGTCTGAATACAAGCCTAGTCCGTATTTTACCTGGTCAGTACATCTCGATGGTATGAAAGAAGAACATGACAAAGCAGTTTGTCAAGAAGGTGTTTTTGACCGATGCGTTTCTGCTATTAAAAAAGCAAAATCATTAGGCTTTAGATGCAATGTTAATTGCACTATTTTCGACAATGCTCATGCAGATGATTTGAAAACATTTTTAAACTACGTCACTGATGAGCTAAAAGTAGATGGTATAACCATTTCACCTGGTTTTGCTTACGAGAGAGCTCCTGATCAAGAGCATTTTATTAAAAGATCTAATACCAAAAATTTTTTTAGAAATATTTTTAAGTCAAAAGATTTTAAAAAATGGGATTTCAGTCATTCTGGACTCTACCTTGATTTTCTTGCTGGCAATCAATCTTATAAGTGTACGCCCTGGGGTAACCCTACTAGAAATATCTTTGGTTGGCAAAAACCATGCTATCTTCTTGGAGAAGGTTATGTGAAATCATTTAAAGAACTTATGACTGAAACAGAATGGGACAAATACGGAACAGGAAATTACGACAAGTGTTCCGATTGCATGGCACATTGTGGTTACGAAGCTTCAGCTGTTACAGATGTTTTCACCAATCCTCTAAAAGCAGTAACTGTTGCAATAAAAGGACCTAAAACAGAGGGGGCGATGGCCGAAGAAATTGATATAAGTAAATCTAGAGACCCAGACTTTTTTCACGATACGCATGTAAGCGAGATGATGAAAAAACTGAATGCACAACAAAAGAATAATGAATCAAACAATTCACCCATTCCATCTGCTGGTGCAGCAATCAATCCACAAAGTCATTTAGCTAAAAAGCAGTAGCATAAGATTATTTAAAAAGAATTAACAAGACTCTCGAGAACTTTTTTACTTTTTGAAAATTTGAAGTTTACATCCATAAGTTCAAAAACTCTTTTTGGTTTTAGGATTAACTTTGTCAAAAAGTGAACTATTTTTAGTTCACCCCTATCATTGATACAATCTGAAATATAAGAAGGTATGTCAAAAGACAGGTCATCGAATATTACTTTGAAAGATAACATCGGAATATTTACTTTCAAAAGTTCTTTTTTAATATAATAAGCTTCCATATCAATCACTGAGATTGATTTATATTTTTTTACAAGTTTTAATTTTGCTCCTTTGCCGCCAACAATTTTTTGTACAGTAAGAAGATTACATTTCACAAATTTAATTTTTTTTTCTAAATTTTTGAAGAAATCTTGATTAAATTTCGAAGGTGTAAGTTTTTTATTTCTTTCATTTAATATTTTATTAACAAATACGATGTCGCCATTTTTTAAACTCTTTGATACTGAACCGGCAAAACCAAAATTTACAACAATATCTACTCCTAACTTCAACAATTTTTTTGTTGCTTCTTTCGAAGATCTTCCATAACCGTAGACACAAAATTTATTATTGTTTGTACTTGAGACTAATTTCATTTCCTTCTTCAAGCCAAAAATGAAACCAATTTTTTTGAATTCTTTTTTATGTTCCATAAGTTGGAAAAATTGAATTTTTTGTTAATTGGTTTTTTACTTTTGAAATTGCAAGAAGTGGAAAATATTCGGCATAACCGTGGTATTTCAAGTAAAAAACTTTTGGAAACCCCACAGCTGTATAATAATCTTCTTGATATTTTGTATTTTTATTTGTTAAAAATTTTAACCCTTTTTCTACCTCTGGACTGTTTATCTGACCTCCCGCTAAAAGGCCCATGATAGCCCATGAAGTTTGAGAAGGGGTGCTTTGTTTTGATAAATTCTCAAAATTCTTATAATATGACTTTCCGTCTTCACCCCAACCACCATCACTTCTTTGATTATTTTTCAAATAATTAATTGCTTTATCAAAAACTTCTTTTTTATTTCTAAATTCTACCAAATTTAAGGCAGACAAAACTGACCACGTTCCGTAGATATAATTCGTTCCCCACCTTCCAAACCAACTTCCATCTTTCTCTTGTTCAGATAAAAGATACTTTGTTGCTCTTTCAATACAAATTTTATCTCTTGGGTTATTTAGTTGTTTAAGGAAACTGAGGCAACGCGCTGAAACGTCTGCAGTCGGAGGATCAAGCAGTGCCCCATGGTCAGCGAATGGTATTGAATTAAGAGAATAATGTGTATTATCAATATCAAATGCACCCCAACCTCCATTCTTAGATTGCATACCAATAATCCATTTTCTTGTTCTCTCGATTGCAAGTTGAATTGATTTTTTTTTCTTTATTCTATTGTATCTGTCCAAAAACATACCCACTAATGCTGTATCGTCAACATCAGGGTAGTAATCATTATTAAATTGGAAAGCCCAACCTCCTTCATCAATTTCACTATTTTTGTGTGACCAATCACCTTTTATCTTTATTTCTTTTTTTAAAAACCATTCTGCAAGCCTATCATCTAAAATTCCGTTCTCAATATTAACTATACCCATCCATCCAGAGTCCCAAACAGGAGAAAAACAGGGTTGGCAGTAGGCATAGTCTTTCTTTTCGATAATAAGCTTGTCTAGAGCTTTTTGAGCTATTTTAATCTCTTGAGCATATTTATTTTTATCTAAAATTGTCAGGGAAATTAAGGCATTTACCATAGCTGGGAAAATCCCACCTAAACCATCCACCCCATTCAGTCTTTTTAGAATCCATTTCAAGGCAAAATTTTCACCTTTATCCTTTAAGCCTTTAGTTAAGAGTGAAAAAACAAATCTTGCTATCTTATCTGAATAAATAAATATTCTCGAAAGGAAATTTTTTTTTGAAATTAATTTAATTTTTCCTGAATGGTTTTTTTGGTTTTTAAACAATTCTTTTATGAAAACTCGATTAGGGTTTTGCGCAATTGGTTGTCTTCGCATTATGATAAGAAGTGGTACGAGAACAGTTCTTGACCAATAAGATATTTTATAAATATTGAATGGGAACCAATTTGGAAAAAGCATAATTTCAATTGGCATGAAAGGAATTGAATTCCATGTAATTTGACCATAAAGTGCTAGAGTTATTCTTGTAAACACATTTACTTTTTCTGCCCCTCCTCTAAATAATATACATTTTTTTGCTTTAATCATTTCGTGCGAGTTCTCATCTAAACCTGCAAGCTTTAAAGCATAATAAGCCTTAACTGAAGCGCTGAGATCAGTCTCGCCATCATAAAAAAGTGGCCAACCTCCTTCTTGATTTTGCTTACTTAAGATATATTTAACCATTTTTTCTTGCAATTTTATCTCAATTTTTCCAAGAAAATGCATTAGCAGAATATATTCTGATGTGATTGTAGTGTCTGCTTCTAATTCATATACGTAACAACCTTGCTTAAGTTTTTTTTGATTTTGATTTTTAAGGAGGTTGTCATACGAATGTTGAAAATTATTAATAATATCTTTTAAACTTTTCATTTTAAACTTTTTCTACTGTAAAATAGCTCGCTTACCTGACAAAATTGAACCTTCAATTGTACAAGGATGTGTTGTTTGAGTCCAATCACCAGATATCCTAACATTATTTGGGATTTCTTTTAATTTTCTAACGAGATTAAAGTTTGTGGGTGACTGTTCTAAGGTTGCTTTTTTTTCTTTAACAACTTGAAAACTTGTAATTCTATGTTTGATTTTCATGTAGCTACAAAGTTCTTTCCAAATAATATTAGCAATTTCTCTAGAATCGAGATTATTTAGGTAATTAGCATTACTTATAGTAACAGACAAATAATTTTTTTTTATAAATAACCAATGTGTATGTGAGTTAATAAACCCAATTATTTTCTTTGAAAAATTTTCTTTTATAGTTTTTGTTAACTTGAAGTGAACGTTAACAATTGAATTGTAATTTTTTGGTAATGAAAGGTTTGGAAAAAATTTTGAAAAATTTGACGGTGGTATTGCAAAAATAACTATATCATTCTCCTTAATTTCAACTGAATTATTAATAAATTCTAACTTTGTAATAAAATTATTTTTTATTTGAATACTTTTTAAAATGTGTCTTAAATTAACTTCACACCCCCTTTTTTTTAGAAAATTAGTACATGGTTTGATAACTGAGTCATTCCAATTCACCTTTGGTTGATAAATACTGCAATTTTTTTTTCCTTTTAGAATTGTCTCTTTAAGCACAAAAGCTAATATCTTTGCTGAAGCATTTTCACTGGAAGTATTCATAACAGCTAAAGTCAAAGGATCCCAAAATGTATGGTAGATATTTGAATTTCCAATGATTTCATGCACAGTACTATTTTCTTTTGCAAAAAAAAATTTAAAAATTGACAAATAATCTAATAAATTGGTCCCTGGAATTAATTCTAAGTTATTCATAATAATTTTAAAAAGGTTGATCTTTTCTAAATTTAAATTCCAATAAATAGACTGCTTTTTATCATAGAAATCAAGATCAAATGGTAATAACTGAAGACTATGCAATGACCTTACAATTTTACATAATTCATAAAAATTTTTATTAGCTGAAAAGACCAGATGGTTCCCGTTATCAATCTCTTGTCCTATTTTCTTATCGAAGAATGACCGACATCTTCCGCCTATTAGATTTGACGATTCGAAGACGTTTACTTTGTAATTTCTATTTACTGCGTGGACAGAAGCAGATAAACCTGCAAGTCCTGCACCTATAATATAAATATTTTTCAAAATTTTAGTACCTTACTGCAAATAAAACTAATATATAAATTTTTTCAAAATAATTAAGTTTAATTTTTTTTTCTATATCAATCTTCTTTTTAAACATTTTTGTGTGAATTGCTTTGTAAAATGTTTTCATAATTTCAGATGCAACAATCTGCTTCTTACTTATTTTTTTTGCTTCAATATTAGATTTCTCAAAAAATATATTTGCTTCATGCAAAATGTCTTGCAGGATATTTTGAAGTTTTGGATCATGCTTTATTGTTTTAATATCTCTCTTGACTCCATATATTGATAAATATTCTGATGCAAGATAACACCTACCTCTTTTAAGATCTTCATAAAAGTCTCTTACAATATTTGTAAGTTGGAAAGCCCTCCCAAGGTAAAATGCATATTTTTTTCCTTTTTCCGACAATCCAAATATTCTTATAGATAAATAGCCAACTGCAACGGCTACTCTGTCGCAGTATAATTCAAGGTTCTTTTTTTTCGGAAACTTTATGTCACTTTTTGCGTCCATCATCATTCCATCAATGATAGCGTAAAAATCAAGTCTTTCTAGCTGAAATTTTTCAACGGCAATTTTAAGCTCCTTTTCTATGCTAGATTTTAGTTTTTTTGACTCAAAGATATTGTTAATTTTTTTTTTCCAGGATTTAAGTTTTTCTATTTTTAATCTTTTATTTTTTGTTTCGTCAGCTATGTCATCAACAATTCTGCAAAAAGCATAAATAGAAAACATAGCTCTCTTTCTTTCTGAATCTAAAATATTCATTCCCCAAAAGAACGAAGAACCAGATTTTTTTACAATCTTTTTAACCTCGATTTGGTCATCGACTTTCATATTTACGAATTAAATGTAATTAAGCTCTTTCAAGATTAAATTTTCTGGGATAAGAAATTCCTAAGGCCCCAAGTGCGGTCTTCACGATGCCGTCAGTGTCAACACCACATTCAATATTTTGCGCATCTGGTTTTCCATGGTTTACAAATTTATCAGGGAAGAAAATTGGTCTAAATTTAAGACCCTGATCTAGTGCACCAGATTTAGTTAAGAATGACATTACTTGAGCTGAAAAACCACCGATTGAACCTTCCTCAACAGTAATTAAAACTTCATGATCCCTAGCTAGTTGAGTTATAAGAAGTTGATCAATAGGTTTTGCAAACCTTGCATCAGCAACTGTAGTTGGTAAACCATAAGATGCTAAAACTTGAGAGGCGTCTATGGAGTCTTTTAATCTAGTTCCCAATGATAAGATGCAAATCTTATTTCCCTCCGTAATAATTTTACCTTTTCCGATTTTCCATATTTCAGGTTGTTCACTTATTTTAACACCAATTCCTTCCCCTCTAGGATATCTAAATGCTGATGGTCTATCATTGATAGTAGCTGAGGTAGCTATACTATTCACAAGTTCGTTTTCGTTACTTGGTGCCATTACTATAAAGTTTGGTAGCGTACAGAGATACGCTAAATCAAAGGACCCAGCGTGTGTAGCACCGTCAGCGCCAACCTGACCAGCTCTGTCAATTGCAAATCTTACAGGTAAGGACTGAATTGCAACATCATGAACAACTTGATCGTAAGCTCTTTGAAGAAAGGTTGAATAAATAGCTGCGTATGGTTTCATCCCTCTCGAAGCAAGTCCTGCAGCAAAAGTTACTGCGTGCTGTTCTGCAATTCCTACATCGAATGTTCTTGAAGGATGTACTTTTTGAAAATGATCTAATCCGGTACCAGAAGGCATTGCAGCTGTTATAGCAACTATCGATTTATCTTTTTTCGCTAACTTAATAAGTGAATCTGCAAAAACTTTTGTATAACTTGGTACTTTAGAAGAAGATTTGACTTGTTCACCAGTTACAACGTTGAACTTACTCACTCCATGATACTTGTCTTCAGATTTCTCAGCTGGCTCATAACCATAACCTTTTTTGGTAACAACATGGAGAAAGACTGGACCATCCCATTTTGATTTTTCTAAGTTTCTTAGAACAGGAAGAAGGTGATCTATATTATGACCGTCAATAGGGCCAAGATAGAAAAAACCAAGTTCCTCGAATAACGTGCCACCTGTAACCATACCTCTTACATACTCATCAGCTTTAGCTGCCATATTCTGAAAACTTTTTGGGAATTTTTTTGCCATTTGTTTGGCTAAAGTTCTTGCAGACTGAAAGGTTTTTGTTGACAAAAGTCTTGATAAATAAGCGCTCATTGCACCAACAGGTGGAGCAATAGACATATCGTTATCATTTAAAATAACAATCAATCGAGCATTCATTGAGCCTGCGTTATTCATGGCCTCATAAGCCATTCCAGCACTTATTGCACCATCACCTATAACGCAAACTACATTATGGTTCTCCTTTTTTAGATCTCTTGCTACAGCCATACCAAGGCCGGCTGAAATGGAAGTGGATGAGTGTGCAGCACCGAATGGATCATATTCGCTTTCGGATCTTTTTGTAAAACCATAGAGACCACCTGGTTGTCTAATTGTTCTAATTTTGTCTCTTCTTCCGGTAATAACTTTATGGGGATAACACTGATGGCCAACGTCCCATATCAATTTATCCTTTGGTGTATTAAAAACACTGTGAATTGCAACGGTTAACTCAACAACTCCAAGCCCAGCACCCAAATGCCCACCTGTCACAGAAACAGCATCGATAACTTCGTTTCTTAATTCTTTGCAAAGAGTTTTTAATTCGTTATCAGATAGGTTTTTTAGGTCTTTAGGGTATTTGATATTGTCAAGAAGTTTTGTTTGATGTTTCATTGTATTTTATACTTTCATAAGAGAAATAATCCCTAATCCCATATTATTCCTTTTATAAAGCAAAAAATCAAATCAATACTAGATAATTTTATTTTTTTTTTTAAAGGATCATTTACTTTTAGCAGAAAACACAATCTTTTGGCAATATTTAAAATAATAAGTGTTTCTTTCTTTAATTTCCAAATATCAATAAGTTGAAGATTTTCTTTAATATCCGCAAGTAAATTTTCGATTTTGGATAGAATCTCAATTTTCATTTTATCGAAATTTTGACATGAACTTTTTTTTGTTAATATATTTACATTTAGTTGATGTTTTTTCAAAAAAATTTCTGGGATATAAACTCTATCCAAATTTCTAAAATCATCTTTACAATCCTGAATATGGTTTATAATTTGAAGTGCGGTGCAAAGCATATCTGAGGCATGTAATATTTTACTTTCATTAATTTTTTTTCTTTTTTGACTGTATGTAGTATTTATAACAAATCTTCCAACAGGATTTGCAGAGAATTTACAGTAGTGTAGTAATTCAGACCAGTCTTTATATCTTTTTTTAGTAGCATCAAGCTTGAATGCTACCAAAAGATCTCTTGAATATTTTTTGGAAAATTTGTATTCATCAAAGTAAGAAATTAAATTATTCACAACTGATATTTCTGATTGTTTTTTATTTTTTAAACAACTATCAAAAAAATTTAATATCCGTAACTTTTCCTTTTTCTTAATTGACGCGTGGTCTGCTATATCATCAGCAGTCCTGGCATAAAAATAGAAAACTCTAATAATTTGTTGGAGTTTTTTATCAATTAAAAAAGAGGAAACTGGAAAGTTCTCATCTTTGTAATTTTTACCTGATAATAAAGAAGAAATATATTTTTGGGTTATTTTAATATTTTCTTCCTTTCCAGTTGTTTCCTTTGAAGAAAAAATAATTAATTGCTGATGACAATGTCATGCACCCATAAATTATAGCTGAAAAAGGTAAAGTAAAGGTAAAAAATTTTTCTATTTTATAGAACTTAACTGTTGGTGAAAAAATAAATATCATCATAGAAATTGAAAGCATATTTATTGTAAACAAAAGTATTGAAGGTTCATTTGTTTCAAAACTTTGTAAAGAAAATATTAGTCCCAAAAATGGTAGAACATAAACTAAAAATAACCCAAAAAGAGATAGAAGTAATCGAAATACAGAGTGATTTAGTTGCTCAAATGCAGTTCTTGAAACCATCTTCCATATTTCCTTTAAATTGTTATATTGCCTTTTACTTTGAACTTTATTAGTAAGACCCAACCAAATATCACCTTTTTTTTTAATTAACTTTGCTATGTTACAATCATCAATAAGTTTGTTAGGAATTAAATCATATAAGTTCTGATCTCTGAAAATCTTTGCTTTGCAAAAGATAAAACCTCCAGCAGCTGCAGCTATTTTCGATTTTTTATCAATGACAAGGTTAAAAGGATAAATTTTTTGAAAAAAAAATATAAACGGAGGAATTAAAATTTTTTCCCAAATTGTTTTGCAATTTAATTTTGCCATCAAAGAAACCATCTCAAAATCGTTTGAATTTATAAAAGTGTTTACTTTAACGAGTAAATTTTTGGTCAGTACTATATCAGAATCTATAAAAACATAAAAATCGTAATTTTTGTGGTTAGCAAAATCAACGCCTTGTTTTAATGCCCAGGTTTTACCTACCCAACCTTGTGGAAGTTTTTTGCCTGAAAGAAGTGAGACTTTTATGAATTCTTTTTTAAAATTATTAATAATATTTGAAGTATTATCCGTACTGTTATCATCAATGACTATTATTTCTAAATTATTAATTTTTTGATCTTTAAGAGATTTAAGAGTTTTTAGAATTGTTTTCTCTTCGTTTCGTGCAGGAATAATTACGCAAATTTTTTCATGAACTGTTTTATTTTTGGAGTTGAATTTTACATTTTCAAAGACAACTCTATTTGACCAAAAATTTAAGTTTTTATAAATTTTTCTTTTCCCATGACAAAAAGTCAAGTATAGCCATAGGGTTAGAGACAAAATCGAACCTAAAAAATAAAAACCCATAAAATTATTATATAGAATAATTTGATATAGTTAATCAATTACCTTTCCATAAATTATGTTGCAAAAAAACAACAAAATGAAAATTAAAAATTTATTTTATAAATAATGCTTGAAAACCAGGATAATCTGTAATAATTTCTAATTATTGATTAATTTATAAACAAAATTACGTAATGCCTAAAATTTAAGCACTAGCTAAAATTTATGCATTAATTATAGGAAAGGACTTGTAATGTTAAAAAAATTAATTCTAGCCAGTGCTCTGTCTTTACCATTTGTAATAACTACTGGTCCAGCAAATGCTTTTGAATTTCCTGATAAACCTCCGGTTGGTGAATTATCAGCAAATGTCAGTTACTACACAAACTATATTTGGAGAGGTGAAGAGCAAACTGGTGGTATGTCTATTCAAGGCGGATTTGACTATTCTGTTAATCTAGTTGAAACATATATAGATGCATATGTAGGCACATGGGCTGCTAACTTAAATACTAATGGTTTTGGTATGGAACTGGATTACTATGGTGGTTTTACTGGTGCAATCCCTCTTGTGGAAGATTATTTATCTTATGACGTAGGTATATTGTATTATGATTATCCAGGAGCTTCCTCACAACATAGTGGTGATAACGTAGACGGAACTGGTGGTTCTGGTACTCAAGGTATGGAATTCTTAGAATGGTACGGTTCTGTTGGGATTTCAGGTCTACCATATGACTTAGGAATTTCTTACTATTTCGGGTATTCCCCAACTGGTTTTGCTCAAAACTATGATTACACATATCATAATATTTCTGCAGAAATACCTGTTCCTTCAACACCATTCACTTTATATGGTGGAGTTGGTTTCACTGATTCGGATCTTGACGATAACACAACAGGATACGGTTTTACTGATTACCTAGTTGGTGTATCAACATCTGCTTTCGGTCTTGACTGGGGTGTTCAGTATACTACAACCTCTGATTATGCTGGAACTGGTGTAGATGCAGACACAACAGCTGGTGGTGACCACGTTGTTGGATACGTTTCGGCAAGTTTTTAAACTTAATAAAAACCTTTAGAGTTTTTTGATGGGGCGTTTAGCCCCATTTTTTTTGCTTCACACAAAGATATAACCAAAAGTGATAAAATTAAAAGTGCGCCAATTTGATGCATTAAACCTAACAAAATAGGGACATATAATATAAGGATTATAACTCCAAGAGTATACTGAAAAACTATCATAAAAAATAAAAAATAAAAAAGTTGCCTGAAATTATTAAAGAAACGATCTTTATTAGCCTTAAATATTGTATGAAGAAGATAAAATAAGGTTATTGTCGCGACAAGTCTGTGTAAGAATTGGAGAAACCCTTGATCATTAAATAGATTTTTAAGATTGGTTGATTCCCCTGATATTAAAATCGGGGGCAAAAATCCATCTCCCATGTATGGGAAGTTATTGTATGATAACCCTGCTTCTGTGCCAGAAACTAAAGCACCAGCTAAAACAGTGGTTAATAAAAGAAGTAATGAGATCAAAAAATTTTTTTTATGTAAGTTGGTTTTGTAGGAGTTAATACTATAAACAACTTTTTTTTTCCCTAAATGAATATTCCAAAAGTAGTACAACAGTAGAGAATAGATGATAAAGGCAGTTATTAAATGTACAGACAATCGAAAATGACTAACGTCAGGTTGATCAATTAACCCACTTTCTACCATGTACCACCCCATAAAAGCCTGGAAGAAACCAAGAAATGTTATAAGTAAAATAAGTTTTTTTTCATTTTTATTAAAGTTACCTTTAAGCCAAAAATAAAAAAGGGGAATGAAAAACGTAAAGCCAATAAGGCGACCCCAAATTCTATGGATATATTCCCAAAAAAAGATTTTTTTAAACTCTTCTAAGGTCATTGAAAAATTTTTTAAATTATATTCCGGATAATTTTTATACAAATTGAAAACATTAATCCATTCTTCTTGATTAAGGGGGGGAATTACACCTTTAATGAGGTTCCAAGTTGTCATTGACAATCCGGAATCTGTTAGTCTTGTAATTCCGCCTATTATTACCATTGACAAAACCATAAAAAGGTTTGTTCCTAGCCAAGCTAATTTTTTATTTTCTAAAGTATTCATATTTAATTAATAATTCTTAATTTTAAAAATAAAATACATTATTTTAATGTAGTTTAATTTATATAACATAATTTTTGTTGACAAATATGATTTATTGTAATTTATAAACATTATGAACATAGACGAAAACCTTTCAAATCAATTGAATGAAGATAATAAGGATTTGTTGCCACAAAATATTTTAGAGCATTCCATTAATAACATTTTTAGAAAAAAATTGGTTTATGTTTGTTCTTTTGGAACTGAGTCAGCAATCATCCTTCACATGATATCTGAAATTGATAGATCACTTCCAGTCATATTGTTGAACACAAACTATCTTTTTAAAGAAACAATTGATTACAAAAACTTTTTAATTAGTAAATTTAAGTTTTCAAATTTTAAAGAAATTTTTCCAAGTACTAAAGATTTGAAAATTAAAGATAGTAAGCGAACATTGTGGAAAGAAAACCCTGATTTGTGTTGTAATATTAGAAAAGTATTACCGTTACAAAAAGAACTAAAAAAATATGATGCTTGGGTTTCAGGGAGAAAATCATATCATGAAGGAGAAAGAAAAAATTTAAAATTTTTTGAATATATAAATCATAAGATAGTTGTAAACCCCCTTGCTAAAGTAAATCAAAATTTTATTAATTCATATTTTAAAAAATATAATCTAGATAGACATCCTCTTTATGAATCAGGGTACTTGTCAGTAGGATGCACTCATTGTACTATTAAAACCTCTAGTGTTGATAATCCCAGATCAGGAAGATGGGCTGACAAAATTAAAACTGAATGCGGCATTCACTATAATTTAAAGAGATAAATGCAATACAATCTTAAAAAGTTGGAAAATGAAAGTATTTACATTTTTAGACAAGCTTTCAGATCAATTCCGAATATAGCTCTCCTTTGGTCTTTGGGAAAAGATTCAAACGTAATGCTATGGCTTGCTTTTAAAGCTTTTCTAGGAAGAATACCTTTTCCACTAGTTCATGTTGACACAGGAAAAAAATTCAAAGAAATGTATTCTTTCAGAGATAGATATGTAAAAAGATGGAATTTAAATTTAATAAAGGGATCTTGTCCCCCCATCAATAAAATTGATCCATCATTACCGCCTGCTGCCCGTTCCGCTGCAAGAAAGACAGAAGGTTTGAGAAAAATAATAAAGGAAAATAAATTTCGTGGAATTATTGCAGGAATTCGAAGAGATGAGCAAGGGACAAGGGCCAAGGAAAGAACTTTTAGTCCACGAACAGATTCTGGAACATGGGATATAAAAAATCAACCCCCAGAATTTTGGGATCAATCAAACTTTAATTATCCGAAATCCGTTCATATTAGAATTCATCCATTGTTAGGCTGGACTGAAATTGATATTTGGGAATATATAAAATGTGAGAAAATTCCTGTTGTAGATTTATATTTTTCAAAAAATGGAAAAAGATACAGATCTTTAGGGGATGAAGATATCACATTACCAGTTGAAAGTACGGCAAAAAACGTTGACGAAATAATTGAAGAATTAAAAATCAGCAAAACATCTGAGAGATCGGGAAGAAAAATGGATCATGAAGAAGAAAATGTTTTCGAAAGGTTAAGATCAAAGGGTTACATGTAGTATGAAGAACAATAAAAATTTAAGTGTACCAAAGATTGTGATCGTAGGGCATGTTGATCATGGAAAATCTTCTTTTATTGGGAGGTTGCTCTATGATATAGGAGAAATACAAGAAGAAAAATATAGGGAGTTAAAAAAAGCTAGTAAAAAAAGGGGAGTTGAATTTGAATTTGCATTTCTCCTTGATGCTCTTCAGGATGAAAGGGACCAGGGAATAACAATAGATACAACCAGAATTTTCTTTAAAACCAAAAAAAAAAAATATGTATTTATTGATGCACCAGGTCACAAAGAGTTTATTAGGAATATGATTACGGGAGCTGCCTCTGCGGATATAGCAATTTTGATTGTTGACGTAAACGAGGGCATAAAACAACAAACTAAAAAACACTCTTATCTTCTAAAGTTGCTAGGCTTTGAAAAAGTAATAGCACTTTACAACAAGATGGATAAAGTTGACTATTCTAAACACAAATTTTTGGATATTAAATCCAAGCTTGAAACTTTTCTTTCAAAGATAGGAATTAAATCATATTCATCTATTCCAATATCATCGAGAAAAGGCGACAATATTGTAACTTTAAGTAAAAAAATGGGCTGGTACAAAGGTTTTTCATTTGTTCAGGTTCTAGATGAGTACAAAATTCAAGAAATTGATAAATCTGAATTCATTAGATTTCCAGTTCAGGATATATATAAGTCCGGAGATAAAAGAATTATTGTAGGTAGAATTGAATCAGGAAAAATAAAAAGTGGGACTAAACTTATTTTTCTTCCCTCAAACGAAATTGTGGATGTTAAAACATTAGAAGTTTGGCCTAAAGCAAAAAAAGAATATGAGGTTGGAGACTGTATTGGTATTACACTTAGTGATCAAATTTTTGTTGATAAAGGGAATATGGCATCAGACATTAAAAACCCACCAAAATTAACCAAAAGATTTGAATCACGAGTTTTTTGGTTAAGTAAAAAAAAAATATCTTTCAATAAAAAATATTTGATGAAGATTAATACAGGTGAATATGAGGTTTCAATAAACCAAATAAAAAAAATTATTGATGTTGAAAGTCTTATTGAAAAAAAAAAAATAAATGTTGAAAAAAATGATATTTGCGAGGTTGTAATTCATTCGTCCGAGTTAATCCCAATGGATGATTATGCATTTAATAAGTCTACTTCAAGATTTTGTTTGCTTGATGAAAAAGAGATTGTTGCTGGAGGGATTGTTGATATTAGGAATTACCCTGATCAGAGAGAATACAAAGATAACTCAAAAGAGAATATAATTCCAGAAAACTATGCTGTAGGTGAGATTGATAGATCAATAAAATATAATCATAGACCAGGGATTGTATGGCTTACAGGGCTATCAGGTTCGGGAAAAAGCACTATTGCAAAGAATGTAGAAAAAAGGTTATTTCAAAAAAATATAAATGTTTTTACATTAGATGGAGATAATCTGAGAATTGGACTAAATAAAAACTTAGATTTTTCACCTGAAGATAGAACAGAAAATATTAGGAGAACTGCTGAGGTTGCAAATTTATTCACTAAAGCTGGTTTTGTTGTTTTAGTTTCATTAATTTCTCCATACAGAAGTGAGAGGAAAAAAGCCAGAGACATAAGACCTGAGATTTTTCGTGAGATATACATAGAGGCTTCTTTAGAGGAATGTTCAAAAAGAGACGTCAAAGGACTATATGCTAAAGCAATCAAAGGTGAGATTAAAAACTTTACAGGTATATCCTCACCATACGAACCACCAGAAATGCCAAATCTTGTCATTAATACATCTAAATGCTCAATTGAAGAGAGTGTGAAAAAGCTAGAAAAATTTATTCTGAAAGAGTTTAGTTTTTAGAAAGGTCTTGACAAAAAAAAAAATTGTAATTATGTTAGCACTCATATGAGGTGAGTGCTAATAAGCCTCAATTATTGGAATTATCTAAGAAAGGATGTTCATTATGAATTTCAAACCATTGCACGACAGAGTTGTAGTTAAAAGAATTGATACAGATGAGAAATCTTCGGGAGGGATTATAATACCGGACACAGCAAAAGAGAAACCAAGTGAGGGTGAAGTGCTGGCAGTTGGGCCAGGAGAAATTGCCGAAGATGGTAAAACCAAGCCCATGAATGTAAAAAAAGGTGACAAAATTTTATTCGGCAAATGGTCTGGTACTGAAGTTAAATTAGATGGCCAGGACGTTTTAATAATGAAAGAGTCAGACATCATGGGTATTTTAGAATAATTAAAAAGTAAGGAGAAAAAAAATGTCAGCAAAAAAAATATCATACGGTTCAGACGCCAGAGATTTAATGATTTCAGGCGTAGATGCGCTAGCAAACGCCGTTAAAGTAACATTAGGGCCTAAAGGGAGAAACGTTATTTTAGATAAATCGTTTGGCGCACCAAGAGTAACTAAGGACGGCGTTTCGGTTGCTAAAGAAATAGAGCTCAGAGATAAATTCGAAAATATGGGAGCTCAAATGGTCAAGGAAGTTGCTAGCAAAAGCTCTGACTCTGCAGGGGACGGAACAACAACCGCTACAGTATTGGCCCAAGCAATTGTAAAACAAGGCGCAAAGGCAGTAACCTCTGGTATGAATCCTATGGATTTAAAAAGAGGAATTGATCTTGCAGTTGATAAAGTTTTAAATGATTTGAAGTCTAAGGCTAAAAAGTTAGGTTCTTCCTCTGAGATAGCTCAAGTAGGAACCATTTCAGCCAATGGCGAAGAAGAGATTGGCATGAAGATTTCTGAAGCAATGGATAAAGTTGGTCGGGATGGAGTTATTACGGTCGAGGAGTCGAAGACTCGCGATACAACCCTAGAAACCACCGAAGGTATGCAGTTTGATAGAGGATATCTATCTCCTTACTTTATTACTGACGCTGAAAAAATGATCTGTGAGTTTGAAGACCCATATATTCTTCTAAATGAAGGAAAGCTTTCAAACCTTCAAGATTTGTTACCTCTTCTTGAAGCTGTAGTTAAATCCGGCAAACCATTATTAATCATTGCCGAAGATGTTGAGGGAGAAGCTCTAGCGACATTAGTGGTAAATAAACTAAGAGGTGGACTAAAAGTTGCTGCAGTGAAAGCACCTGGATTTGGAGACAGAAGAAAATCCATGCTCGAAGACTTAGCTATCTTGACAGGTGGTCAAGTAATAAGTGAAGAACTCGGCATAAAACTTGAGAATGTAGGAATTCAAGACCTTGGTTCATGCAAAAAAGTAAGAATTGACAAAGAAGATACTACAGTTGTAAGTGGCAGTGGAAACTCTTCTGATGTTAAAGCAAGGTGCGAACAAATAAAAACCCAAATAGAAACCACTACTTCTGATTATGATAAGGAAAAGCTCCAAGAACGACTAGCTAAATTATCTGGTGGAGTTGCCGTAATTAACGTTGGTGGTTCTACCGAAGTAGAAGTTAAAGAAAGAAAAGACAGAGTGGATGATGCACTTAATGCAACACGAGCTGCAGTCGAAGAAGGAATTGTTCCTGGTGGAGGTACAGCTCTACTTTATTCTATAAAGTCGTTAGAGGGTCTTAAAGGTAATAATCCTGACCAAGATGCTGGAATTGATATAATTAGAAAAGCACTTGAGGCTCCTGCAAGACAAATTGCCGAAAATGCTGGTGTTGAAGGTTCAATCGTAATCGGAAAATTATTAGAACAAAAAGACAGTAATCACGGTTTTGACGCACAAACCGAGACTTATACGGATCTTGTTAAATCAGGAATCATTGATCCTGTGAAAGTCGTGAGAACAGCTCTAGAAAATGCTTCATCAATCGCAGGATTGCTTTTGACAACTGAAGCAATGGTTGCTGAAATGCCAGAACCAAAAGATCCAATGCCTCCGATGCCTGGCGCTGGCGGCATGGGCGGCATGGGTGGCATGGGCGGCATGGGTGGAGATATGGGCTTTTAATTACGCACATACCACCAAAATGCCTTTTAAGAATGTAAACCCAGTTGTATAATTCAACTGGGTTTTACGGTTGGTAATACAAACCTTCATCTATTTCCAAAAGCTCAAGCCAAACATCCTTATCCTCATCTTTTATTTCAACAGAGTCAAAGCCACACCTTATCAAAAATACAAACTGATCTGGAAGAATATGACCAACAGCTCTAAGCTCGCCTTTAAAATTGTGTTTTTTTCTCAACATTTTCGCGAAAGTAAAGGGTCTTCCATCCTTAAATGTTTCAAAGTTTATTTGTACCATTGCTGCTTTTGAAATTTCGTCTTTATCTGATAAAGAACAAGCATTGGAACTAAATTCGACCGCTACATTAATATTTTGTTCTTGAACAATATGCTTGGTCTCTCTCCATTGTGAAATAGAAAGTATAGATCCATTTCTAATGTTTTTTTTTAAGAAATCCTGTTCTTTAATTTTTTTGTAATGATTTTTGTGCTCATGCTTTTTTTGTAAAATTATCATATAAATCTTTTTTAAATTCTTTTATTCCAATTCTTCGAAAAACTGTCAAAAAATCTTCACTCTTATTTCTTTTATGTTTTTTGTAGGTATTGAGGATTTTTTCGATTGCGTCAATTAAGCTATTTTCAGAAAATGATGGACCAACTATTTCTCCAATTGCAGCATCTTCTTTTGCAGAGCCTCCTAATGTAATTTGGTAGAATTCTTGTCCTTTTCTATCTAGCCCAAGTATCCCAATATTCCCAACATGGTGGTGCCCACATGCATTAATACAACCTGAAATCTTAATTTTTAAGTCTCCTATTTCTTTTTGCTTTAAATAATTATTAAAATGTCTACTAATTTTTTGAGATATTGGAATTGATCTGGCCGTCGCAAGAGCACAATAATCCATTCCTGGACAACAAATTGTGTCTGTTATCAAACCTAGATTTGGAGTTGCTAAGTTTTCAATTTTAAGTTGATTCCACAAATTAAATAGTTCCTTATTAGATACATGAGGAAGAACAAGGTTTTGCTCATGCGTGACTCTAATCTCACTAAAAGAAAATTTTTCAGATATTTCGGCAAGTGCCATCATTTGATTACTTGTCGCATCACCAGGTGGTTTTTTTGGAGCTTTTAGAGAAATTTGGACAATTGAGTATCCCTGAATTTTATGAGGTATTACATTTTGTTTTATCCAATTTTGATATTCTTGGTTATTTTTAAAAGGTATTTTGTTGGTATTTGATTTCAAAGGAGGTAGTCTAAAGAATCCAAAAATTTCTTCAATACTTTTGTCGTCGATTACAAGTTCTTTATTTGAAAGTTTTGAAAAATTTTCTTCAACCAGTGATCTAAATTTTTCTATTCCTAACTCTTTTACTAAAATTTTTATTCTAGCCTTATAAATATTATCTCTCCTACCTTCTTGATTATAAGTTGTGAGGATTGCTTCAAGATAATTTAAAATATCTTTTTTTGGCAAGAAATCTTTAATTTTTTTTCCAATAATTGGTGTTCTTCCTTGCCCCCCTCCAACAAAAACCTCAAAGCCTACTTGATTGTTTCTTTTTATTATTCTTAAACCAATGTCATGAACCAACATGGCAGCTCTATCTTCAGTACAACCTATTACAGCAATTTTAAACTTTCTCGGAAGAAATGAAAATTCTGGATGAAACGTTGACCATTTTCTTATTATTTCACACCATGGTCTTGGATCTTCAATTTCATTTAAAGTTAAACCTGCAAGATGGTCTGAGGAGATATTTCTGATACAATTACCGGATGTTTGAATCGCATGCATTTCCACTAACGAAAGTTCACGAAGTATTTCTGGGATGTCTAACAACTTCGGCCAATTAAACTGGATATTTTGTCTAGTTGTAAAATGACCGTAACCTCGGTCATATTTATCTGCAATAAAAGCAATCTTCCTAAGTTGTTTAGATGAAAGTTCTCCATAAGGTATGGCTATTCTTAGCATATAAGCATGCAACTGTAGGTATAATCCATTCATTAATCTAAGTGGTTTAAATTCTTCTTCAGTGAGTTTACCTTCTAGCCTTCTATTTACTTGATTTTCAAACTGTTTAACTCTACTAGCAATTATTTTTTTATCAGTGTCTGAATATTTGTACATAAAATCTATATTTTAATTGTTATTCCAGAAGTTCTAATTTTATCTCTAAGAGTTTTAATATTTCCATCGTCATCCAATTCAACGAACTTGGGAGAAATAATAATACATTTTTTTTCTTCTTTGATTGAAATTTCTTCATATCTTCCAATTTCACCAACTTTTATTTTAATAGCCTCACTAGAAGAGCTTGACCAGCCTTTTGGTGTAAAAAAAACAACTTTTCCAGATACTAGCTCATTAGCAGATAGCAAGAAAGTTTCCCCTTGGAGTTTTTTAACCATATTAAATCATATCCTATTTGTAAAAATATAGGGGAAATAAAATATTACAAGTATAAAATGTTTAATTTTAATTATACAAAATTATTGTGTATAATATATTTTTTTAAGACTTGATTATACTTTTAAACTGAATACTTTATTAACTAATATGTTAGAAATTGATTCTAAATTATGGCCATTTACGGAAGCTAAAAAACTTTTAAAAAGATTAGAAGAAAAAGGAAAATCAGAATGTATTTTTCAGACAGGTTATGGTCCTTCAGGCTTACCTCACATAGGAACTTTTGGAGAGGTCCTTAGAACCTCAATGGTTATTAAGGCCTTCAAAGAAATTTCTGATATTCCTGTAAAGTTGTATGTGTTCTCAGATGATATGGATGGATTAAGAAAAGTACCACAAAACATACCAAATTCTGAAATTATTCATGAGCATTTAGATAAACCTTTATCATCTATTCCTGATCCTTTTGAAGAATTTGAAAGTTTCTCTGCATACAACAATAATAAGTTAGTAAAATTTCTTGAAAATTTTAAATTTGACTTTGAATTTAAGTCTTCAACTCAGCTATATAAAAATGGAAATTTCAATAAAGGGCTTGAAGCTATTTTTAATAATTATGACAAAGTAATGAATGTAATTTTACCAACACTAGGAAAGGAAAGAAGGCAAACTTACTCTCCTTTTTTACCAATTTGCAAAGCTTCTGGAAAAGTTCTTCAAGTAAAAGTGAAGAATCTGGATACGAAAAACCAAAGAATAGAATACTTTAATCCTTTGTCATCCAAAGATGAATATTCGTCAATTTTAAATGGTGAATGTAAATTACAATGGAAGGTAGATTGGGCTATGCGATGGTATGTACTGAATGTAGATTATGAAATGAATGGAAAAGATTTGATAGAGTCTTTCATCTTATCTAGTAAAATAAATAGAATTATAGGGGGCAGACCTCCAAATAATTTCACTTATGAATTATTTTTAGACGAAAAAGGGGAGAAAATATCCAAGTCAGTTGGAAATGGTATATCTGTTGAAGATTGGTTAGAGTTCTCTCCGCAGGAAAGTCTTGAATTATTTATGTTTCAGAATCCAACTAGAGCAAAAAGACTTTATTTTGATGTAATACCCAAAATGACAGATGAATATTTGAAGTTAAGAAAAGATTTTGAAACTGCAAAAGTCAATGAAAAATACCAAAGCCCTATTTGGTTTTTGAATAATGAAAAGGAGTTTAACATTCTGGAAAACTTTTCCTTCAATATGATTTTAAATCTTGCAAATGTTTGCAATGCTGAAAGTTCTGAAATTCTCTGGGGCTTTATTGAAAATTATTATCCAGATATAGATAGAGAGCAATTTCCTTTAATACAGAAACTTCTTGAATACGGAGTCGAATATTATAAAAAATTTGTATTACCAAAAAAAAAATATAGGTCACCCAATGATCTTGAGAGAGAGGGTTTTACAAAGCTAATCCAAACTCTAGAAACTCTCGATAATAAGAGTGAGGCGGAGGAAATCCAAACAAAAATTTATGAAATAGGCATGGAATTAAAATTCTCTAATCTTAAAGATTGGTTTTCGGGGTTTTACCAAGTAGTTTTGGGACAAGAGCAAGGCCCTAGGCTCGGCTCTTTTATAAAATTTTATGGTATAAAACAAACCATTGAATTATTAAAGGATAAAGTTAATTAGATGGATAATCTTTCTAATTATGTTTATAGAGTATTCAGGAAAGAAGAATTAGAAGAGTTCAGAAAAAGTAAATTATTTTGTGGAAACGAGCTGGATATTAATTCAGGTTTTATTCATTTATGCACAGACCAGCAAATTAAAGAAACAATTAATAAATATTTTAAAACAGAACAGACTTATATTGTAAAATTTAAAATTTCAGATTTGGAAGACTCATTGAAATGGGAAAAAAGCAGAAATGACGAAATCTTTCCACATTATTATGGAATGTTAGAATCAAGGTTTATAATTAAGATTATAAATAAATACGATAATGAACTTTAGAACATTTTCAAAGTTTTTCGATTTTCTTCCACCTGAGTTCCTCCATAGTCTATTTATTGGTTTTCTAAAAACACAGCTTTATAAAAAAAATAATAGTTTTGAAAATTTAAAAATTAAAGTTTTTGGTAATGAATTTAGGAATCCACTTGGATTAGCTGCAGGGTTTGACAAAAATGCTGAAGTTATCAAAGGAGCGGTGAATTTAGGTTTTGGTTTTGTAGAGTTAGGAACTGTTACACCTATGCCTCAATATGGAAATCAAAAGCCGAGGGTATTTAAAATACCGGAGATTGAGGCTGTAATTCAAAGATTAGGATTTAATAATAGAGGTGTTGAAGAATTCTTAGAGAAATTAAAAAAAGCTCAAAAAATTAAAAGTATTTTGGGAGTAAACATCGGAAAAAATAAAAATTCAAAAGATTTAATTTCAGATTATCTTTTTCTTTATCAAAAACTTGAAGCTTATTCAGATTATATAACCATAAACATTTCTTCCCCGAATACCCCAGGACTAAGGGACATTCAAGAAAAAGGAAACATTGAAAAGTTATTAAATGGTCTGTCAAAGATTAAAAAAAAAAAGCCAACCTTTTTAAAATTATCTCCTGATTTATCTAGAAAAAATTTAGAAAATATATGTAGGTTGGTTATAAAAAGTGAATTTGTAAATGGTTTGATTCTAACCAACACTACGATTCAAAGGGATAATCTATTTAAGAAACCAGTAAAAAATTCGTGGAAGTTAGGAGAGGAGGGTGGTTTGTCAGGAGTTCCACTGAGAGAAAAAACAAACAAAATTATAAGAAGTGCGTATGAATTAACTAATGGAAAAACTATAATAATAGGTGTTGGTGGTATTTCAACTGGTAGAGATGCATTTGAAAAAATATCTATGGGCGCAAGTCTTCTTCAATTATATACCTCATTAATTTATCAAGGTCCAAATGTTGTTGTCAAAATTCTGAGTGATTTAAGTTGTTCTTTAAAAAGAAAAGGTTTAAAAAATGTAAGTGATTTAATTGGAAAAAATATAAAATATGATTAAATTTAACCAAATTCAGAATCTATCTGAAATTCAAAGTGAATATGAATGCTTTTTTATAGATTTATGGGGAGTAATTCACAATGGTGTTAATTTATTCGAAAATGTTCCAGATACATTAAAATTTTTAAAAAATGAAAAAAAGTCAATCTTCTTTCTTACCAATGCTCCGAGAAGGTCAAGTGTAATAAAAAAACAGTTATTCGACTTTGGTTTAAGCGACAAATTATACGATGATGTTGTTTCTTCTGGAGAAATAACATGGCAAAAGTTAAAAAGTAAGAAAAATGTAAGATGTTTTTTAATAGGACCTCCTAGAGACTTTCACTTGGTTGAAGGACTAGATGTTGAAGTGGTTAAAAATCCAAAATTGGTTGACTTAATTATAAATACTGGCCCTTGGGGAGACAAAGATTCACTTGAAAATTACAAGCCAATATTAGAGGAACTTGTAAATTATAATCCTTTAATGATTTGCTCTAATCCTGATAAAACAGTTATAAGAGGTGACAGTTTTATGATTTGTGCTGGTTTACTTGCAGAATATTACCAGAAAATTGGTGGCAAAGTCGAATATTATGGTAAACCGTATAGTGAAATTTATGATTTTACATACTCCATAATGAAGAAAAGAAATGAAAAAATATTAGTTATTGGAGATTCCTTGGATAATGATATTAAAGGAGCAAATCTCCAGAATTTAGATTCGTTATTAATAACTTCAGGCATCCACAGAGAAGTAAATAAACATAACGGTGTTGATAAAGAAGAATTAAATGATTTAATAAAAAAAAAAAAAATTTGCCCTAAATTTATAATGAGGCATTTAACTTTTTAAGAGAGTAAATTTGGATAGAAAAAAATTATATAAAGGGTGGGAAGAACAAGCCTCTAGAGAACTTCGAGATAAAAACCTCGAAGACCATTTTTGGGAAACGCCAGAGGGTATAAAAGTTAAGCCCTTGTACACTGAGGACGATTTACAGAAAATTAGCCACGAAATAGGTGTGCCAGGACTACCTCCTTATACGAGGGGACCTCGAGCAACAATGTACACGAATAGACCATGGACTATCAGACAATACGCTGGATTTTCCACTGCTGAGGAATCCAATAAATTTTATAAAGAAGGTCTGAAAAACGGTGTAATGGGACTATCTGTAGCATTCGACCTTGCTACACATAGGGGATATGATTCTGATCACCCAAGAGTTGTAGCGGACGTTGGAAATGCTGGTGTCGCCATTGATTCAATAGAGGATATGAATCTACTTTTTGATGGAATTCCTCTTGATCAAATGAGTGTTTCAATGACAATGAATGGTGCAGTTATTCCTGTTTTAGCAAGTTTTATAGCTTCAGGAGAGGAACAAGGCTGCCCAAGAGAAAAATTAACAGGAACAATTCAAAATGACATTTTAAAGGAATTTATGGTGAGAAATACATTCATATTTCCTCCAAAACCAAGCATGCGTATTGTTGCAGATATTATTGAATATACATCAAAAAAAATGCCAAAATTTAATTCAATATCTATAAGTGGATACCATATGCAGGAAGCAGGTGCGAATCAAGTTCAAGAATTAGCATACACTTTGGCTGATGGGAAAGAATACATTAAATCTGCTCTCGAAAGAGGTTTAAATATTGATGAATTTGCCCCTAGACTATCTTTTTTTTGGTCAATTGGAATGAATTTTTTTATGGAAATTGCAAAGATGAGAGCTGCAAGATACATGTGGTCAAAAATTGTAAAAGAGTTTAAGCCAAAGAATGACAGAAGTTTGGCCTTAAGAACGCACTGTCAAACATCAGGTGTCTCACTGATGGAACAAGATGCTTATAATAATATTGTGAGAACAACTATTGAAGCAATGGCTGCTGTTATGGGAGGAACGCAATCCCTTCATACAAATAGTTTCGACGAAGCTCTTGCTTTACCAACTAAATTTTCTGCAAGAATTGCAAGAAACACCCAGTTAATTATTTCTGAAGAGACTGGAATTTGCAATGTTATTGATCCTATGGCTGGATCCTTCTATGTTGAAAGTTTGACATCAAGTATTGTCGAGGAATCACAAAAGCTAATTAATGAAATTGATGAAGTTGGTGGAATGGTTAAAGCTATTGAAATGGGAATACCAAAGATGAGAATTGAAGAGAGTTCAGCTAAAAGGCAGGCAAGAGTAGATTCTAACGAAGAAACAATTGTTGGAGTTAATAAATATAAACCAACTGAGAAGCAAGAAATTAACATTCTCTCAATTGATAATGAGGAAGTTAGAAAAAGACAGGTATCTAGATTACAGAAATTAAAGAACTCACGAGATAAAAAGAACGTAGAGAGCTTTCTAGAAAAAATTAAAAATGCTGCAAGTAGTGATGGAAATCTTTTAGAGATTTGTATAGAAGCATCAAAAAATAGATGTACAGTCGGTGAAATGACTTCTGCGATGGAAAGTGTGTTTGGAAGACACAATCTTTCAACTAAAACGATTTCAGGAGTCTATAAGAATACTGTAAAAAATGACGGCAAGATTGATATCATTGACAACGAACTTAGTAAATTTGTTAACAAGAAAGGTAGAAGACCGAGAATGCTTGTTGTTAAAATGGGTCAGGATGGACATGATCGCGGGGCTAAATTAATAGCTACTGCTTTTTCAGATCTTGGTTTTGATGTTGACATAGGGCCTTTATTCCAAACTCCTGAAGAGGCAGCAAAACAAGCAATAGAAAATGACGCACACGTGATTGGAGTTTCAACACTCGCTGCTGGTCATAAGACATTAGTGCCCTTACTTATGGAGTCTTTGAAAAATAATGAAGCAAGTTATATCAAAGTTATTTGTGGAGGAGTGATACCACCCGATGACTATCCATTTTTGTATGACCTAGGTGTTTCAAAAGTATTTGGTCCCGGTACAAATATTCAGGAGGCAGCCATTGAAATAATTAATTTACTGTGATAATTTAACCAAAATGGTTAAGTTATGAAGCTCAAGTCTTATTTAAAATTATTTCAAATTTCAAACATAAATTTTTCAAAAGAAATCGGAATTTCAAGTGTTTCTCTCTCAAGATATATAAGTGGGGAGAGACTTCCAGAAAAAAGGATTTTGAATAAAATATTTAAATTAACAGACGGATTAGTTGATGCGAATGATTTTTTTTTAAGTAGTAGTCCATCTCAAGATCTCTCTGAAATTGATAAAGAAGAAATAAAAAAAATGGTTTTAAATATAAGAGAAGGAAAATTAAAAGACCTTGCAAAAGCCATTACACTTGTAGAATCTTCACTCAAACTTCACAATGCTCAAGCTGACTTTCTGTTATCCAAATTAAAACAAAATAAAAATTCTTTAAGAGTTGGGATTACAGGCGTTCCAGGTGTTGGGAAATCTACATTTATCGAAACATTTGGAATGTCTTTAATAGATCTAGGTTTTAAAGTTGCAGTTTTAGCAATAGATCCCTCTTCAAAGAGAACAGGAGGTTCAATTTTAGGGGATAAAACAAGGATGATGAAACTATCTGTAAACAAAAATGCTTTCATACGTCCCTCTCCGAGTCAGGGCAATCTTGGGGGAGTAGCAAAAAAAACCTCTGAATCAATAAGATGCTTAGAAGAAGCTGGATTCAATATTATTTTTATTGAGACTATGGGCGTTGGTCAGGCAGAAACAACCGTCTATGATATGGTAGATATATTTTTAGTCCTTTTGTTACCATCTGGTGGAGACGAACTACAAGGAATAAAAAAAGGAATCATTGAGATGGCAGATGTTATCATAATAAACAAAGCGGATGGAAACTTAAAAAATACAGCCGAGATAACAATGTTAGAATATAAAAATGCGCAAAACATGATTTCAAACATAAGAGAAGACATCTCACCGGAAGTTTTTCTATGTTCATCCACGGAGTCAATTGGCATCACAAAAATATGGAACTTTATAAAAAAATTTGAAAAGATAAGAAGAGACAGTGGATCATTTTACAAAACTAGGATTCAGCAACAGACTAAAGCCATTTGGAGGAATATTTTTCTGCAAAGTCAGGACTATATTGAGAATAATTTAAAATATAAAGATTCAGTTAAAAAAATTATTAAAGATGTAGAAAAAAATAATTTTGATGTTAATAATGCATCAAAGATTATTTTTGATTCTATCTTAAAAAGAAATACTTAATTTTTATTGAATCATTTGTTAAAAAGGCAAAAAATAATGGTAAAAAAATGCAGCATTACAAAGAAAAAACCAATGTCTGGCAACAATGTAAGTCATGCAGTAAATAAAACAAAAAGAAGGTTTTATCCAAACCTTCACAACGTATCCTTTTTCTCTGAAGTATTAGGAAAAAAAATTAAACTCAAAGTTTCGTCACGTGGTATCAAAACGGTTGAAAAAAATGGTGGAATTGACAACTACATAATTAAAGTTAAAACCTCTGAACTTACTGAGGAAACAAAAAAGCTAAGAAAACTTATCGTATCTAAGTCTTCAAAATAATAAGCTATCTCTTTTCTTTTAAAATTTCTGTCAAGTTATCTATTATTATTTCACCCAATTTCTCAACATCGTCAATAGTAAAAGCCCTACTATAATATTTAGAAACATCGTGACCTATCCCTATAGCAATAATATCTATGGCTTTCTTTTTCTCAATTTCAGATACTACCTCCTTTAAATGATTATCAAGAATATTAGAATTATTTGATGAAAGAGTAGCATCGTCTACTGGAGCTCCGTCAGATATTACAATTAGAATTTTTTTCTTTTCGTTTCTTTTTTTTAATCTACTTGAGGCCCAAATGAGTGCTTCGCCGTCAATATTTTCCTTCAAAAGTCCATCTTTTAAAACTAGGCCTAAATTAAGTTTTGTTTGATTCCATGGTGTGTCTGCATCTTTATATACGATATGAAGAAGATCATTTAACCTTCCTGGATTTGGATCTTTATTTTTTTTCTCCCAAAGCTTTTTTGATTTTCCACCCTTCCATTCTTTAGTGGTAAAGCCGAGAATTTCAACATTTACTCTACATTTTTCCAAGGTCTTTGTAATAATTTCAGCTGTCATTGCCGATGTAACAATCGGTTTTCCTCTCATAGAGCCAGAGTTATCTAGTAAAAGTGATACCACTGTATTTTTTTCAGTATTCTCATTTTCTAATTTAAAAATATTTGAGTTTTTGGAGTTTGCAATAAACTGAGAAAATCTAGAACTATCAAAGTATCCCTCATCTTGATCAAATTTCCAGGTGCTAAAATCAAGAGAATAAAGAAGTTTCTCAAGTTTTTTTGCGAGATTATTTATTAGCTTTGTATTGTCTTTGCATTCTTCATCAAACCTTTGTCTTAATTGTTTTAATTCTGAATAACTAATTAATCTTTCTGCTTTTGTAAAAGTATCAAATTGTTTGGTAAATACTTTGTAATTAAATTCATGTTTGATAAAGGAATTATTAAAATTATTATTTTCTGATTTATTAGGTGTTGGTTTGTCTTTATTTTGATCAACTTTCTTTAATTGAATCTTCTTGAGTTTTTCTTTTTCTTGTTTTTGTGAGGCATTAGTATCTATATTTGAACTTTCCTCAGGATCTTGATTAGTATGATTATCTTCATCAGTTTCAAGATATGTAATAATTTTTTTTACGTGAGAGTAAAATTGATTCTCATCATCAATGACATTAATTAATTTTTCAAATTCATTAATACTAATTTTAGAAAAATCTTTAGGTATATCTTTTTTAGACACTTGTTTATTGAGAAAAACTTTGAGAAAGGAATTAAACAAAAATGAATTGTAGTTTTGATTTTTAAGAAAAAAATTATTTCTAAATTCAGGTAAAATTTTTTTTATATTTTTTTTACATCCTACAAATTCCTTAAAACCGAATGACAAACATCTAGTAGTTGCAAAAATTTGGAATAAATTTTTTTTTTCCTCATCCGATGGACAGAATTTATTGAACGTTTTTGAATCAATATATCTAAAATTTAAAGACGCAATATCGTACCATCCCCTGCTTAAAGGCTTATTGGAAATAACCTTATTGTCAAAAAAACTTGATTTTTTTGATTCATCAGATACGAGTATTTGTTTTTCTGAAATTTTTTTTATTTTATTTTTGGATATTGTCTTGGCAGATGTTTCTTTTGCATTTTCCATAATTTACTCAAAATTAGTTATCAATTCTCTTCCAAAACACCTTTGATAAAACTCATTTATTATTTTTTGATCATTAAGATCACATTTATTCAAGAATGAAAGTTTAAATGCGTGATCAATGTCTCCAAAAATTTCAAAATTTTCAGCCCACATTATACAGGTTCTTGGAGACATTATTACTGAGATTTCAGAACTTTTGAAAGCATCTCTTACCAAATTTGCTAGCAAAACCATTTTAGAGATTGAATCGTGAACTTTTTTGGTACTTTTTTTAATTTTATTTTTAATGATTTTTTCCTCGATTTCAGGTTTAAGAAAATTTAAAGCACAAAAAATATTCCATCTGTCTAGTTGACCCTGGTTTAAATTCTGTGTCCCATAATATAAGCCAGATGTATCTCCAAGCCCAAGGGTGTTACATGTCCCAAAGATTCTGAAGTAGCGGTTTGGTGTGATAATGGTATTTTGATCTAAAAGTGTTAATTTACCCTCAGCCTCCAAAACTCTTTGAATTACAAACATTACATCTGGTCGACCTGCGTCATATTCATCAAATACTAAAGCAACTGGATTCTTAATTGCCCATGGAAGAAGTCCCTCTTTGAACGTTGTAACTTGCTTATCTCCTTCCAATACAATTCCATCTTTTCCAAGTAAATCAAATCTGCTTATGTGTCCGTCTAGATTTATTCTTACACAAGGCCAATTTAATCTTGCGGATATTTGTTCGATGTGAGAAGATTTTCCCGTTCCATGAAGACCTTGAATCAATACTTTCTTATTATATTTGAAACCCATTAAAATTGAAGTAGTAGTTGCATCATCGAAAACATAACCATCATCAACTTCTGGGACTAAATCGGATTTTTGTGAAAAGTAAGGTACCATTATTTTTTTAGAAATCCCAAATACTTTAGAAGCATCAACCTGCTTTGGTGAATTTAAATTTAAATTATTATTTTCTAATAACATTTACTTCTCGGTAATTTTTGAAGGATTTTATATGCTTTGTTGATTTCTTTCATTTTCTTTTCTTTATTGTTTACATTATTTTTTACGTCAGGGTGATATTTTTTTACTAGTTTTTTATATCTGGCTTTGAGTTGATTTTCACTAAAATTAGGTTTCAATTTTAATATAATTAATGAATTTTCAATTTGTTCATTAAAACTGTAATTTTCTTGATTTTCAAATCCTTTTCTTTTTCTTCTAAACTTCAGCTTTTGAGTGTCAAAAATGATATCAAATTCAAAATTTATTTTCGATGCTGAGCCCGTGGAAAATGGCTTTGTAGGTTTTCCCTCAAAAATATCATTTTTTTGAAATTCATAAATTTCATTTTGAGATTTTCCCGCAAAAAAATTCCATCTTTTATTATACAATTTAATATGTTTACTGCAAAATAAATACTTTTCAGAGCTATTAGGAGATTTTGGTGCGAAAAATTCTCCTGGTTCATTACAATTTTTTTCGTCGCATTTTCTCTTGTCAGCTTTATCAAAAAAAATATAACTGTCTGTTGCTTTTTTTTTCATATTCTAATTATTATAACATATATGAATGAATCAACAATTTACAAAAAACTCCACACTAACTTCAAGCCATCTTTTTTAAAAGTTGAAAATGAATCACATTTGCACAAAAACCACCCGCAAAGTCCAAAAGGAGGCAATTCACATTTTTATGTGGAAATTAAATCAAGTGTTTTTAATAATTTAACTAGATTACAGGGCCAAAGAAGGATTTACAAGGTTTTAGAAAATGAAATGAAAAGTTTTGTCCACGCTCTCAGGATCAAAATCGTAAATTAACTACCATATCCTGTTCCAAACATGAATTCTTGATGTTTTTTAAGTGAATCCTGCAGTTCAGTATTTGCATAATCATACAAATCTCTCATGGACAAAATACCTATAATTTTTTTTTTCTCTATTACTGGAAGGTGTCTAAATCCTTTAGACCTCATTACATGAATTGCATCAATGGGAGTTTTTTTTGGTGATATAGTTTGAACATTTTTTGTCATAATACTGGAAATTAATGTTACTTTGGGATCAAGACTTTTAGGTATAATCTTAAAGGTTATATCTCTTTCAGTAATGATACCGACAAGATCGTTTTTATTTTTAGATTGACATACAAGTAGTGCACCGCATTTATTCTTTAACATAGTCACGGCAGCGTCATATGCTGAAGATTTGTGGTCAATAATTACCAATCTCTGATTAATTAGGACTTTTTCAAGTATTTCTTGAATAATCAATTTATGCTCCCCAGTAAATTATAATACAAATTTGATAAAATTTTAATTATTTTTTGAAATTTTTAGCATAAGTAATTGATTATTTTTCTTTGAAAGAATTTTAAACTTTAATCCAAAGAAAGAAAAAACTTGTCCTTTTTTCGGGATAATTCTACTTTCATATAGAATAAGCCCTGCTACTGTAGAAGCATTGTTAATCGGAAGGTCTGTTCCAATTTGCTTATTAAGATCACGAATATTCACGGTACCATTGACTAAAAAATGATTTTTTGATGTCTCTTTAATACCGTTTTCATTTTTAGAAAGTTTTAAATCATCTAGCTCGTCGTCAATATCTCCAACAATTTCTTCAATTATGTCTTCAAGAGTAATAATTCCTAAAAACTCACCATATTCATCAACAACTATAGAGAAATGTTCTTTTCTTCTTTTAAACGCTATTAACTGATTGTCTAACTTCGTAGACTCAGGAATAAACCAGGGTTTTTGACAGTAATTTAATATATTAAATTTTTTTTGGTCTAACGTGGTTTCTCCAATTAATTTTCTAACATGCAAAACTCCCACAATGTTTTCTGGGTTTTTTTCCCAAATAGGAATTCTTGAATGTGGAGAATTTTTTAATTTTAGGATCAAATCTGTATACGAAGTATCAGATGGCAAACTATAAATATCTTTACGTGAAACCATTATTGATCCGACTGTAATGTCGTCTAAGTCTAAAATTGACTTCAGCATTTGTTTTTCTTCTTTGCCTGTTGAATCTTTTCCATGTAAATCAATTGCCCCCCGTAATTCCTCTTCACTTTGTTCAAGTTTTTCTTCTTTAGAAACATTCTTATAATCTATGCCGAGCATCTTTAATATTAAGCCTACGATGAAATTTAAAATTTTTGTTAAAGGAAAAAGCAATATTATTATTATCCTAATGAAAGGAGCTATCTTTAATGCAAATTGGTCAGCTTTAGATAATGCGATGGTTTTTGGAATTAATTCACCAAAAATCAGAATCATTAGTGTCATTATCACTGTTGCATAAAAGATTCCCTCAGATGCAGTTATTTCTATTAGAATTTTTGTTGCCAACGCTGAAGCTAAAACATTTACAAGATTATTTGCAAAAAGTATTGTACAAATTAATTGTTCCTTGTCTTTAAAGATTTTTTCAAAAATTCCAGCGTTTTTTTTACCTGATCTTGCTAGAGTATGAATTCTTGCCTTAGACGCTGAGGTCAATGATGTCTCAGACCCAGAGAAAAATGCTGATAAAAAAATAAGACCAATAATAGAACCTATTAATACTGCTAAAGAAAACTCCATAATTTATTTTAATTCATTTTTTAAAAAATTTGATAATAATTTTTCGTTCTCTAAAAAAAGTCTGATAGGCGAACCGATGTCTTTAATAAGGATTAACTTAATTTTATTATTTTTTACTTTTTTATCAAATCTCATATATCGTAAAAAAGCCTCTGGTGAAATTCTAATATTGTAGTCACTTAATTTATAATTAATTTTTAAATTTTTAAGATGATAAGAATATTTTTCAAGGACATCTTTTTTACAAATTTTTAATAAAGTGGAAAACTTTATTGCTAAATGCATTCCTATAAAAATAGCCTCTCCATGTTTAATTTTATTTTTATACCCTGTAATAGCTTCAATGGCATGCCCAAAAGTATGACCAAAATTTAATAACTCTCTTATTCCCTTTTCTCTTTCATCTATCGAAACAATTTTTGATTTTATCGAACAGCTTTTTTTTATTGCATAAACACAACTTTCCGTGTGAAGTGAAATTACCTTTTTACCATTTTTAACTAACCAATTAAAAAAATTTTTGTCATTTATAAATGAGTATTTTAAAATTTCAGCATACCCTGAATTGATATCTCTTTTATTTAAAGTTTTTAAAATGTCAGTTGAAATAATGACTGACTTTGGTTGATTGAAAGATCCTATGAGATTTTTGCCATATTTTGAATTTATACCTGTTTTCCCTCCTACTGAACTATCAACTTGCGCGAGAAGGGTTGATGGTACTTGAACAAAATCTAAACCTCTGAGTATAAGAGATGAAGCCAGTCCAACTAAGTCACCTAATACGCCTCCTCCAATGCAAATTAAAAGTGTATTTCTATCAACTCCAAGTTTTAGAATTTTTTCTACAATTAGCTCCAGATATTTAAAACTTTTAATTTTTTCACCTTGAGGTAATATAATTTGATCAAGTTCAATTTTTTTTTTCAAATAATTATTAAATAATGTTGGGTTTTTTTCCAAGATATTTTTATCTGAAATTACAACAGTTCTGGAATAATCCTTATAATTTGAAATATAGTCAGTTATTGACTTATGAATATCTTTTCCGATAAATATCTTATAAGAGTTTGTACCTAAAGAGACTTTGCAGATATTTAAACTATTCATAATGTTTTAAAGTTTCTATAATATTCTTTACAACCTCTAAAATTGTTGTGTCACTTACATTTATGGAAAAATGAGATTTATTGTAATGATTAATTCTTTCCTTATACATTTGTTTTAAGTTATCTTCAAGTTTCCCTTTACTTAACTTTGGTCTATTTGATAGATTTTTCTTTAGCCTTGATATCAAAGTACTTAACTTGGCATTAAGAAACACACAAATACATTCTTTCAGAAGAATTTCCCTTAATTCTTCGTTACAGAAAATACCAGCTCCTGGTGAAATAACGAATTTATTTTTTTCATTAATTAATTTGATTAATATGGACTTTTCTAATTTGCGAAATTCAGACTCACCATATATTCTAAAAAAATCTTTGATCTTTAAATTAGAAACTTTTTCAATCTCCTGATCAATATCGAAAAAATTTCTTGAAATTTCTTTTGATAAAATTTTTCCTATCGTTGTTTTTCCTGCTCCAGTCATGCCAACTATTATTATATTTTTATTTTTAAAAGTCATATATTTGTTTTTATATAAATAATAGATTTTTTTGGAGAATTATTGTTAATATTATAATAATTTATTTGAAAAATATAATAAACATGGACAAGTTAATAGTTAAGATTTTTATTTCACTAACAGTAGTTTTCTTTTTATTAATAATATACTTGGGAACGTCAGATTTTATAATTAATCCAAGACTTATTGAGAGTGAGCTTTATCTTGAAAATAAATAATTTGTTTAATTTTTTTTTTGTTCTAATTTTTTCATGTAAGTTGGTTCTTGCAAATCAAAATGTTTTCGAAAACTACGATAGTTTTAGAAATTCTAAAGAATACATTTCAGAGTTTGTCATTGCAGATGAAAAAAACATTAAATGGAAAAACTTTTTTTCAAATAAGTCTTTTAAAGAAATTGAATTATTTTTACAAACAATGCCTATTAATACTTCTGATGAGTTGATTCAGGAAATTATTTTTGAAATTTTGGTTTCAAAAAAAACATTTGATAGAAATTTAATAAATGACGATGATGATAAATTACTTTTCGAAATTTTTATTAACAAGCTCTTTGATACTGGAAGATTAAATGAGATAGAGTTGGTTTACTCTCAAACTTCTGAACTTGAGAGTAATAGCTTTATTTTAAAGAAAATGATTGAAGGTAACCTACTAAGAAACAGACACTCTGAAGCATGTAAAATTTTACAAAAGGTTAATCAAGACCCAACTATTTTTGGAAAAATAATGATAATTTGTAGTATTATTAATAATAAGTTTGATCAAGCAAAACTTGGACTTCAACTACTAAAAGAACAAAATCAACCAGGCGATATTTTTTTTATTGATTTAGCTTTTTCTTTAATGAGTGAAAACGATATTTCTGAGTTCAGCGACTTGAAGAAAAATTTAGATCAGGTCAAAGAGTTAAACCCTATAATAATGTCTTCACTCCAATTTGTTGATATATCACCAAATTTTGAGCAAATTGAAAAACTATCTACAAGTGGATTACTTTTCGTGTTATCAAATCCATCGGTAGATACTGAATTGAAAATATTTTGTTCTGAGATGCTTGTCAAACAAGGTAGAATAACTGCTGATATGCTTTCGGAAGCATATCGATTGTCAAGTTTTGATGAAAAGGAAATACAGAAGGCTGAAAGCTTATACAAATCTTTGTCACCAGTAAGAGCAAGGCCTTTACTTTATCAATCTATAATTAGAGATAATAAACCAGAATCAAAATTCAGAAAAATTATTGCATTAATAAAAATTTCAATGAATGATGATCTTCTTTCAGAAATTTCTTTTTTAGTTGGAGATTTACTAGATTTTGATAAATATGTGAGAAATCACGAAGACACAATTCTAATTTCAAAGATGTTTCAATCTAGGAAAAAATTTATTGAAGCAAAAAGTATACTAAATAAGTTTTATAATAGCCCGAAGAGTGATGTAAGAAACTTAGCAATTGATATATCAGAATTTTTGCAAACAAGTAAACTTGACTATTATTCATTCGAAAAACAATTGGAAAAAGTTACCGATTCAAAATCAGTTGAATCGACTTTTACAAAAAAAGTATTAATGTTGCTAATAGATGAATTAGATATAAATCAAAATCTTTTTGACAAATTATTAAAAACAAAAATTAGCACTTCGATCAAATCTAATGATATTAAAAATTTTTTCTTAGCATCAAAACTATCAGATGAAAAAGATTTTTTTAATTCATTATCTTTACTATTTAAAATTGTAGATAATAAGAATTTAACTAAACTTAATTTAATTGAAACTTATTCGGTGCTAACAATACTTAAGAATCTAGGCCTTGAGAATGAGTATAAGAAGCTAGCAAGTAGGATTTTACTGTAGATAAATGGAAGTAAATCATCTCATAGAAAAATATTTGGAAAATATTTTGACAAAGAAAAATGTTTCTAAAAATACCTTTATGTCATACAAGAATGATTTACAACAATTTCAGAAATTTTTAAACTTAAATACAATTAAAAATGTAGACGAAGGAAAAATAAAAAATTATGTAAAATTTTTAGCCAAAAACTATTCTACTGCGTCTCACTGCAGGAAATTGTCCTCATTAAAAAATTTTTTTATTTTTTTAGAGGAAAAAAATTTGATTAAATATAACTTTTTCGATTCAACTGAATTTCCAAAGTTTAAAAGAACGATACCAAAGATTTTATCGGAGGAACAAATAAAGAAAATTATTAATTTGTCATATAATGATTCTACAGATAAGGGTATCAGACTTTCACTAATGCTTGAGATGTTATATGCAACAGGTATAAGAATAAGTGAATTGGTAAGTTTGAAGCTAGCTGATATATCCGATGACTATTCATTTATTATAATTTTGAATAAAGGCAGAAAAGAAAGAATTGTTCCCTTAATTTCGAAAGTGCAAAATATACTAAAAAAGTATTTGAATATTCTGCAAGATAACAAAACTAAATCTAATAAGAACTACCTATTTCCGTCAAACTCAAAATCAGGTCATATAACAAGAATAAGATTTTTTCAAATATTACAAAAAATTGGCTCAAAAGCCCTTATTGATAAAGAACTTTTATCACCGCACAAAGTAAGACATTCATTTGCAACGCATTTATTAAATAGGGGTGTAGATTTACGATTAATTCAAGAATCTTTAGGTCATAAAGATATCTCTACAACACAAATATACACCCATATTCAAACAAAAAAACTTAGAAAAATTCTCATGGAGAAGCATAGTCTTAAAAGAAATATGTCTAAATTAATTAAAATTTAAGTTGTGTTTGTAGATTTATTTATATAATAAACTTACTTAAAACAATAAATTAATAAGAGGAAATTATGAGTTTTAAAATTATTGATCAAGCCCAACCAAGGCTTAACAGAAGTGAATTAGCTGTGCCAGGAAGTAATCCAGCACTTTTTGAGAAGGCTGCAAACAGCAAAGTTGACGTGATCTTTTTAGATCTTGAAGATGCTGTTGCACCTGATGAAAAGGAACAGGCTAGAAAAAATATAATAGAAGCGTTAAATGACCTTGACTGGAAAGGCAAAACACTTTCAGTAAGAATTAATGGATTGGATACACACTTCATGTATAGAGATGTTGTTGATTTAATTGAAAAAGCTCCTGGTAAACTTGATCTTATAATGATTCCAAAAGTTGGTACCATCTCAGACGTTTATGCAGTTGATATGTTGTGCACTCAAGTTGAAGATGCTATGGGTCTCGAAAAAAAAATTGGCTTCGAACTGATTATTGAAACTGCATTAGGAATGCAAAATGTAAATGAAATTGCTTCATATAATAGAAGACTTGAATCTCTTCATTTTGGGGTTGCTGATTATGCAGCATCTACAAAGGCAAAAACAACTGTAATCGGAGGTCCTAATCCGAATTATCATGTCCTAACCGATATTGATGAAGATAAACCACGAAATAAGCATTGGGGGGACATGTGGCATCATGCTGTTTCCAAAATGGTTATTGCAGCGAGAGCAAATGGACTTAGACCCATTGATGGTCCATTTGGTGATTTTAATGATCCTGACGGATATAAAGCACAAGCGAATAGGTCAGCCACACTTGGATGTGAAGGAAAGTGGGCTATCCATCCTAGTCAGATAGAATTAGCCAATGAAGTTATGAGTCCAAGTGAGAAGGAAGTCAATCAAGCCAAAAGAATTTTGGAAGCTATGGAAACTGCCAAAAAAGAAGGGAAAGGCGCTGTATCTCTGGACGGAAGATTAATTGATATTGCCTCAATCCGTCAAGCCGAAGTTTTAGTACAAAAAGCAAAACTGATAGAAAGTTCCTAAATTAACAAATGCAAAATTTTCTCGATTTTGAAAAACCTTTGCTTGAGATCAGAACTAAAATTGAAGAGTTAAGACATCTGAAAGATACAAGTGAAAATATTGCAAACGAATTAACCATACTTCAAGATAAATTTGATAAAAAGTTAGATGAAATATATGAAAATTTAACACCTATGCAAAAAGTTAAGGTCTGCAGGCATCAAGACAGACCAAAATTTGATGAAATAGTTAATACAATATTTGATAAGTTTGAAGTTATTTGTGGAGATAGACTCTATTCAGACGATGCTTCAATAAAAGGTGGTCTTGCAAAAATAGAAAATAAAAAGTTCCTAGTTGTTGGTAACGACAAAGGAATTGATATTGATACAAGAGTCAAGAATAATTTTGGTATGGCAAAACCTGAAGGATACAGGAAAGCACAGAGACTTTTTAATCTTGCAAGCAAATTTAAGCTTCCCGTTGTAACTTTTATTGATACTCCTGGAGCTTTTCCTGGAGTTGAAGCAGAAGATCGTGGACAATCAGAAGCAATTGCTAGTTCTATTAGGTGTTCCATAAATGTAGAAACCCCAATTTTTTCTTTTATAATTGGGGAAGGCGGATCTGGTGGAGCTGTTGCTCTTGCAACAGGAAACAAAGTCTTTATGTTAGAACATGCAATTTATTCAGTTATATCACCCGAGGGTTGTGCTTCGATTTTGTGGAGATCGGCGCATGAGTCTGAAAAAGCAGCTGAATCCCTTAAACTGACTGCTCAAGACTTATTAGAATTAGATGTAATTGATGAAATAATAAAAGAACCAAGAGGAGGAGCTCATAGAGACGTATCTGGTATATGCAACCAAATAAAAGAATGTATATTAAGAATAAACAATCAGTTTGATGGTGTTTCTTCCGACAAAATAATTAGTCAAAGAGAAGAAAAGTATCTTTGTATTGGAAAGAAATTCTTAATAAACTAAACTTAAATTTTACCACAACAACGCTTATATTTTTTTCCAGTACGTGGACATATCGCATTTCTAGGTATTTTGCTATTTCCTTGAGCTTCAAGGCAGTCTTTCTCATGATTTTGTGAAGCTTGTAACTCAGAACTTTGAGGTGTCGAAGCTTCGGTTTTAATCTCTACAAAGCTTATTATTTTTGTGATGTTAAATCGTATTTGTTCCATCATTTCTTCAAACATTATAAAGGCTTCTTGTTTATACTCATTCAATGGGTCTTTTTGTCCATAGGCTCGCAATGAAATACCTTGTCTTAAATGATCGAGAGAAAGAAGGTGTTCCTTCCAACATTTATCTATCATCTGCAATAAAATAGATTTTTGAGCATATGCAAAAAGTTCATCAGAATATTGAGTCTTTTTTAAGTTTATGTTTTTGTCCGACATTTTTATGATTTCATTTTTTATGTCTTCAATCTGTGGATTAGCTGACAGAATTTTTTCAAAATTTAAATCAACGTTCAGATTTTGCTTACAGTAATCAATTATTTTTTTCTTTTTTTCAGGGTTTAGTTCGTTTAAGTCTGAAATTTCCCTATCAACTAAATCATCTACGGATGCGTCTCTCATATCAAATACAAGAGTATCTATTTCTTTGTCATTAATAATTTCTTTTCTTTGGTCATAAATTATTTTTCTCTGTTCATTCATAACGTCGTCAAATCTAAGAAGACTTTTTCTAATTTCAAAGTTTCTCGCCTCGACTTTTTTCTGCGCCCTCTCTAATGCTTTTGTAATCCACGGATGTTGAATGCTTTCACCATCAGCAAGTCCAAGTGTTTTTAAAACTGAATCTAGTTTTTCAGAACCAAAAATTCTCATTAGGTCATCCTCTAAAGATAGAAAAAATTTTGATGATCCAGGATCACCTTGTCTCCCTGATCGACCCCTTAACTGATTGTCAATTCTTCTAGATTCATGTCGTTCGGTACCAATTATATAAAGTCCTCCTGAATCTTTCGAAACTTTCATTTCTTTTTCAAGGTTTTCTGAGTCTTCAGCTCCACCTAATTTAATATCAGTTCCTCTTCCAGCCATATTAGTAGCAATCGTAACTGTTCCGGGTTTTCCAGCATGAGCTATAATCTCTGCCTCTTTTAGATGGTTCTTGGCATTAAGAACTTGGTGGTTTATACCCTTTTTTTTAAAAATCTTAGATAAGGATTCAGATTTTTCTATTGAAACGGTTCCAACTAAACATGGTTGGTTTTTTTTAATACATTCTTCAACTAGATTAACTATTGCATCATATTTTTCATTAAGGGTTCTATAAATCTCATCCTCGTGATCAACTCTTATCATGTTTTTGTTAGTTGGCACTTCAACAACTTCTAATTTATAAATATCAAAAAATTCGTCTGCCTCAGTTTTCGCAGTTCCGGTCATTCCTGATAATTTTTTATACAACCTAAAATAATTTTGATAAGTTATTGAAGCAAGAGTTTGGTTTTCTACCTGAACTTCCAAATCTTCCTTAGCTTCAATTGCCTGATGCAAACCCTCCGAGAATCTTCTACCTTCCATGGCTCTTCCTGTGAATTCATCAACAATTAAAACTTTTTTATCTTGTACTAAATAATCTTTATCCTTTTCAAAGATATACCTAGCCTTAAGAGATTGATTAGTATGATGAAGAAGAGTAACGTTATTAATGTCATATAAACTTCCAGTTGTTAATAATTTTTCTTTTTTGTAGAATCCCTCCAATTTTTCAATTGCATTGTCTTTCAAAACTACACTTTTTGATTTTTCGTCTTTTTCATAATCTTGAGAATCAAGTCTTGCAATGATTCCATCAACTATTTTATACAAAGCAGATGATTGTTCTGCAGACCCTGAAATTATAAGAGGGGTTCTAGCTTCATCAATTAAGATTGAATCAACCTCATCGATAATTGCATAACTGAAGTCGCTTTGCACTAATTGGTCTTTCGAGAATTTCATATTGTCTCTTAGGTAGTCGAATCCAAACTCGTTGTTTGTGCCATACGTTATGTCTGAAGAGTATGCCTTTTTTCTCTCGGTTTCATCCATTCCATTAACAATATAACCTGTTTTAAGTCCTAATTTTTCATAAACAACACCCATCCACTCACTGTCTCTTTTGGCGAGATAATCATTTACGGTTACAATATGAACTGAATTATTTTGTAACGAATTAAGGTATGCCGCGAGGGTTGACACAAGTGTTTTTCCTTCTCCAGTTTTCATCTCAGCAATCATGCCTCTGTGAAGAACAATTCCTCCAATAATTTGCACATCATAATGTCTCTGTCCTAACGACCTTTTTGCAGCCTCTCTTACATTAGAGAAGGCATCTGGAATGATGTCGTCTAACGGCTTGCCATTTTTAACTTGTTGCCTTAATTCTTGAGTTTTATTTAGGATTTGATCATCCGCAAGTTTTTCATAGATTTTTTCTAGTTCGTTTACTTTATCAACTAGAGGAAGAATCTTTTTGATTACTCGGTCATTTGAAGAACCAAATATTTTTTTTGACAAAAAATTTAACATGCTATTATTTATATTAATTTTAGATATAAAGATATATTAATTTTGTTTTTTGTGTAACTATGACCTTCAAAATATCTCCACTAGCCCCTAGAAAAATAAAAAAAGTTATCCCTATTGATGGCATTAATGTTTCTAGTACACATTGTGGTTTAAAAAAAAATAATAAACAAGATCTGGTTTTAATTAAATTAGATTATCCTGGAGAAATAATAGGCTTATTTACTAAATCAAAAACCCCGGGAGAACCGATAGTTTGGAATAAAAAAATTCATAAATTCGGAAAAGTTTCTGTAATTCTTATTAATTCTGGAAATGCAAATGTATTCAATGGTAAATCTGGAGAATCCTCCTTACTCAAAATAGTAAATGAAATATCACGCAAATTAAAAGTTCCGAAAAAACATATTTACATTGCTTCAACAGGGGTTATCGGTGAACCATTAGATGAAAAGAAAATAATTAAACAAATACCGTTTTTAATCTCTAATCTCCAAAATGGCAGTAATTCCTGGCTTGAAGCAGCAAAAGCAATTACGACAACGGATACATTTCCAAAGACACATTCTGAAATTCTTTTTAAAAAAAGGGATATTATAATTAATGGTATAGCAAAGGGCTCCGGTATGATAGCCCCTAATATGGCAACAATGCTTGCATTTATTTTTACAAATATTGACTTTAAGAGAGAGGACTGTTCGCAAAAATTTCGAGAGATTGTTAATAAAACTTTTAACTCAATCACTGTAGACGGCGACACCTCGACAAGCGATATGATTTTACTTTTTTCTGTCAATGACAACAAAAATTCAATTAAATTGAATAATGAAAATCGAAAGAAGTTTTTTTATCACTTAGAAAATCTAACAAGCAAATTAGCAGAATATATTGTTAAAGATGGAGAAGGTGCATCTAAATTTTTAAAAATAAAAATTAAAGGTGCTAAAAGCATCAATGATGCAAAAAAAATTGGTAAATCAATAGCTAATTCTCCCCTTTTTAAGACTGCTATGTCTGGTTCTGATTCAAACTGGGGGAGAATTATTATGGCTGTTGGAAAATCTGGAGCAAAGCTAGATCCAGAAAAGTTAACTTTAAAATTTGGAAAATTTATAATTTTGCAAAAAGGAAAAAAACTTAATCTAACTTATATTAATTTAATAAATAAATACCTTAAAAAATCAGAAATTGAAATAATAGTGGATTTGAACATAGGTTTATATGAATGGAGTACATGGACTTGTGATTTTACGAAAGAATACGTATCAATCAACACTGACTATAGAAGCTAAAAAATATAAAAACGTTGTTGCATGTGTTTTGAAAAAAAATGACAAAATATTGATTGCCTCAAGACCTGAAACGAAAAATTTCTCAGGTTTCTTTGAATTTCCTGGAGGAAAAGTAGAAAAAGATGAATGTCTAATAGAAGCTTTAGATAGAGAAATTAATGAGGAACTTGGGATAAGACTAGATTTTAGTAAGCTTTATTATCTAAATCATTATAGGATTCTAGAACATAAAATTAGTTTACACTTTTTTCTTTGTCTGAGGTGGTTTGGAAAAATTAAAAATAAAGAAAAGCAAACTTTGAAATGGATTCTACCCAATGAACTAAATAATTGTAACCTTTTAAAATCAAATGAAAGTTTTAAAATTTTTTTAAATAATTTTATTTTTCCAACAACTCACAGAAACTACATCGCAACTTAAACGCAGTCCATTTTCATCGCTAAATTTTTTCTTATATTCGTTGTTTAGGGTATTTAAATAATTATTTGTCATCAAACTTTTCTTTCTGTCACTAAGAATTTTATTTTCTCCTACACCTTTCAAGTCCTCAAATATTTTTCTAATGTTTTTATAGTATATTTTATAACTGATTGTTTCAGACACTAATTCCTCGAAGCCTACTTGACCTAATAAATCAGAAATCTCAACCATTTTTAGAGTAATAGGTAATCGCATAAAAGCTCCATTAAACAATTTTTCATCTGTCGAGAATAGTGAATCTCTTAATTCATACATTGTTCTTTCTCCAAAAAAATTACAAACAAGTAAACCATTAACTTTCAATAATTGATAGATTTCATTTAAATGCTTTTTTTTATCAATTATACTGTTAATACATAAATTACTAATAATAAGATCAAATTTTTCATTTTTTAGAGGTAAATTTTCAAAGTGACTCTCGACTTTTAAAATTTTGTTTGACTTATTATTTTTTTTGTTGAGCAGGTTTCTATAGGGAGATAAGAAGATGAGTTTTGAAAAACTTACTTTGATTGTATTTTCAAGTGATTCACCAGCATCTGATGAAAGTAGTAAAATTTTATCGTAGTTACTTCCAAGTTCTTTAAGTTTTTCTCCTAATAGTTCTGATATTTTATTAAACAAAAAATTGTGTTCATACCAGTTTTTACTTGATTTGTTTTTAGAATCAATTAAAGAATTTATATCTATTAAACTTGTTTGTGTCATAAAAATTATTAATGAAGAAAATTTTAATCTATTCCTCCGATATTTGTCCATACTGTATAGCAGCGAAGCGTTTACTTGAAAACCTTAATCTCAAATTCAAAGAGAAAGTTATTGATAATCAACCATCCTTAAGAACTGAAATGTATAACATTTCAAATGGGAGAAATACTGTTCCTCAAATCTTTATTGGTGACAAACATGTGGGTGGCTATGATGATTTAAAATTGATTTATGAAAATGGTGAACTAATGAGACTAATTAATGAATAAATTTAGAGTTGCTTGTTTTCAAACAACTAGTAGCGATATCCCAGAAGAAAATGTTATAATGCTGGAAAAAATTTTTTCTAAAGTCAAAAGAAAAAATTTTAATCTTATCTGCCTACCAGAGTGTGTTTCTATTTTTTCTGATTCAAAAAATAAAATTAATGATTATTTTGACAATTGGCATCAAATTTTTCTCAACTTTATTATTAACAAAGCTAAAGAATTTGACACAAATATTTTGTTAGGTTCTTTTCCATACAAAAAAAAAAATAAAAGATTTTTAAATAGATCACTTATAATTTGTAACAAAGGTAAAATTTTGAGTCATTATGATAAAATGAATCTTTTTGATGTCGTATTAGGTACGAATGAGAAATATTTTGAGTCTAAAAATTATGACTCAGGTAAAAAATTGAAGGTTATTAAATTACCATGGGGGAATCTCGGAATGAGCATTTGCTATGATTTAAGGTTTCCAAACTTATATAAGAATTTAACCAAAAGAGGCGCGGATTTTTTTTCAATTCCAGCAGCTTTTACGTATACAACTGGAAAAAGTCACTGGCACACCCTAATAAGAGCTAGAGCCATTGAAAATGGTTGTTTTGTTTTTGCTCCAGCGCAATGTGGAGTTCATAAGAATGGTAGAAAAACTTTTGGTCACTCTCTTATTGTAGATCCTTGGGGTAAAGTGATTGCAGAAGCAAAAAATCAAATTGATGTAATTGAAGCACAGATTGACACTGAGTTAGTAAAAAATGTGAGAAAAAAAATTCCATCTATGACTACTTTTTAATAAAGAATTAGAAATCTAAGAAACGATTCTTTTTTAGTCTATTATTTTCAAGATTTGATTGCGAAAAACATATAGTTTATTAAGGTTCTTTCTGAAAAACTCCACCTATTTTTAAAAGGGTTATAGTTTACACCTTGAATTTGAAAATCATTAAAGCCATTTTCTAGAAACTTTTTTTTGACAAAATTCGGTTTCAAAAATTTTTTCCATTCATGTGTTCCTCTTGGAACGATTTGCAAAACATTTTCAGCAAAAAGGATTGCTAATAAATATGAAGTTAAAGTTTTGTTAATTGTTGAACCAAAAAAAACTCCGTTTTTTTTTAAAATATCATTTGAAATAGAGATGATTTGGTTAATATTTTCTAAATGTTCGAGAACCTCCATACAGGTAACGATATCAAAACTACATTTCTCTATTTTGGAAAGTTCACCGTGAATATAGTTTATTTTAAGATTTTTAATTCTTGCATGTTCTTTTGCTACCTTTATAGCTTTTTCATTGGTATCAATTCCAGTTACTTCTGCACCTAATCTTGATAATGGTTCACATAAAATTCCACCTCCACATCCAACATCTAATATACTTAAACCATTAAATGATTGATAAAGATTATTTCTTTTTAAATATTCTAATCGAATTAAATTAAAAGAATGCAATGCTTTAAAGGACCCATTTTCATCCCACCATTCATCTGATAACTTATCAAAGAGTCTTGAAGTTTCATCTGGTGTGCTTTTAAAATTTTTACTTTTCATTTTATAATATTTACATATGGTAGTATTAAAATTCTTAAATACAAAATAATTCTTTATGTTGATAAATGTTTTGAAATTCGGTGGCACCTCGGTGGCTAATTTGAAAAGAATAGAAAATGTTGTAAAAATTGTTGAAAAGAGAATTAAAGACAACTCCTCAAAAATAATTTTAGTTGTCTCTGCTATGAGTGGTGTAACTAACGAACTTATAAAGGAGTTTAAAAAAATAAAGAATGAAATATCTGATCCTGAATACGACGTGATTGTTTCAACTGGTGAACAATCCTCATCTGCTCTAATAAGCTCGTTATTGAACAAAAAAAAAATTGAATCAAGGTCATTACTTGGATGGCAAATACCCATATTGACAGACGGGAACCATAGTAAGGCTAGAATTATTAAGATAAATTCAAATGTTTTAAAAAATCATTTAGAGAGGTATAGAGTTTTAGTTATTGCAGGATTTCAGGGAATTTCTAAGGAAAATAGAATTACAACTCTTGGGAGAGGGGGATCCGACACAACCGCAGTAGCAATCTCCTACGCATTAGGGCTTAAAACATGTGAGATCTATACAGATGTAGAGGGTATTTTTACCTCTGATCCGAGAATTGTTAAAGATGCAAATAAAATTGATTCAATAACATATGATGAAATATTGGAACTCGCTTCCCTTGGCTCTAAAGTATTACATCCAAGATCAGTTGAATTAGCCATGAAATATGGTATTAGAATTCATGTTAGAAGTTCTTTTGATAAAAAGTTAGGGACAATGGTTGTTAAAGAAGAAAATAAAATTGAAAAAGAAGTTGTTACAGGGATCACTTCGTCAGAGAATGAGGCAAAAATAACATTAAAAGGCATTCCTGATAAACCTGGAATAGCAGCAAAAATTTTTAGTACTTTAGCAAGTAATAATATAAACGTTGACATGATTGTTCAAAATATAACTGATGATGGTAGATTCGCTAGTTTGACTTTTACAGTCCCAGTTGAGGATGAAAGAAAATCATTAAAAGAGTTAAGATCCTCTGATATAAAGTTTAAGAAAATTCATTCAAACAGTTCCATTTGCAAAATCTCAATTGTTGGTGTTGGAATGAAAAGTAATGTTGGTGTAGCTCAAAAGATGTTTGAAACCTTGGCAAAAAAAAATATCAATATCCAGGTTATTTCAACTTCAGAAATAAAAATAAGTGTTTTAATTGACTTGCCCAAAAAAAAAATTGCTCTTAAAGCACTTCATTCGGCCTATGGACTTGGTAAATAAATAATTATGAATAAAAAGTTAAAACGATTATTTTTTAAAGGCTCCAATTTCTTAGGTGCTGAATTTCCCATTATGGGTGGAGCTATGACATGGATATCAGAGAGCAATTTAGTCTCTGCAACGAGCAATGCAGGTGGGTTTGGAGTCATTGCAGCAGGTTCAATGGATAAGGATCAACTAGAAAAAGAAATTATTGCAACCAAATCCAAAACAAGAAAACCATTTGGTGTAAATCTAATTTTATTACACCCAGATATCGAGGGTTTAATTGAGGTATGCATTAAAAAAAAAGTTGATTTAGTTGTTTTTGCAGGAGGATTTCCTAAACTAAGGCAAATTCAAAATTTGAAAAAAAAAAAAATAAAAACAATGTGTTTTGCGACCACGGTCTCAATTGCTAAAAAAATGATTAATTACGGAGTTGACGCTTTGATTTTGGAAGGAAATGAAGCTGGAGGGCATATCGGACCAGTTTCAATTAATGTTTTAGTCCAGGAAATTCTTCCTAAAATCATGGAAGTTCCAGTTTTTGTAGCAGGTGGAATCGGAAGAGGGGAAATATTTTTAAAATACCTAGAGTTAGGGGCTGCAGGATGTCAGATAGGTACGAGATTGGTCTGTAGTAATGAATCAATTGCTCATAACAACTTTAAAAAAATATTTATAAAATCTGAAGCAAGAAATTGCCAGATATCTGTTAGACTAGATAAGAGATTTCCAGTCATACCAGTTAGAGCGATAGAAAATAAGGCTTCAGAAAAATTTCTTCAAGAACAAAAAAGGGTTATAAAACTTTTAGATAACAGTAATATTTCACTTAAGGAAGCCCAATTGCAAATAGAACATTTCTGGGCGGGTTCGCTAAGAAAAGCTGTTATAGAGGGAGACATAGACAATGGTTCGCTTATGGCAGGCCAAAGTGTAAGTTTGGTTAACAAAATACAGCCTGTAAACGAGATTATTTGCGAAATTGTGAAACAAGCTGAAAAACAAATAACAAATGAGCAAAGGATTTCTTGATGAAAACAGAAGAAGAACTGACTTTTAGTCAAAATAAAACAAAACAGACAATCTATAAGGTAATTGGAAGAAAAATTTCTGAATCTAGAAAAAGTTCTAGAAGAAAATTAGAGGGCATTTCAAAAAAATTAAATATTAATGTTGAAATTCTTAAGAAAATAGAGTCCGGTGAAGTAGACACAATTGAAAAAGAAATTCCAGTCACTGGTTTCATAAGGGCTTTTGCAAAAATAACAAATACCGAGATTGGTGAAGAACTAGACAAACTACAATCTGATTATATTACAAACCAAAAACCCAAAATTGCATATGTACAAGTCCCGTCCATAAAACTTAGTAAAATTTTTTTAGTTTTTTTGTCCTCATTCTGTTTTCTTTTGCTAATCATATATTTACTAAATACTAGATCAGGTAAAAGAGTAGAAATTTTAATTAACAAAGAAATAGTCTCAGAGGAACAGTTTTTCAAAGAAAATAATGACAAAGACTTTATAGAGACTGATTTAGTAACAGTATTGAATGAAAAGGAAATCACTACAGATAATAAGAATTATTTTGAAATAATTTTTCTAGAGGAAACTTGGATTGAAGTTTATAAAGACGATAAAACGCTTGTAAGATCCGGTTTATTTAACATAGGTGATAGAATTGACTTTGAATTTAAATCACAAATAAGTGATTATTTTATTAAATCTGGAAATCTCGGTGGATTCCAAATTTTTTTTAAAGATGAATTTTTTGCTCCATTCGGTTATTCTGGTGAAGTTAACAATGGTTTTTATTTAAAAGAAAAGATAAACCAAATTAGAAAAAAAAGGTTGTAAAATATGAGTATAAGACCCTGGAGAGATATACAAAGAAAAAAAACAAAAAAGATTAAAGTTGGAAATGTTGAAATAGGAGGTGATGCTCCAATTTCTGTGCAGTCAATGACTAACACTCTTACGACCGATGTAAAAGCCACTATCGACCAAATTAAAGGGCTAGAGGAAGTGGGTGCGGATCTAGTAAGAGTTTCTTGCCCAGATGAAGAATCTACTATTGCTCTTAAAAGTATTGTGAAAGAGGTAAATATTCCGATAATCGCAGATATTCATTTTCATTACAAAAGAGCAATTGAGGCTGCAGAATCAGGAGCTGCATGTTTAAGAATTAACCCAGGTAATATCGGCAGCGAATTGAAAGTTCAGGAAGTAATAAAAGCCGCCAAAGATAATTCATGTTCTATAAGAATTGGGGTAAACGCAGGAAGTTTGGAAAAAGACTTACTAGAGAAATACGGTGAACCGTGTCCTGAAGCAATGGTGGAATCAGCAAGTAAACATATAAGAATCCTCGAAGATAATGATTTTTTTAATTTCAAAATCAGTTGTAAGGCTTCTGACGTATTTTTAGCAGTCTCAGCTTATTATGGCATATCTGACACATGTGACTATCCTTTACATTTGGGTATTACAGAAGCCGGTGGGCTTATGCCCGGAACAATTAAATCATCGATAGGTTTAGGTTCGCTTCTCTGGGCAGGAATAGGCGACACAATTAGAGTTTCACTATCTGCTGATCCTGTTGAAGAAATTAAAGTTGGATTTAATATTTTAAAATCCCTGAATTTAAGACACAGAGGTGTGAATGTAATATCTTGTCCTTCATGTGCCAGGCAAAACTTTAATGTCATTAAAAATGTAGAAGAGCTTGAAAAGAGACTGGAACACATAACAACGCCGATGACGCTCTCTGTAATTGGTTGTGTTGTTAATGGTCCTGGTGAAGCTAGAGAGACAAATATAGGTCTGACAGGCGGAAAAAGCGGTCATCAAATATATATTGATGGTGAGAAACATCACGTACTTCGTGAAGGAGATATGATTGATCACTTGGTAAAGTTGTGTGAACAAAAGCAAAAAGAATTGCTTGGAAAAAAAGTCTAATATCTTGCAAAAAGTAAAGAAAGTTAAAGGTACCAGAGATCTTTTAGGAAATGAAATTATATTGCATAATCATATAATTGCAAAATTTCAAAAGCTATGTAATTCACTTAATTTTTCACAGATTTCAACACCTATTTTAGAGTATATTCAAATCTTTACGAAGTCGTTAGGTTTGAGCTCCGATATAGTTTCTAAAGAAATGTATAATTTCGAAGATCAGGGCAAGGAACAATTAGTGTTAAGACCTGAAGGAACAGCTGCAATTGCAAGAGCTATCATTACAAATTCTATTGAAAATGATTTAAATAAATTTTTTTATCATGGTCCTATGTTTAGAAGGGAAAGACCTCAATCAGGAAGGTTAAGGCAGTTCCATCAAGTCGGGATTGAATATGTAGGAGCCAATAACATATTGAGTGATCTTGAAGTTATTATTGTTGCTGAAGAGTTTCTTAAAGATTTGAAAATTAGAAAAAAATTGGTTTTAGAAATTAATTCTCTTGGTAATGAAATTAGCAGAAAAAAATACAATGAATCTCTTAAGAATTATCTTCAGGAAAACTTTTCCCATCTCTCTGACTTAAGCAAAGAAAGATTAAAGAAAAATCCTCTTAGAGTCTTAGATTCAAAAGAAGAAAATGATATAAAAATTGTTCAAAACTCGCCAAATATAATTGATTTTTTAGATTATGAGTCGAAAAGTATGTTTGAAGATCTGATCAACGGTTTGGAAAAATTAAGTATTAATTATAACATCAACAGATACTTGGTAAGAGGTCTTGATTATTATAACCACTCTGCATTTGAATATGTAACTGAAGAAAAAAAAAGTCAGAATACAGTTTTAGCTGGAGGCAGATATAATCAATTATTTGCTAGCATTGGGGGCAAAGATATTTCTGGGGTTGGTTGGGCAGCAGGAGTTGAAAGAATTGAAATGCAAATGAATGATTTAAAAACTAGAGACGATAAAGTTTGTTTTTTCTCAACAAATAAGGAACTTGACTTAGAGGTTTTAAAAATCATTGCTGACTTAAAAATTAATAGTTCTTTAAAAATACATTTTATAAACTCAGGTAATTTTAAAAAGAAATTTTCAAAAGCAAATAAAATTGGAGCAACTGGAAGTTTCATTTTAGGTGAGGATGAATGGAAATTAAAAAAAATTACGTGGAAAGATTTTTCAACAGGAGTTCAAGAGCTTGTGGAATTAGGTAACATTGATAAATTTTTGAATAAAAAATTCTTTGAATAGCAAAAGTGTCATTAAAAAATAATATTTTTTCTTCGAAACCAAAGCAAATCGCACAAGCGGCGATACAGATATTATTAAGGGTTTATGGTGACTTGAATAGCGTTAATTTTCTAGTGATAAGCGATATGAAATTACCAATTGACATAGCACAAAATTTTGAAAATATTGGATTGAATAAATATCTGATTCTTCAAGATCCACTAGAAAAGGTATTTAACCAAAACAAAGAAAATAATAACATAGATGAGGATCTTATTAATAAATTAAAAACTTTCGATCTAATAATGATTGGATATAAAACACAATCAAAGATTATTGATAAAATTTTAGTAAAAAAAATTCTTAATAGGAGAAAGCAAAAACCTATTCTTTTTGTAGATTGTGGAATTCCAGGGAACATTAAGACAGATATTAGTCAAATTCCAAATTGTTTTTTATTTGATTTAAATGATTTAGAACAGTTATATTCATCATGGATACAGAATAATATAATTAACGAGGATAGTAATAACGAGCTTTTTGACATTGAGCTAAAAACTTCATTAGATTCATTTTTTAGAAAATTGAAATTAAATTTAGAACAAAAAATGATTTTTGAAAATAAAGTAAATTCATTAGTTAAGGCAAAGGACCAAGAAATCAAATTTATCTTAAAGAAATTTTTAAAATCATTTTAAAATTTATGGAAATTAAAAAAATTCAAAATATTTTGCAAACATATTCAGAAATTGAAATAAAACTTAGCAACGTTAATACCAATAATTTTGATCAATATGCAAAGTTATCAAAAGAATATTCTGACCTTAAACCATTGGCTGACAAATCAAAAGAATTTCTTAAGTTACATGAAGAATTAAAAGATGCACAGGAATTAGTTAAAGAGCATGACATTGAGATAAAAAAAGAAGCAGAAGAAGAGGTAGAAATACTTAAAAGAAAAATATTAAAACTTGAAAATGAATTAAAAGTCCTTTTAATACCTAAAGACGAGTCTGATAAAAGAAATGCGATTGTTGAAATTCGTGCAGGAACCGGGGGAGAGGAAGCCGCACTTTTTGCGTCTGATCTTTTGAGAATGTATTCAAAATTCTCTGAGCTTAAGAACTGGAAAGTGGAAATTATGGATATTAGCCAGACAGATCATAACGGAGTAAAAGAAGTAATTTTAAATATTTCCGGTAAGGACGTTTTTGGAAACCTAAAGTATGAATCTGGAACTCATAGAGTTCAAAGAGTCCCTCAGACTGAATCTGGTGGCAGGGTGCATACATCTGCTGCAACGGTTGCTGTTCTTCCAGAAGCAAGCGATATTGATGTTGAAGTTTTAGATAAAGATTTGCGGATTGACATTTTTAGATCAAGCGGACCAGGTGGACAGTCAGTAAATACAACTGATAGTGCCGTACGAATAACACACTTGCCGACAGGAGTTGTTGCGCAATGTCAAGATGAAAAATCACAACATAAAAATAAAGCTAAAGCTTTGAAAGTTCTAAGATCTAGAATTTTTGAAATTGAAACAAAAAAAAAGGAGGATGAAAGAGCACAAGATAGAAAAACCCAAGTAGGTACAGGTGATAGGTCTGAAAGGATAAGAACATATAATTTTCCTCAAGGAAGAGTTACTGATCATAGAATATCTTTGACACTATACAAGTTAGATCAGATTCTAAATGGTGAATTTCTAGGGGAAATTATCGTCGGCCTAGAAGCAGATTCGAATATGAAAAAACTTTCCGAATAAAATCTAATGAATAATTTACTCAAAAGCTTAATTTATGATGGAAAGAAAATTCTATCAGAATCTGGGGTTAAAAATGCTATGGATGAAGCTAGATTAATAATCAAAAAAACTTTAAAAAAAACTGAATTAGAATTTATTACTCTTCAAAACAAAAAGATCTCATCAAAACAGAGCAATTCAATCTTACATAATTTTATTGAGAGAACTAAGGGAAAACCAATTTCAAAAATCTTTGGTTTAAAAGAGTTTTTTTCAAATGAATTTATTGTTAATAAAAATGTACTTGACCCAAGACCTGAAACAGAGTTGCTTGTTGAATTGACAATAAAAAATCTTTTTAAGATAAAAGATAAGAAAATCTCGTTATTAGAGCTCGGGGTAGGAAGTGGTTGTCTAATAATTTCAATTCTTCTTTCTTTAAAAAAAAATAAAGTATCGGCACTCGGAGTTGACATCAGCAATAAAGCCTTAGATATCGCAGGTAAAAACATAAAAAAGTTTAATTTAGAAAAAAAGTTAAAGTTAAAAAAAAGCGATTGGTTTTCTGAGGTTCATGAAAAATTTGACGTGATTATTTCTAATCCACCATACATAAAAACATCTGACATTAAAGACTTAGACAAAGACGTTAAATTTTATGACCCTCTTATTGCTCTAAATGGCGGTTTTAACGGTTTGAGATGTTTCGAAAGGATTGCAACAGATGCAAAATTTCATTTAAAGCAAAACGGAATCATTCTCTTAGAAATAGGATTTGGACAGATAAACTCTGTTAAAAAAATCTTTGAGGAAATGGGTTATAAAATTTTTTTAAAAGAAAAAGATTTACAAGGAATAACCAGAGTTGTAGGATTTAAATTATAATAAAACTTTGAAAGTTTAAGCCAAAGTGCTAACTTCCAACATCTAACATATTAACAACTCATTAAATTGAAAATTGATTGAAAAAAGAAGACCTCGCAGAAAAAAATCGAGAATAAATAAAAG
>CACCYL010000001.1:135000-169487 GCA_902550225.1 uncultured Alphaproteobacteria bacterium
ACCACCAGTTAAGGTCCCCAAGTTATGGCTAAGTGGGAAAGGGAGTAGAAAGTCCAATACAACCAGGAGGTTGGCTTAGAAGCAGCCATTCCTTTAAAGAAAGCGTAACAGCTCACTGGTCTAATTAAGTCTTTCCGCACCGAAGATGTAACGGGGCTAAAGCCATACACCGAAACTGTGGACACTTTTTAAGTGTGGTAGCGGAGCGTTCCGTAAGCCGTTGAAGTCGTGTTGTAAAATATGATGGAGGTATCGGAAGCGAGAATTCTGACATGAGTAGCGATTAATAGTGCGAGAAACACTATCGCCGAATATCCAAGGGTTCCTGCGCAAGGTTATTCCGCGCAGGGTAAGCCGGCCCCTAAGGCGAGGGCGAAAGCCGTAGCCGATGGGAACCAGATTAATATTTCTGGGCCTGCTAGTAGTGACGAATATCAAAATTTGTATTTTCTTATTGGATTGAAAATGCAATGGAGGTATTCCAGGAAATAGCTCTAGCATTTAGACCGTACCCCAAACCGACACAGGTGGATAAGTAGAGCATACTAAGGCGTTTGAGAGAACGATGTTGAAGGAACTCGGCAAATTACTCTCGTAACTTCGGGATAAGAGAGCCTTAGAGATGGGCAACCATTTTTAAGGGGCACAAACCAGGGGGTAGCGACTGTTTACTAAAAACACAGGGCTCTGCAAAGTCTTTAAGACGAAGTATAGGGTCTGACGCCTGCCCGGTGCCGGAAGGTTAAAGTGATGTGTGCAAGCATTGATCTGAAGCCCCGGTAAACGGCGGCCGTAACTATAACGGTCCTAAGGTAGCGAAATTCCTTGTCGGGTAAGTTCCGACCCGCATGAATGGCGTAACGACTTCCCCACTGTCTCCAACATTGACTCAGCGAAATTGAACTCTCCGTGAAGATGCGGAGTACCCGTGGTTAGACGGAAAGACCCCGTGCACCTTTACTATAGCTTCGTAGTGGTATTAGTGAATTGTTGTGTAGGATAGGTGGGAGACTTTGAAGCATTAGCGTCAGCTAGTGTGGAGTCGTCCTTGAAATACCACCCTACAATTCATTGATATCTAACCAAGCTCCGTGAAGCCGGAGCTGGGACCCTGCGTGGTGGGTAGTTTGACTGGGGCGGTCGCCTCCTAAAGAGTAACGGAGGCGCGCGATGGTAGGCTCAAACCGGTTGGAAATCGGTTGCAGAGTGTAATGGCATAAGCCTGCCTGACTGCGAGACTGACAAGTCGAGCAGAGACGAAAGTCGGTCATAGTGATCCGGTGGTTCTGAGTGGAAGGGCCATCGCTCAACGGATAAAAGGTACGCCGGGGATAACAGGCTGATACTGCCCAAGAGTCCATATCGACGGCAGTGTTTGGCACCTCGATGTCGGCTCATCACATCCTGGGGCTGGAGCAGGTCCCAAGGGTATGGCTGTTCGCCATTTAAAGTGGTACGTGAGCTGGGTTTAGAACGTCGTGAGACAGTTCGGTCCCTATCTGCCATGGGTGTAGGATACTTGAGAGGAGCTGTCCCTAGTACGAGAGGACCGGGATGGACGTACCTCTGGTGTACCGGTTGTGACGCCAGTCGCATCGCCGGGTAGCTAAGTACGGACGGGATAACCGCTGAAAGCATCTAAGCGGGAAGCCTCCCTTAAAACTAGGTATCCCTTGAGAGTCGTGGAAGATTACCACGTTGATAGGCTAGGTGTGGAAGTATGGTGACATATTAAGCTTACTAGTACTAATAACTCGAATGAACTTTATTGAATTACTCAAACTTTTTTTGTACACTTATTATTGCTGTGATTTTATGGTCCGGCGGTTATGGCGAAGGGAGAACACTCGATTCCATTCCGAACTCGGTCGTGAAAACCTTCAGCGCCGATGGTACTTTGTCTTAAGGCACGGGAGAGTAGGTCGTTGCCGGGCCTTAAAAACACAGCTGCTACCGACGCGGGGTGGAGCAGCCTGGTAGCTCGTCAGGCTCATAACCTGAAGGTCGCAGGTTCAAATCCTGCCCCCGCAACCAAAATTCTTATTTAATTATTTCATTTATTAATAGATGTTTATTCAAAACTAAAATAAACTCATAGGAACTTTACCTTATGTGTGGAATTTCCGGATTTATTTGTTTTTCAAAAAACTTGACTAGTTCTAAGTTAAAAAAAGAAGCTTTGTCTATGGCCAACTCATTGTCTAAAAGAGGACCAGATTCTTTCGGCGTGTGGACAGATGTAACAAATGGATTAGCACTTTCACACAGACGTCTCTCAATCATAGATTTATCCAGCAACGCCAATCAACCAATGATGAGTAAATCAAAAAGATTCGTCATTGTCTATAATGGTGAGGTTTACAATTTCAAAACTCTACGAAAAATAATTCAGCAAAATGGAGTTGTATTAAAATCATTGTCAGATACGGAAGTCATTTTAGAGTTAATCTCGTTATACGGTTTTAATGATGCTATAAAAAAACTTAATGGCATTTTTTCTCTAGCAGTGTGGGATAGAAAAAACAAAAAACTTTTTTTAGCAAGAGATAGAGTTGGAATAAAACCTTTATACATTTATAACGATAACCAAAATTTTGCTTTTGCATCTGAAATTAAGGCAATAAAAAAGTTATCATTTTCGAGCCTATCTATAGACAGGGAATCGTTATCTACATACGTTAGACTAAACTATATTCCGTCTCCGTTTTCAATTTTTAAAAGTGTTAGTAAACTTGAGCCAGGATCAATTTTTATTATTGATTTAAAAAAAAATATTCAGAAAAAAAAATTCTGGAATGTTGAAGATCTTGAGAAAAAAACTAAGAATTCTAACCCAGGAGACACTTTTCATGTTTTAAACAATGCAGTGAAAAATCAGATGGTTTCAGATGTTCCGTTGGGAGTTTTTCTTTCAGGTGGAATAGATAGCTCATTGATTGCTGCTTTGGCACAAAAGAATTCAAAAAAAAAAATAAGTTCATTTACTATTGGATTTAATGAAAGTGAGTTTGATGAGGCTAAATATGCAAGAGCAATTTCAAAACAACTTGGGATGAATCACAATGAAGTTTATTTTGATTATTCTGAACTAAATAATTTAGTTGAATTAATTCCAGATATTTACGACGAGCCTTTTGCAGACTCTTCACAACTACCTACATTTCTTTTGAGTCAAATTACAAAAAAAAATGTAACTGTAGCATTGTCCGGAGATGGAGGTGATGAATTGTTTGGGGGCTACTACAGATATTTCCTCGCAGAAAAATATCAAAGATATATTTTTAGCCAGCCCTATTTAGTAAAAACAATAATAAAAAATATTATAAAAATATTTCCTACAACATTTTGGAATAATTTTGGTTGTATTTTACCTAATAGTATGGGAGGCCGACAGTTTGGAGATAAACTTTTAAAATTGTCTAATTTACTAGATAATAGTGATGAAACAGCGTTCCAAAAAAGAATAATAAGTAATTGCAGTGATTTATCTAACTATTTGCACTTAGATAAAGAGAAGAATGTTAAATATCATGATTGTGATTATGAATTACTTTATAGCGATATTGTTAGGAGAATGCAGGTGTTGGATTTTTTAATATATCTTCCAGATGATATTCTAACAAAAGTTGACAGGGCTTCCATGTATAATTCCCTTGAGGTCAGAGTACCTTTTCTTGATAATACAGTAATTGAACATGCATTTAGAATGGAAAAAAAACATTATATTCAAAAAAGTAATGGAAAAGTAATACTGAAAAAAGTTTTAAAAAAATTCTTACCCAACCAAATGATAGATAGACCAAAAATGGGGTTTGGAATACCACTTGGGAGGCTTTTAATTGACAGTTTTAGTGAAAAAATTGAATATTATTTAAATTCAACAAAAATAGAAAAACAAAAGATTTTTAGGACCGACTTTTATAAAAAATTGTGGTTAGAGCACAAAAGTAAAAAAAGAAATTGGCAATTTCTATTATGGAATTTCCTAGTCTTTCAAATTTGGTACGATTACTGGGAGGATTGAAGAATGAAAAGAATAACATATATTTTGAATAGTTTGGAAATTGGTGGAACTGAAAAACAATTATTGTACTTAATTAAAAGAATAAGAAAAAGTTATAAAATTCAAGTTTTTTCTTTTCTTAAAGGTTCATTGGAAAGTGATTACAGAAAATTAGGAATTTCTGTTAAATGTGGTACGAATAAGTATTTATCTATAATTGAACTTATTTTTTTTTTAATTTTAAATAAGACAGATATCTATCATTTTTTTTTACCTAAGTCTTATTTAATAGCAGGATTACTAACTTTTTTTTCAAAAAAAAAAAAAATTATGAGTAGAAGGTCACTTAATAATTATCATAGAAAATATTTATTCATTTCATTATTCTTGGAAAAGATTCTACATAAAAGGATGAATATAATTTTAACCAATTCAGTTTCCATAAAAAAACAACTTGTAATGGATGAAGGAGTGCCGAATCACAAAATAAATGTTATACCAAATTTTCTTCCTGAATTAAAAAATTTCAATTATAAAAAAAATAAATCTAGGCCTGTTTGTGTTTTTGGATACGTAGCAAATTTTATACCTTATAAAAATCACCTAATGTTACTGGACATATGTTCAATGATCACAACTAAAAAAAAATGGAAATTAATTCTTATTGGGGCTAACGTCAAAGGATTTAAAAACATTATTATAGATAAGGTGAAAAATCTTGGGCTGGAAAAAAAAATTATTTTCTTTGAAGCTAATAAAAATATCCAAAAGTTTTATGAAAAAATTGATTTTGCAATTAGTACTTCAAGCGAAGAGGGGTCTTCAAACTTTTTACTAGAATCAATTTCTTTAGGCCTTCCAATCATTGCATATGATGTAGGAGGTAATAATGAATTTTTTAAAAATAATGGTTTTTTAATTCCAGCATTTGATATAGTTCTAATGAAAAAAGCAATTGAAAGTATGTTAAATATGAATATCAATGCTTTCAGAAAAAACTCTATAAAAATTTGTAAGATCAAGTTTGATAATACTAAAACTTTAAATAAGTATTATTCTTTTTATTAAAGAAAAATATTGCTTGTAGTTCATGATGTGAACGTTATAATGTTCATACAATGAACAAAAATTACAATAAAAATACTGAAATAGAATTAAAGCTGTTTAATCAAATTGAAAAAAACAAAAATCACTCACAGCGCTCAATTTCCAAAGAACTTAATATTGCACTTGGTTTGTCGAATGCTTTGATAAAAAAATTTTTAAGTAAAGGTTTTCTCAAATTGTCTCAAGCACCAATGAAAAGGTACTTCTATTACATAACTCCAAGAGGACTAGTCGAAAAGGCAAAATTAACCACAGAGTTCATAACCTCCTCTCTTGATTTTTATAATAAAATAAGGAACCAATACGAAAAAGAATTTTATAAAATTAAAAAACAAAAACCTTCTAAAATTATCTTGATTGGAATAAGTGAGTTTACTGAGATAGCTATACTAGCAGCGAAAATAACAGAGGTAAAAATTGATTATATTGCAGAATCAAATTTAAAAAAAAAAAAATTTTGCGATATTCCAATCAAAACAAATATTAATGAGTTTTTAAATCTTAAACAAAAGGTTTTTTTTGTTTTATCCTCGCAAAAAGGTATTTCTAATTTTATGACAAAAATTCCAAAAAATAGACATCTCGTTAAACCTGATTTTTTATTGTTGAGTTAACATGAGTTGGATAGTTGTACAAACAAAAAGTAATAATGAATTTAAGGCCAAAACCAACCTTACTCGACAAGGGTATGAGGTTTTTTGTCCAAAAGTTATTAAATCAGTAAACTCATTTAACAAGATGAAAAAACTTATTAAACCGCTATTTCCAGGATATATTTTTGTTAAATTAAAAAATGATCAAAACTGGTTAAAAATTAATTCTACTTTTGGAGTTAAAAAAATTTTAAAATTTGGTGAAAAAATTTATGAACTTCCAATAGAAATTCTTAATAACATTAAATTCAAGTGTAATGATGATGAAATATGTAACATGCTACCATTAAAAAAAGGAGACAAAGTAAAAATTTTAAGCAAAAAACTTTCGGGATGGAATGCAATTTTTTCTGAACATATTGATGAAAAGCGTTCTTTTGTCTTGATTGATTTATTAATGACAAGTATTAAAACGAAAGTTTTAAATGAAGATATTGAAGTCTTAATTTAAGGTTTTAATAATTAAGTATTAACTAAGTGTTATTCACTTGGACTGCGGTAGCTATGTCAAAAATTTATGAGACTTTAAAAAAAAAAATTATCTTTCCAAAGTCTATTAAGGATAATAGAAAGATTCTTTTGGAACTAAAAAAAATCTTTAATGATGAAATCTTTTACACAAACTTTATTAAAGAGCTTGATAAAGTTGAAAAAAAAGAAATAGATCCAAATTCAATGCACCAACCAAACGCCTACAAACCTCAAATAAAAGATCTCTATAGAATTTTTCAATTTATTATTTTAAATAAAAGAACAACGGTGTTGGAATTTGGTTCTGGTTGGTCAACTTTAATTTTTTCAATTGCTATGAAAACGCTTGAAAATAAGTTTGGTAGTAAAATTTATAATTTAAGAAGATCTTTCCCTTTTAAAGTATTCACAGTAGATAACGAGAAAAAATTTTTAAATATTTCGAAAAAAAGATTAATTGAATTTTATAAAAATTCAAAAGTTACTAATACTAAGTTTCATCATTCAGATTGTAGATTATGCTTGTATGAAAATAAATTTTGCATTGAATACGATTCTTTACCAAATTGTAATCCAGATTTCATTTACATTGACGGTCCTGATATCTTTAATGTAAAGGGAAAGATAAAAAATATATCTTATACAAATAAGGATTTGATGCCTATTATATGTGATGTTTTAAAAATTGAATATTTTTTAATACCAGGAACTATAATTGTTTTAGACGGAAGAACCGCTAATGCTCAATTTTTATCAGAAAACTTTAAAAGAAACTGGCTATATTATTATGATAAAGAAAATGACCAAAACTTGTTTTATTTAGATGCCCCCTCGCTTGGTAGACTAAACGACTCAATGCATGATTTCTATTTAAACAAAGATTAATAAAATTATAAAAAAGAAAAAAATTTGTTTTATAACGGAAGCCCCAATTGTAAAAACTGGCAGGGCAAGTATTAGATTGTACTATGAATATATTAATTATTTTAATAAAAATAATTATGATATTTTTAATATTGCATTTACAGATAATTTGAGAAAACAACCAGCTACAAAATGGAGAACTTTCTATTTAAAAAAAAAAGATCACTTGGTACCAAATAAGTTTTCACTAATAAATAAAATGAACTATTCAAAAGAAATTTCAAAATTATTAAAAAAATTTAATATAGATATGGTTGTTGCATTTGATATTGTGGCTGTATCACAATGTTATAATATAAAAAAAGTTAAAAAAATTGTATGGCTAGGAGATTTAAGATTCCAAACAAATTTTTATAATTTTTATATGAATTTTAAATCAAACTTTTTTCTTATTAGGCAAAGTATATATATTTTTTATCAAAATTATTTATTTAAAAAAAAATATATTAAATATCTCAAACCGATGGATAAAGTTATTGTTTCATCTAAATCGTCAGAGAAACATTTAAAAAAGATTGGAATAAACTCAAAGTTTCTACCATACCCCTGGCCGATATCATTTTCTTTAAAAGAAAAGATTAAACAACAAATCCCAGAATTTGTATTTTTTGGTAATTTGGCTGGTTTGGGTTCAAAATCAGCAATATCAGAATTATTTAATAATATTTATCCTATATTAAAAAAAGAAATAGGAGAAAGAAAATTTAGGATTAACATTGCTGGATCAAATTACAAAAAAAGTTTTTTGCAAAAAATTGAATTAAAAAAATTTCCTGAAATTTTCTTTTATGGTTTTATAGATAAACTTGAAATTTTGTTTAACAGGTCCGTAGCAATAATTTTTCCGGGTAGTATTCCAGTTGGAAATAGGTGTCGTTTAATAACTTGTATGGCGTCTGGTCTACCAATAATTGCAGATATTAGTTGTAAGAATGGAAATCCATTTTTAATTGACAAAGAAACCGCATTTTTAGCCAATACTCCAGAAGAATTTGTCAAAAAAATGATATTATGTTCTGAAAATAATATACTCAGAGCAAAAATAATAAAAAATGCAAAAATCATTTATAAAGAAAAGCATTTTCCAGAAACAGCAGGAAAGATTTTTGAAAAATTTATCAATAAATAAAAATAACCATAACCTTAAATCAGGACATATAAAGAAATGTCAGATTTGTGGAAATAAGAAATTAATGAAAATTATTGATTTAGGAAACCAGCCTCCGTGCGATTCAATTCTTGACAAAAAAAATCAAAGAGAATTTAAATATCCACTGAATTTTTTATTTTGCAAAAACTGTTTTCTTGGTCAAATTGATTATGTTGTACCACCAAAAAAACTTTTTTTTAAAAAATATCCCTATAGAAGTGGAATTACAAAAACTTTAGTTGAGAAGTTATATTCAACTTCTGAAATGGCAAAAAAAAAGCTTAAATTTTCTTCCAACTCCCTGTGTATTGACATTGGTTCAAATGACGGTACCCTTTTGAAGGGATTCAAAAGGTTTAATTTTAAAGTCTTAGGAATTGAACCTACAAATATTGCAAAAATTGCTAACGAAGACGGCATAGAGACTATTCAAGCTTTTTTTGATATTTTGATTGCTAAAAAAATACGTTTATCTTATGGGCCTGCGAAAGTGGTTACTGCAACAAATGTGTTTGCGCATGTTCCTAATCTATGCTCCCTGATCGAGGGAATCAAAATTATAATAGACCAAAAAGGAGTGTTCATTTCCGAGTCACACTATTTGGTTGATTTGATTAAAACCGTTCAATACGATTCAATTTATCATGAGCATCTTAAGTACTATTCACTACATTCTCTAATTCAACTTTTCAAATATTATGATTTAGAGGTCTTTGATGTTGAGCTCATAAAAAATTATGGAGGTTCTATCAGAGTTTACACGGGAAATAAGGGTGAATACAGAATTAAGAAATCTGTTACGGATTGCTTAAATCAGGAAAAAAAATTTTTCGATAAATCTAATCAAAGGTTGAACGATTTTAGAAAAAATGTTGTCGCAAACAGAAAAGAAATAGTTAACATTATAGACCGATATAAAAGCAAAGGTAAAAAGGTTGTTGGAATTGGGTGCCCTGGAAGATGTAGTACCTTTTTAAATTATTGTGAGATAAATTCAGAAAAAATAGATTATATTGCTGAACAAAAAACATCACTAAAATTAAATAAATTTCTACCTGGAATGAAAATACCAATCATTGATGAAAAAGTTATGCTTAATGATCAACCTGAGCTTACAATAATTTTATCATGGCATTATCACAAAGAAATAATAAAGATATTAAGAAAAAAAGGATTGAAGTCCAAAGTTTTAATCCCTCTTCCAAAAATTAAAATTATATGAAGGATTTAAGAGTTGGTCTTATAGGTTTAAACTTTGCTTCAAGAGTTCATATACCATCTTTACAAAAGACTAGTGGATTTGAAATAGTAGCATTGTGTTCTAAAAATATTATAAATGCAAAAAGATTAAAAAAAACAATTAAATTAGATTGTGAAATATATGATGATCCAAATCAATTAATACAATCACAAGAAATTGATCTTATTGATATTGTAACACCTCCAAAGTTCCACGCGACTTTGGTTAAAAAGTCTCTACAAAATAAAAAAAATATTCTTTGTGAAAAACCTTTTGGGCTATGTTTTAAAGAGTTGAAGAATTTAGATTTTAATTATTCAGAAAAAGCATTTGTAAACTATCTATTTAGGAGTGAAAAATTGCTGAGTATTTTAAAAAAAAAAATTGAGGATGGTCAAATAGGTTCATTAAAAAAAATTAATATATATTGGACTTTTTCATCAAAAAATAAGGCATCTTGGAAAAAGAGTAAAAATAATGGTGGCAATATTGTAGATGATGTATTTTGTCATGTTTTGGATTACCTTTTCTTCTTAACTGATAACAAAGATTTAGAAATTGGAAAATTTGGATATTTTAGAAAAAAAGTGAGTGATACTCTTCAAGAAGAAATTGATTGTAAAGTTTTTTTTGAAGAAACTATTGATGTAGACATAAAAATAAAAAAAAATATCGAAAGTGAAAATAAGCATTCAATTGAAATTTTTGGAGAAATTAGAAATATAGTAATTAATTATTTTTCTCCTTTTACTCCATTAGACAAAAATATGACAATTAAGAGGAATGGAGTTATTGAAGAAATTATTAGTGAGGACTCTTCATTTCCTTTATGTGATGATAGAATAATTAGTTTTTGTAACCTTCTAAGAGAGTTTAAAAAAGTAAGTCCAAAAAACTTATGTGATTTGAAATTTGGCGCTAATATAAGGTTTCATTTAGACAGATTTACTAAATACATATATTAAATCTCAGGTATTAGCAAAAATTATATACAATTGAAAATTAAAAAATTATTAAAAAATAAAATTTGTTTAGCAATACAAGCCAGATATTCTTCAGAAAGATTACCTGGAAAAGTTTTAAAAGAAGTTGCTGGCACACCAATATTAGAGCACACAATAAAAAGATTACAAAAAACAAAGTTATTTCATTCTATTTATGTTTTGACCTCTAATAATTCCGAGGATCTAAGGATTATAAACTTTTGTGAATCAAAAAGTTATAAATCTTTTTCATGCTCATTAGAAAATGTTTTCAAAAGATTTAAAAGTTTCTTAAAATTTAATAGTTATGATGCGTTTGTAAGAATTTCAGGAGATAGTCCTTTAATTGATCCTTTTCTAATTGATAAAATGGTAAATAAATTTAGGAAAAATGATTATGATATCCTAACAAATGTTTTTCCAAGAACTTTTCCGAGTGGTCAATCTGTTGAAATTATAAAATCGAAAACATTTCTTAAGGTAGATGAATCGTTATTATCCAAAGAAGATAAAGAACATGTAACAAGTTTTTTTTATAAAAATAATAAAAGATTTAATATTGAAAATTTTGAATGTAAATATTCTCACAAAAATTTAAAATTATCTATTGATACGCATGCTGATTTTGATCGTTTTGTTAATTTTTTAAAAAAAAATAATAAAAGTCTTCCTGAAGATATCAAAATTAATGATATAGTTGAAAATTGGTGAATTCTAAAATTTATTAAAAATGAGATTAAAAGTTGGAATTATAGGTTTTGGGGTTGGAGAACAACATATTCGTGGTTTTGAAAATTCTGGGGTTGATGTGGTAGCTATTTGTGATAAAGATCCAGAAAAAAGAAAGGAGGCTCAAAAAAAACATTCACATTGTAAGATTTTTAAAAATTCAAAATCAATAACTAATTCTGATGAAATTGATATTGTATCAATTGCATCTTATGATCAAGATCATTTTAATCAAGTTATTGATTCAATTAACTCAAATAAACATGTATTTTGTGAAAAGCCTTTATGTATGAATGAGAAAGAGCTAAAGGAGATTAGACTAGCAACAAAAAAAAAACCAAGTATTAAATTATCAACAAATACTATACTCAGAATGAGTGAACGATTTAGAGAGATTCATAAAAAAATTAGATCAAAAAAATTTGGACAGATTTTTTCTGTTGAAGGTGATTACAATTATGGAAGGTTACATAAAATTACTCAAGGTTGGAGGAGTAATGTAAAAAATTACTCTGTTATTTTGGGTGGTGGTATTCATTTAGTAGATCTTCTTTTGTGGTATGTTAATTCTCCTATAATCGAAGTTTATGCGTTAGGAAATAATATTTGTAGTAGAAATTCTCGATTTAAGTACAACGATATGGTCACTTCTTTGGTCCGTTTTGAAAATGGTGTGATAGGAAAAATTTCTGCTAATTTTGGTTGTGTTTATCCTCATTCTCATAAAATCGTAGTTTATGGAACTAAGGCAACTTTTGTTAATGATGTGTCAAATGGATTTTTTTATGAAAGTCGTGACCCTCAAAAATCTCCAACAAATTTAGAATCTAAATATCCAGGTCTACAAAAAAGTGATTTAATTCCTAGTTTTGTTGACTCAATAAACGGAGTGTCTGATGCAATTGTAGATAAAGAAACAGTTTTTAGAGTAATGTCAACATGTATTGCTATAGATAAATCATTGACGACAAAAAAACCTCAGAAAGTTAAATTTTATTAAGATGAAAAAGAAAAAAATCCCATTTGGAATGCCATTGATAGATGAATTTGAACACAAAGCCGTAAGAAATGTTATGAGTAGTCCACAGTTAGTTCATGGTCCAAAAGCAAAAAAATTTGAAGAAAAATTTGGAAATTTTATTGGGGGAAAGTTTTGTGTTTCTCTTAACTCTTGTACAGCAGGATTGCATTTATCTTATATGTATTTTGGAATAGGTGAAGGAGATGAAGTAATTGTACCTGCACAAAGTCACGTTGCAACAGCACATGCTGTAGAATATACAGGTGCTAAACCAATATTTGTTGATGTTGAAAAGAAAACAGGGAACATCGATATTACTCAAATTCAAGATAGAATCACGAATAGAACTAAAGCTATTGGACTTGTTCATTTTGCTGGATTACCAGTTGATATGCGTCCAATCATCAAAATAGCAAAAAAGAATAATTTATTTGTAGTAGAGGATGCTGCATTAGCACTTGGTGCAAAATATAATAATATGCATGTTGGTTTGCTTGGTGATGTAGGGTCTTTCTCATTCTATCCAGTAAAGCATATTACAACCGCAGAAGGTGGTATGTTAGTCACAAAGAACGAAAAGCTATTTAAGGCAGCTATGAGACTAAAAGCTTTCGGTTATGACAAAATGGTAGGTGAAAGAAGAACACAGGGATTGTATGACGTGGACATATTAGGTTACAACTTTCGTATGAACGAAATTCAAGCATCAATTGGTATAGAACAATTAAAAAAATTAAAAGGTTTTCTAAGAAAAAGGAAAAAAAATTCGCAAATTCTTAGAAAAAATCTTAATGAATTTGAAGAAATTAGATGTTTAGAAGATGGTAATGAAATTAAAGAACACGCAAATTATTGCTTAATTATTGTTTTAAATAGTAAGTTGGCAAAACAAAGATTTGAAGTAATGAAAAAGTTAAAAGAATTTGGTATTGGAACAAGTATCTATTATCCTGGTCCAATACCAAATTTTAAGTATTATAGACAAAAGTATAATTTGAAAAAAAACCATTATCCAAATGCCTTAGAAATAAGTATGAATTCTATTGCGCTTCCTGTAGGTCCTCATTTAGACTCCGAGGATATGCTTTATATTTCAAATTGTTTAAAAAATATCATCTTTAAGGAAAAATAATGGATTTTAAAAAATATCTTTCAGGTAAAAGAATTGCAATAATTGGTGGAGCTGGATTTATAGGCCATAATTTAGCACTTAAATTAAAACAAAATCATGCAATCCCTTTTATTATTGATGGTCTTCAGGTAAATAACTTAGGTGCATTTTCCAATAACTCTGGGTTAGATGCCAGAAAAGAGTTGTACTTAAATTTTATAAACTCAAGGCTAGAATTAATTAGAAAAGAAAACATACCTCTTTCTGTTCTAGATGCAAGAGACTACCACAGTTTGTCTCCATCATTAAATGCTATTAAACCAGATGCTGTATTTCATCTAGCTGCTGTAGCGCATGCTAATAGGTCTAATAAAGATCCATTTAGTACTTTTGATCATAGTATGAGAACCCTTGAAAATTCTCTTGACTCTGTAAAGGATAAAAAACCACACTTTATTTTTTTATCTTCGTCTATGGTTTATGGTAACTTTACTGAGGATTCTGTTTCTGAAACAAGTTTATGTGAACCTTTAGGTATTTATGGTGCTTTAAAATATGGAGCAGAAAAATTAGTGATAGCCTACAACCAGGTTTTTGATCTTCCTTATACAATAATTAGACCATCTGCACTTTATGGAGAGCGTTGTGTTAGTCGCAGAGTTGGACAAGCATTTATCGAGAATGCAATAAAGGGAGAGGAGTTGAATATTAATGGAAACGGATCAGATAAATTAGACTTTACTTACATTGATGATTTATGTCAGGGATTAATGCTTTGTTTAGTAAAACAGGAATCAAAAAATCAAATTTTTAATCTTACATTTGGTGAAGCAAGATCAATTAATGATTTATCAAAAATTGTCCTAGAGAACTTTCCTGAGGTAAAAATTAAAATAAATCCAAGAGATAATTTGATGCCTGAGCGAGGTACTTTGGATATAAGTAAAGCTAAAAAAATTTTAGGTTATAATCCAAATTTTCCAATAGAAAAAGGCTTCAAAAATTATATAAATTGGTATAAAAATTTTTTCAAATTTTAAATCAATAATGATTGAAAAAAAAATACTTTCTCTTAACTATCAAGTTAAACCAGATATATGGCTTTCTGAAGTTTTAGGTTATAAATCTGGTCAAATTGTGAAAAGAAATAAAACCTCAAACAAAATAAAAAAACAGAATTTAACTTTTTTATACGCAAAGGTCTCAATAAAAGATTTAAAGTTAGTTTCTAAATTATGTGAAATTGGTTTTATACCAATTGATACAGCACTACAATTTAAAGGAAACTTAAAAAATAAATCGAAAAAAAATAGAAAAATAAGAATTCGCTTTGCAGAAAAGGAAGATGAAAACGAACTTTGTAAAATTGCAATGAAGAATTTTTTATATTCACGTTTTCATTTAGATCCAATGATCCCCAACTCAGTTGCCAATAAGCTTAAAGCTTGCTGGGTAAAAAATTTTTTTTTAGGAAATAGAGGTGATGAAATGATTGTTGCAGAAATGGAAAAAAAAATTTGTGGATTTTTGTTATTGATGAATAACATGAATATGAACTTGATAATCGATCTTATTTGTGTTGACAGAAATTTTCATAAAAAAGGTATAGCAAAAATGATGATTCACTTTGCTAAAAATAAATTAAATTTTAATAAAACAAACAAACAAAAATTAGTCGTCGGAACTCAACTACTCAATATTCCTTCTATAAAACTCTACCAATCGCTTGGATTAAAAATTATCTCTTCACAATTTATTTTACATTATCATAAGCCCATAAGGAATCAGATTTGAAAATTGGTGGATTTGATATTAAAAAAAATGTTCTGCTTATAGCAGAAATTGGTAATAATCATGAAGGTAATTTAGATGTAGCAGAGGAATTAATTTATAGAGCCGCCAAATCAGGTGCTAATGCTGTAAAGTTTCAATCCATTGATCCATATAAATTGGTATCTCCAAAAGAAACAAATAGAATAAAACAACTAAAAAAATTCCAAATATCATATGAGGATCATTTCCGACTAAAGAAGGTTGCCGACAAGAATAAGGTTATTTTTTTATCAACTCCTTTTAGTATTGAAGCTGTAGAGTTTTTAGATTCATTAGTACCAGCTTATAAAATTGCTTCAAGTGATAACAACTATTTCAAATTAATAGAATGTATAGCCAAAAAAAAAAAACCAATATTATTATCAACAGGCATGACAAATATGAAAGAAATATCTTTCACTGTAAAAAAAATTAAAGAAGTTTGTAAAAAAATAAAAAAAAATCCTGAGCTTGTTCTACTTCAATGTGTTTCTTCTTATCCAACAAAAGAACAGTTTGCAAATTTAGCTACCATAAAAACTTTGTCATCTCTAGGTTTTACCGTAGGTTACTCGGATCATACGATTGGAATTGAAGCTGCAGTTTTATCTGTTGGTCTTGGTGCAAGAGTAATTGAGAAACATTTTACTTTATCAAAAAATTACTCAGAATTCAGAGATCATAAATTATCAGCTGAACCAGAAGAGTTTAAGGAACTCGCAGAAAGATTAAAAAACGCTAACTTATTATTGGGGAATGGAGAAAAAAAAATTCAAGAATGTGAAAAATTAACCTTTAAAGTCGCAAGAAGGTCTATTTGTGTAGCAATAGATATGAAAAAAGGAGATAAATTGAGTGCTGAAAATTTAATTTGCTTGCGTCCTGGAAACGGAATACCGCCTGGAACAGAAAAAAAAATAGTTGGTAAAAGATTACTAAAGAATCTTAAAGCTGGTGAAAAAATTAAAACTAGTATTTTAGAGTAATTGTTATGTGTGGTATTGCCGGCTATTTTGGAATAAACCCGATAGAGGAAAAAAATATAAAAAATTGTTTGGATTTAATGGAAAACAGAGGTCCAGATTTCAAATCATTTTTGAAATATAAAACTAAAAATAGCAAATATTCTTATTTTTTACACTCTAGACTTGCAATTATTGATATAGATAAGAGATCAAACCAACCTTATAGAGATAATGAATGCATATTATCTTATAACGGAGAAATCTATAATTATTTAGAATTAAAATTAGAACTTGAAAAAAAAGGGTGTTTTTTTAAGAGTCAAAGTGATACTGAGGTTCTTACAAAAATTTTGAGTTTAGATGGAGTTTTCGCATTAGAAAGATGTGAGGGTATGTTTGCTTTTGCATGGATGGACAAGAATGAAAATCTTTTTTTAGGAAGAGATAGATTTGGAGAGAAACCACTTTATTATTTTTTTAATTCTAATGGTGATTTTATCTATGGTTCAGAAATAAAGTTTATTTTTGCATTATTAGGAAAAATACAACCAATTAATTACACTCATTTAAAAAGGTATTTGGTGAATGGATATAAATCACTTTATAAAACAAAAGAATCTTTTTTTGAAAATATACATCAACTTAAGCCAGGATTCATTGGAAAACTTGATATTAATGGTAAATGGAAAGAACAAAGGTATTGGACTCCAAAATTTGATGAAGAAATAGATTCTTCTTATAAGCAAATTGTAGCAGGTACAAAAGAAAAATTAATAAAATCTGTTGAAATGAGATTGAGGGCAGATGTTCCGATAGCTTTCTGTTTGTCTGGAGGGATTGATTCAAATGCATTAATTGGCATAGCTAAAAAAGAGTTAGATTACAATGTTCATGGATTTACAATAATGAATACAGATGAAAGATATGAAGAAAGGGAGATGGTTGATTTAGCTGTAAAAGAACTGGATTTAAATCACACTGAAGTACGTCTAGAAAAAAAAAATTTTTTATCAAATCTTAAGACTTTGGTCAATTACCACGACTCTCCCGTACTTACAATTACTTATTATGCACAGTGGCAATTGATGAAAGAAATATCTAATCAAGGTTATAAAGTATCAATAAGTGGAACGGCAGCAGATGAACTATTCAGTGGGTATTTTGATCATCATAATGCTTATTTAGCTGAAATGTTCAAACATGATAAAAAGAGATTTAAAAATGCATTAGGAGAATGGAAAAAAGTTATTCTTCCAATAGTTAGAAATCCTTTTTTAAGAGATCCTCTTTATTTCATTAAAAACCCTAACTCTAGAGAACATATATATTTAGATTCAAAAATTTTTGCAGATTTTTTGAATGAGCCATTTTTTGAGGAATTTAAAGAAAACTTTTATTCAAAGAGAATGATTAGAAATAGAATGGCAAATGAATTATTCGAAGAAAGTGTTCCAGTAATTCTTCATGAAGATGACTTAAATTCAATGTTTTACTCAGTGGAAAATAGAAGCCCTTTTCTTGATAAAAGTTTATTTGAATGGTGTCAGACTATTCCTACAAATTTTTTAATTCAAAATGGTAGAGCAAAGTCAGTCTTAAGAGAGAGTGTAAGGGGAATTGTACCTGATAAAATATTAGATAATCCAAGAAAAGTTGGATTTAATGTTCCACTTCATGACTATTTAGATCTTGATGATCATAATGTTAAAGATGAATTACTTAATGATAGTCCTGTGTTCGAAATAGTAAAAAAAAACAACATCAGTAAATTATTAAAAAAAGATTCATTATTAAATAGTCAGTCAAAATTTTTATTTAATTTCATTAACACAAAAATTTTTTTGGAGGAATTTCTATAATGAATTGGTGTAAGACATGTATTTTACCAGATACAAGGCCTAATTTATTTATCCCAAAAAATGGGAAATGTAATGCTTGTGAAATGCACGAAAAAAAAAAAGTTATAGATTGGGATTATAGAGAAAAAATATTTAGAAAATTGGTTAAAAAAGTTAAACTAATTTCTTCAGAATATGATTGTATTATTCCAGTCAGTGGAGGAAAAGACAGTACTTGGCAAACCATAAAGTGTCTTGAATATGGACTAAAACCTCTAGCAGTAACATGGAAGACTCCAGGAAGAACTGAAATAGGAACAAAAAACTTAAGTAATCTGATTTCTTTAGGTGTTGATCATATTGACTATCAAATAAATCCGAAGATTGAGTCAAGATTTATGTTAAAGACTTTTAAAAAACTAGGTTCAACGGCAATCCCTATGCATTTAGCATTATTTAATATACCATTACGAATAGCATCAAGATTTAAAATCCCTTTGGTTGTTTGGGGAGAAAATTCAGCATTTGAATATGGTTCAAAAAAAAAAAACGATACTGGTTTCAAATTAGATAATAATTGGATCAAAACATATGGTGTAACACATGGCACATCTGCTAATGATTGGATAGACAAAGAATTAGATAAAAAAAGTTTAATAGCATATTTTGGTCCATCTCAAAAAGAAATGAGAAATTTTAATCTTTCAGCTGTTTTTTTGGGATACTATTTTTCGTGGGATCCTAAATATTCAAAAAAGGTTGCACAAAAAAAAGGTTTTTTATTTAACACAGGTTCAGTAAGAACTGGTTACTATGATTTTGCTGATATAGATGATGATTTTATTTCTATTCATCATTGGATGAAATGGTATAAGTTTGGCTTTACAAGAGTATTTGATAATTTATCTATTGAAATTAGAAATAAAAGAATTTCTAGGGAACAAGCTATAAATCTTTTAAAAAAAATAGGAAATAAAACACCAAGTGATGATATAAAAAAATTTTGTAAATTTGTAGGAATAAGAAAAAGCGAATTTTTTAAGATAGCAGAGTCATTTAGAAATAAAAAAATATGGAAAAAAAAAAATAATAAATGGTACATTCCGAATTTTATTATTGATGATTGGTATTGGGAATAATGAAAAATATATATAAATAATAAATATGAATAAAAGATTGGAGTAAGTTTGAAAACGTTTTTTAAAAAAAAGCCAAGAGAGTTTGAGGTTGGAAATAATAAAAAATTTCAAATGAAAGATTGTGGAGAAATTTTATTAGATACTAATGAACAAGTGACATTTAAAAATAATGACAATATGGAATTCGATGTTGCAAAAAAGGATTGGGGTTATTATGCAACTCCTTCAATAAATTGGAGATTGAAGAACTTTGGATTTAAAACACTGTTAATTAAAAATCTAAAAACTAATAGATTTTTTATTTTTCTATTGGAAAAAGGTAAAAATAAACTTCTTAATGAATATATTAAAAATGAAAATTTAAAAATAATATGTGATTTAGATAATGAAGAAAATTTATCGAAAATAGAATCCACAAACTTTTAATTTATTTTTTCAAATGAATCTTTGTAAAATTTGTCATTCAGTTAAAACGAAATTAAAATTTGTTTACAAAAGCAAACCAAAAGGTGAAACAGATTTTAACATTGAGAAAAAAAAATATTACAGAGAGTTCTTTGAATGTTGTGAATGTGGACATATGTTCTCTGATCCAGAGTTTGAAATTACTAATTTTTATGAAGGCTCTTATACAAATAAAACCTATGGTTTAAATCTTTTAGAAAAATTTAATAAGATTATAAGCCTTCCGTTTAATGAATCTGATAATGAAGGAAGATTCCAATTTTTGAAAAAAAAATGTATAAAAATTTTGAATTCAAATATTATAAATGTTTTAGATGTAGGATCAGGTCTAGGTATTTTCCCCTGGAGAGTAAAAAAAGAAAACTGGAACATTACCGCTCTTGACCCTGACCCCCAAAATATTAATCATATAAAAAATGAGATTGGAATTAAAACAATACAAGGAGATTTTTTAAAAGTAAAAATTCCAAAAAAGTATAATTTAATTACTTTTAACAAGGTTATTGAACATATTAAAGAACCAAAGGAATTTATTATTAAAGCAAAATCGATAATTGAAGACAATTCACTTATATATATCGAAGTTCCAGATGTTAAAGCGGCGCAATACGGTAAAGACAGAGAAGAGTTTTTTATTGAGCATTTTCATGTTTTTTCAGAAAAATCAATCAAATTACTTGTAAATGATTGTGGACTTAAATGTTTATGTGCTAATAGTTTTATAGAACCAAGTGGAAAATTTACATTACGTGCTATTTTAAGTAACTAACGATTTAGATTTTTTTTTAAAAGAAATAAAGGTTAAGCATTTGAATTCAACCTACTTATTTAATTATCAAATACTTTTCTTAGGAAAAACTGAGTGTCAAAAAAATTGAATAAAACAGTTTTGTTTATTTTTTCTGCAATTGGATATTTCAAAGAGGCTTCTCCAGTTTGTAAAAGATTCTCAGAAAATAATTGGAAAGTTATCATTTTTATATGCTTCTATGACCATAACATTAAATCAATAAAGAATTTTGCAAAAATTAATAAGATTCAGATAATCTTTCTTCCTAGAGAAATAGCTTACGGTGATTCAAAAAATAAATTTTTATCTGGTTATTCAAAAAAAAATATTTTTTCTATTTTAATAAGGTTACTTTCAATACCCTATTTGGTTTATAAAAATTTAAAAAAAAAAAAAAAAATTATTTCAATTTTAGAAAATATTAAACCAAAATGCGTTTTTATGGGAGCTTTCCATTCATCTGGAGAGGTAGATAATGTTGCTTTAAACTATTTTAAAGGTTTAAGTACAAATTGTTACTGCATTCCTAACTCAGATTATTTAGGTGAGAAAATTCTAATCGACTCAAGACAAAATTTTTTGTCTTTATCTTCAATCTCTAATATTATTAAAAGTGATTTTGATTTGATAAATAAAATATTTTCATTCTTTTTTAGTTCATGGTTAAGAAATTTGAAAAATGTTGATGTTTTTTTTTGGGATCCAATAAAAATTATCACCGACAAATTATCTGGTGTAGGAATGGAAAAAATGTGGTTAAAGCCATCAGTTTTGTTTGATAAAGTCTTTGTATTTTCAGAAATCTCGAAAAAAATGTTGATTTCAGATGGTTATCCAAAAGAAAAGGTGATTGTTAGTGGACAACCTTATCTAGATAGCATTAAGCATAATCAAATGAACAATAATTTTAAAAAAAAAATGATGAATTATTTAAAAGTTGAGGAAGGCAAATTTTTACTTTTAAATGTAGAACCATCAGCAGAGCATAAATATTGTGGTTGGGTAGCGCATTGGAGTAACTTCCAGAAAATTTTAACAAATTTAAAGAAAAATAATTTACCAATTGTGCTTTCATTACACCCACTATGTAATTATGAAAATTATAAATTTGCAGAAAAAAAATATAAAGTGAAAATTTCTAGAAATTACTCAATACATGAACTTTATCCGTTTTGTAAAGCTGTTGTTTCCTTTCCCTGTTCTACAAATTTTTTATCTTTAATATTTAATAAGAAATTGATAATTTATGATTTATTTAGTATTTCCAAGGGCTCTGAAAAGATCAAGGTTCATAAAATAAAGGGTTCAAGAATAGTGTATTCAGCGAATGATTTGTTTCCCTTAAAAATAAATATAAGAACAAATATAAAAAAACAACCGAAAAAACAGAATTTTTCTTCTGACATTATCTATAATCATATTAATACAAATATAAATTCATAAAATGAATAAAATAGTTGGTAAAAACGTAACCTCAAAAAAATATTGGGATAAAAAAACAGACTCATATCTTACTTCTTTTGAAGGGCCATATCATAAACATAGATTGAGTGTGATAGAGAATTTGTTAAAAAATGTTGATTTTAAGAAAAAAAATATACTTGATTTTGGATGTGGTGATGGGTCTTTACTTAGTAAAAAGTTTAGTAAAATATCAAAATTTATTGGAATTGACATAAATTCAAAGATGATAGAAGTGGCAAAATCAAAATTTAAAGGTAGAAATATAAAATTTTATAAAGGTGACGTAAATGAACTTTCAAAAGTGACTTCCAATTCTATTGATATTTTTTTAGCTTTAAATGTTTTGGCTTATTTTAAAGATTCAGAGGAAAAAAAATTCTACAGAAATTTAAAGAGAGTATTGAAAAAAAATGGCTATTTCTTGGTTACTCACTCTAATTCATGCTTTGATCTTTTTACGCTGAATAAATATACAGTAGATTTTTTTAAAATTAATTTTAACACTAATATCAATAAATTACTTTCGAGTAATACATTACCTATTAGAAATTCCTTCAATGTAAGAGAAAATCCCTTAAACTATTACAACAAATTAAAAAAGTATGATTTAGAAGAAATCGAACAAGGATTTATAAATTATCATAGGATTCCACCTTTACTTGAGAAAGATAAAGATTTTGACGATATTAACTCAAAGAATTATGAAAATACAAATAAGTTTAAACAGAGTGAAAGGTGGAAACTATTTTTTCAGTGTTCTCAGTTTGCCTCTCTCTCAAAAAAGATAAAGTAAAAAATGATTAAAAACTTACAAATAGAAAAAATTTCAAACTTTGATTTTTTAAATGAAGATAAAAATGAGAATTGGATTTTTTGGACTAATAAAGAGTATAAATTTAATGTAAAAGTCAAATATGGAAAAAAATTAGATTTTATTTCCTTAAAAAGCGAAAGTGACGAAGAGGAAAAAGAATATGCTAAATATTTAAAAAAAAAAGCGAAAAATTACCAGTATAAGGAAAACTTTAAATTACAAAAAAGCTGTCCTATTTGTGGTTCAAAAAAAAATGAAATTAGTCTAACTATTTTTAAAATTAATTATCTCAATTGTAAAAATTGTAAACATATTTTCGCTGAAAAAATTTTGACTGAAAAATTTATTAATAGTTACTATACCAAATCAAAAAAATTATCGTCAGTTTATATTGATAAAAGAAAAGATAATTTTAGGATTCAAAACATAGTTAAACCTAAGTTTGATTGGATAAATCAGATATATCTTTCTGAGAAAAAAAAAAAAATTAAATCAATTCTTGATATTGGTGCTGGAGCAGGACATTTTCTTTATTATGCAAAAAAAAAAAATGTAAAAGTGGCGGGTTTTGAAAAAAATATACACGCCATTGAACATTGTAGAAAAAACTTTGGAATTTCTCTTTTTCAAGAAGATTTTTTAAAAAGCAAGGAAAACAAAAAGTATGACGTGATTACAATGTTTGGATTATTAGAGTATGTTACAAATCCTAATGAATTTATAAATGTTGCAAACAATCATTTAAAAAAAAATGGTTTGTTAGTAATAGAAGTTCCACGAGCTAATTCATTAAGTACGCGAGTACAATCAATAAAAAATCCAACTATTGTAAGGCATATGGATCCGACTTCACATATAAATTGTTTTAGTGATACTTCATTATGTAATCTATTATTTTATAATAATTTCTATCCAATAGCAGCGTGGTATTTTGGTATGGATTCATATGAATTATTTTTTCAACTTAAACATTTAAATAAGTATAAAGTATTTACAAAAAAGAACATTGAGCTTATTGAATTATTGCAGAAAATTTGTGATAGATCTAAGTTTTGCGACGATATTATTATGATTTTTAAGAAAGGAAAAAATGAAAAAAAATTATAAAAGTTATTTGGAAAATAAAAAAATAAAAAAAGATTATAATGATTATCAATCAAAATACGAGGATGAGCCTAGAGAAAGCGATAAAAAAATTATCGAAATAATATCAAGGAAATACAATAAAAATTCAGTTTTTAAAGTTCTTGATTTTGGTTGCTCAACTGGAAACTTACTAAAACATATACTTTTTCATTTTCCAAAAGCCCAAATATGTGGATATGATCTTTCAGACTCAGCAGTAAAACTATGCAAAAAAAATTTTAATGAAAAATTTATATTTGAGGTAAAAAATATTATTAATTTTAAACCAAAAGATCAATTTGATGTAATTATTGTCAATGCCGTGCTATGTCTTTTTGACTGGGGAGATTTTAAGAAATCTATAAATAATATATTCAAAAGTTTAAAAAGTAATAGTATTTTTATTTCTTTTGAGTGGTACCATCCGTTTGACCTTCAAGATATTACTATTAAAGAGACTTCTGTCTATCATCCAAAAGGCCTTACAATTCACTATAGACCGCAGAAAATGGTAAATGATATTCTTATAAATACTGGTTTTAAAAATGTTAATTTTGAAGATTTTGAAATAGGAATTAATCTTCCAAAAACAAAAAGGAATGAGGAAGTTTCGTCTTATACGATTAAAACAGAACAAGGTAAAAATCTCCTGTTTAGGGGTGCACTCTCACAGCCATGGTCACATATGATTGCGAGAAAATAAGTTTGTGAGACAAATTTTTATTTTTGGAGTTGCAAGATCTGGTACAAACCTAATAGCTAGATTATTAAATACACATAAGAAAATACATTTTTTTTTAGATCCTTTTCTTCCAATATTTAAATCACTTTTACAAAATTTTTCGGTAAATAATGATGAACTAACAGAAATAAAAGATTGTAAATTTTTACCTGATTATTATTTTTTAAAAAATAACCAGAAAATTTTTAATTTAATTTTTAATTCATTATCTCTTAATTCTGAAATTCCAGAGTATCTTTTGAGTAATTTAAATAAGAATTTTTTAGAGAGATATTATCTAGAGAATGATGAAAAAGTAGATTTAAAAAAAATGAAAAATATAAGGTTTTATAATGAATATTTTGATTTTTTATTTGAAGAAACAAAAATAAAAAGAAACTTAGACATTGTTGGTTCAAAAGAAGTGTGGACAATAGAATTTATACCATCTATCTTACGACATTATCAAAAAGCAAAATTTGTAATAATCAACAGAGATCCAAGGGCAATTATAATGTCAATGATTAAGTTAGGGTTAAAAGATCAAAGCCAAAAAGCAAATATAATTGGTTATATAAGACATTGGCGAAAAAATTTTGAGATTTATCAAATTCTAGACAAATTAAGTTCAACCAAAAATAAAGTATTCTTTTTAGATTATGAAAACTTTCTTTTAGATGAAGAAAAATATTTAAATGACTTAGAGTTTTTTCTAGATATCGGGTTAAAAAAGAGCATTGATTTAAATATTTCAGGATGGAGTGGAAATTCAAGTTACAAGAATATTAAAGGAATTTCTAAAACTAATGCCAATAAATGGAAAGAGGACATAAGTGATGATTTAGAAAATTTAATTATCTTTATGTGTTTCAAAGAAATGTTATTGTTAGGTTATGATGTGGGAAAAAAAGTTAAAAAGCTTAATACTAAGGAGATAGAAAAGACTTTTAATAAGTTTTTCAAACAAAAAGGGTCTTGGAAAATAATGGGTGAAAATGCTAAGTTTAATTTTAAAAAAGAATTAGAAAGATTTGAGATGTCAATGAACACTGATAGTCAAAAAGATGTCAGTTTATTTTTATCTAGTTTAAAATAAGTTTATGAAATATTTTCTCATACAATCTCTAAATAAAGTTGGTTTAAAAAGCTTTTCAAATAAAATTAATAATTATCTTTCGAACTTTTTTTTCTCACAAATCTTCCTTAAGTTAAGTTTATTTTTTTTTCGAAAATCGTATACAAAGTATTGGTCTAAAGTTAATTCTAACGAAAGTTTAACTAATTTAAAGGAACAATATAATGATTTAAAACAAAATGGCTTTTCTAAAATTGATAATTACTTTTCTAAAAAAGAATTAAGTCAAATATCCAAGGATGTAAAAAAATTAAAAGGTTTTACAAATGGAAAGTATAAAGGAACCTTTTATTATAAAAATTTTCCTAAGGATGGAATTTGTTCTTTAGGAATAGATCCTTCTTTAGAAAATTGTTTTAACATTTTCACCAAGAACACTAAATTTCTTAGTTTAGCCAAAGCATTATATGGCAATGATATGAGGCTAACATCATCTAGTGTTTTGTGTAAATATGGCAAAGATAAGATTGACTCCTCTAATGTTCCACATTGGGACGATTGGAGGGTTAGACTTAAAATTTTTCTACTACTTGAAGACGTGACTATGAAAAATGCACCAATGATTTACTTTAAGGCGAGTCATAAAAAAATTCCGTGGAGATTTGAAAAAGATTTTTCTTCTGTATTTTTATCTTATGAAGCATCAGCAGGAGGTTCTTGGTGGCCAATTGAGAATTTAAATCTAGAGAAAGTTTATTTTACTGGAAAAAAAGGAACATGTTATATTTTTGATGCAACAGGTGTACATTCCGGTACTCAGCTTATTTCTGGTAAAAGGTTGATGTTAATGAATATGTATACGAATCATCTTGATTATACTTTTAGGTCTTATTAGTGTATATATTGGGTTTATCATTTGATTATCACGACTCTGCAGCTGCTCTTGTAAAGGATGGAAGAGTAATTTTTGCTATACAAGAAGAAAGATTGAGTAGGATTAAAAATGATAGTAGTTTTCCAATTAACGCTATAAATGAGTGTCTAAAATTTGAAAAAATAGAAATTAAAGACATAGATTTTATTGTTTATTATGAAAATGCCCTTAAAAAATTTGATAGGATAGCAAAATTCAATTTTTTTCAAAAATTTAAGTTAGAGTCGATAACAAATTCTATAAAAAATTGGATTGATCAAGACAAGTTTTTTCCTAAAAAAAAAATCTCAAACATCTTAAATTTTCCTATTAATAAGATTATTGAAACTACACATCATGAGTCACACAGAGACTCTGCAATCTTTTCTTCTGGTTTTTCTGAATCCTTGATTATTACAGTTGACGGGGTCGGTGAATATCAAACAAGTAGTGTTTCAATATTTAAGAATAAAAAATTTGAAAATCTTAGTTCTTCAAAATTTCCAAATTCTCTTGGTCTATTTTACAGTGTGATAACTGCATTTTTAGGTTTTAAAATAAATGAAGGTGAATATAAAGTTATGGGAATGTCTGCATACGGCAAACCGACTTTAATTGAGTTTTTTAGAAAAATAATATACCTGAAAAATGGAAAAATTTTCTTAAAACAAAAATATTTTAATTTTGCAGATTACAACTCACCTCCTTTTACAAAATACTTAACAGATATTTTAGGTTCTCCGAATAATAATGGAGAAATAATTACTGATGATAATATTAACTCAAAAAAATCTATTCACTATGCAAATATTGCAGCCTCAGCACAAAAAGTAACTGAAGAATTAATTTTGTCTTTAGTAAATTATTGGAAAAAAAAAATAAAAGTAAATAATGTTTGTTTGGCTGGCGGTTGTGCATTGAACTCTTTAGCTAATTATAAAATTCAAAAAGAATTGGGAGTCAATCTTTTTGTTCAGCCTGCAGCTGGAGATGCTGGCTGTGCTTTGGGAGCAGCTCTTGGCTTTTATTTTAAAATTAAAAAATCTTTTGTGAAACAGAGCTTTAAATGTGACTTAGGCTTATCATTTTCTGATAAAGATGTTCGTAAAGCTCTATCTAAGTATCCAAAAAGTGATTTTAAATTCTTTAATGATAATAATAAATTGATCTCTCAGACTGCAAAGGTTTTATCAAAAGGTAATGTAATTGGATGGTTTCAAGGTAGAGACGAATGGGGACCTAGAGCACTCGGATTCAGGTCAATACTTGCAAGTCCAATATTTAAAAATATGAAAAATAAATTAAATAAATCAATTAAATTTAGAGAATCTTTTCGTCCGTTTGCACCGGCAGTTCTAGCAGAAAAAGCATCTAAATACTTCAACATTGCTGAAATAAAATCTATAAATCATCCAGAAAAATTTATGTTATCTATTTGTAAGGTTAGCGAAAAAGCAAAAAAACAGATTCCGGCAATTGTTCATAAAGATGATTCAGCAAGAGTTCAAATGGTTTATAAGGATGACAATATTTTTTTTTACAAGCTTCTTCAACAAGTAGAAAAGGAAACCGGACATCCAGTACTCATTAATACATCATTCAATCTTAAAGGGGAACCAATAGTAAATTCACCATTGGACGCAATTAAAACATTTGAATTGAGTAACATAGATTATTTAGTAATCAATAATTTTATGATAAAAAGACCTAATTATAAATTATTATATAAAAATCTATTATGAAAAAAATTATCGTAATTCTATTTTCTTCTAATATTAAAAAGAAGGAAATTTTAAGAATAAGGAACTTTGTTGAATTTTATTTCAAAACAAAATCTATTGTTCTAAAAAATAAAGATTTTTTTAATAAAAAATTAAACGTAAAAAATGATGATATTATAGTCTCTTTAAAAGAAAAAAATCAAAATGTTCATGAAAATAACTTCAAATCTTTTTCTAAAAATTTATTTTTTATTAATATTGATGAGAAAAGAATAACTATTCGTTCATTTGATAAAAATAATCAAGATTTTTTTAAAGAAAGTAATATTTTTACTAAACTTCAATCAGATTTTTCAAAAGGGTTTTTTTATTTTCCATATGGTTTTACTTACAAACTATCTGGGCTAGGAGATTTAGATGAATTTGGTTTCAGAATTAATAATAATATAAGTGAACTTAGAAAAAGAGAATCAAAGCATTACGTTATTGCAACTTTTGGTGGTTCTGCAGTATGGAGTATTGAGTGTTTAGCAAATGAAACCTTCACTCAAAATCTTGAGTTTCTTCTGAATAATGATAAAGATTTAAAAAAAAAGGGATATAAATTTTCATGTTTAAATTTTGGTCAAAGCTCGGCAACAATTTTTCAGTCAATTATTTATTATTTATTATTTTCATCAGACTTAAGACCAGAGTTTGTAATTTGTCATGATGGCTGGAATGATCTGTTATATGGTTCATACACAGATAAGTATCTTTTAAGAGAAAAAAACTTTACCTATTCATATGAGCTTGAGGAGTGGGCACTAAGAATTAATGGTAAATCATCTGACGATTATAAAAAAAATGAAATTTTACCATATGTGAATAAGAATATTCCTTCTGATATTATTTCAGCTTATTTATTCAGAAAAAAACAATTTATGAAAATAGTTAAAGCAGATAATGGTTTTTTTATAAATGGAGTTCAGCCAACTTTGAGTGATAAAAAAAAATTAAGTCTTGAAGAAAAAGTTGCTCTTAATGATAACCTTATTAATAGTACTGATAGTTGGCAATATATAAGAAAAAATATGTCTAATTTATTAGAGAAAGTTATTGAAGCTTACACTGGAGATGAAAATTTTTTGGATTTTAAAAAAGTTTTTTCAAAGCTAAGTCCTACTGATACTCATTTCGTAGATAATATTCATTTAACACCTGAGGGTGATAAAGTAGTAGCAAATGAATATAAAAAAATTATAAAAAGGAAAATTATTTGATGAAAAAATTAATTATTCGAGTAATTAATAGCAATCTTTTAATAAGAAAGTTATATTTCTCTCTAAAACCAAAAATTTTTTTATTAATAAGTTTTTTTCATTTATTAGTAGCTTTATTGAAAGGAAAAAATTTTTTTGGGTTCATAGTTTGTATTATTTTTTCTTACTTTTTTATTTTTTATAATAAAAAATATGTAAAAAAAAAGTACTCCCCAATTCATTATACACTTACTTAGTATGAAAAATGAAATCCTAAAATTAGCAAAAGAATTATGTCAATTTTCAACAGGTGTTGTTGCCGATGAAAATATTGGTTTGTTTAAAAGAATTGAAAAAGAAATTGAACTAAAATACATAGAATTTAAATCTGGTTCTACTTTTAATGGTTGGTTGGTTCCAAAGAACTGGAGAGTAAAAAAAGCTAATATTTTTAAAGATGGAAAATTATTATTTAACGCTGCTTTAAATCATATTGGAGTCGCTAGATACTCAAAATCTTTTTCAGGAAGAATGTCATTGACTGAATTAAAAAGACATTTAGTGACAAATCCAAATTTACCAAATTCAACTATTTTTCATTGTGCTTGGCAATATCGTCCTTGGGATGCAGATTGGGCAATTTCTATGCCTTATAAAGTTTTTAAAAGGTTAAGTAGTGGTTTTTACGATATTGAATTGATAACAGAGTATTCGAATGGAAAAATGATCGTTGCGTATTGTGATATTAAAGGAAAAAGTAACAAAACTATAATCTTTAATACTAATAATTGTCATCCTAAAATGGCAAATGATGGTTTCGCAGGTACTGCTGTTTTAATTCGTTTATTCCAATGGTTAAAGAAAAGAAAAAATTTTTATTCTTACAAACTGATTATTGCTCCAGAGCATCTTGGAAGTATTTTTTTTCTTTCAAGCTTAAAGAAAAAGGAATTAAAAAATATGGTTTGTGGAATTTTTGAAGAAATGCCAGGTAATAATGCTAATGCAAAAGTTACAAAAACTTTTAATGGTGATCATATTATTGATGAAGCTTTTAAAAATATTTTTAGAACAAAATATAAAAAATCAGAAATCGTGGAATGGAGAAAGGGTGCAGGAAATGACGAGACTGTTTGGGAAAGTCCAGGATATGAAATTCCATTTGTTGAATTAACTCGTTGCGAGAATCAGTTTGAACCATTTAAATATTATCATACAGACAATGACACAGTTGAAAACCTATCAAAGAAAAAAGTAGGTGAATTTTTAATGATTTTACAAGATGTAATTGATATTTTAGAAAATGACCAAAAAATTTTTAGAAAGTTTGATGGTTTATTATGTCTTTCAAACCCCAAATTTAATCTATATAAGGAACGAAAAGATCCTGCGATAGAAAAAAACTTAGGTGACGATTCAGAAAAATGGGGTCATCTACTTGATTGTTTACTTAGATATTTTAACGGAAAACATTCAATATTAGAAATTGCGAATATACACGATTTATATTTTAAAGATTTGTATGATTATATTTTAGAATTCAAAAAAAAAAATTTAGTTCGTCTTGTGTTTAACGAAATTGAAAAGAAAGAAATAAAATCCTTTAAAAAAATATGATAGGTTTAGTGGATTTAGGTATTTCCAATATTTTTTCTATAAGAAATGCTTTAAAATATTTAGGTTATAAAGTTAGACTTATTAATAAACCAAATGATTTCAATAATATAAAAAGTTTAATTCTTCCTGGAGTAGGTGCTTTTAAAGAGGGTATGGTTGCTCTAGAAAAAAAAAAGTTAACTTCGTCTTTAATTGAAAGAGTAAATAAGGGCCTTCCTTTTTTAGGTATCTGTTTGGGAATGCAAATGTTGGCAAGTCGTGGTTATGAAAATGGTGAGACTCGTGGTTTAAACTTGATAGAGGGACAGGTAAAAAAATTAAATTTTAAGAAAAATTATCCAGTACCCAATATTGGCTGGTGCGATGTTTCTATCAAAAGAGATTCAATTTTATTTGAAAGTAATAAAGCTAAATCCTTTTACTTCCTTCACAGTTACTATTTTAGCTGTAGTGAAAAGTCCTCAATAGTTGCAACAATAAAATTTGCTGATGACAATATTCCAGTTGTTATAAATAAAAAAAATATTTTTGGTATACAATATCATCCAGAAAAAAGTTTTGAGAATGGCATAGACAACTTGAATCGTTTTATAAAATTTTTATAATGAGAAAAAAAAGACTAATTCCATTATTACTTCTTAAAGATGGTCTTCTTGTAAGAAGTCAAAAATTTAAAACTCATCAAGTTATAGGTAATCCGATGAGCACAGTTTCCCGTTTTTTAGATTGGGATATAGATGAACTTATAATTTTGGATATTAGTACCGAAAAAAATAAAAATGATTTAAGAAGAGATGACCTCTATCAAAATTATCGTAGTAACAAAATTTATGATTTATTAAAAGCAACATCTAAATTTTGTTTTGTTCCTTTAACTTTCGGTGGAGGAATAAAAAAAATTTCACAAATTGAAAAATTATTACTAAGTGGTGCAGATAAAGTATCACTTAACACCCACGCTTTTTTAAAACCTTCATTGATAGAAGAATCAGCAAAAAAATTTGGTTCTCAATCAATTGTTATTTCAATAGATGTAAAATTGATTAATGGAAAATACATAGTTTTTATTTCTAATGGATTAATTAATACAAATGTAGAATTAAAATCTTGGATTAAATTAGCTGAAAATTCTGGTGCTGGAGAAATCCTTTTAAATTCAATTGATAGGGATGGAACATCAAAGGGCTTTGATAAAAAAATGATGAATATTATACCTAATAATTTTTCAATTCCTATTATTCTTTGTGGAGGAGCTGGAAGAAAAACAGATTTTTCAGATTTACTGAAAGAAAAAAAATTATCAGGTGTTGCTGCAGCAAATATTTTTCATTTTCAAGAGCAGAGTTATTTACATATTAAAAAACATTGTTTAGAAAAAAAGATTAATTTGAGATCTATAAATTTAGAAAAAAAATACTTTGAAAGACTTCCTTCCTATAAAAAGAATGAAGCATTAAAATTAATAAAGAAAAGAATAATTTTAAAAAAAAGTAAATTCGTTAACAAAAAAAATTACGATGTAAGATGGTGTAAATCTTGTGTTTATCCGTCAATTAGTGCTGCTCCTCTTGATTTTGATGATAAGGGTGTTTGCACTGGTTGTTTAATTTCTAAACAAAAAAAAAAAATAGACGTCAATGACTGGAGGAAAAGAGAAAATGTATTAAAAAGTTTATTTAAACATAAAAATTCATCTCAAAATTATGATTGTGTAATTGCAGTATCAGGAGGTAAAGATAGTTACTTTCAAACGCATTATTTAAAACATACTTTAAAGTTAAATCCTCTTCTCGTTACTTATGATGGAAATAATTGGACTGATGTAGGTTGGAGAAATATGAATAAAATGAAGGATGTTTTTAAGTGTGACCACATCATTGTTCGTCCGTCTACAGATATTTTAATAAAGCTAAACAAACTTGGTTTTTTGATTATGGGAGATATGAATTGGCATGCTCATGTTGGTATTATGACAGTTCCTATGGCTATTGCCGCTAAGTATAAAATACCATTTGTATTTTATGGAGAACATGGATATTTAGATATAAGTGGTCAATTTTCATTAAGTGATTTTCCTGAAGTAACCTATAGAGATAGACTGGAACATTTTGCAAGAGGTTATGAGTGGAACTTTTTTGTTGGGATAGACCAAATTACATCAAAAGATATGGAGATATGGAAGTATCCATCAGATAAAGAAATTTTTGAACTTAATTTAAGAGGTCTTTTTTTAGGTAACTATATTTATTGGGAAGCTAATCAGCATATCAACTTAGTAGTCAAAAAGTACGATTTTGAAGTAAGTAAAAAACCTTTTGATAGAACATATAGAACGATGTCAAACCTTGATGATATGCATGAGAATGGAGTTCACGATTACTTAAAGTTTATTAAATTTGGTTATGGTCGAGCAACTGATCATGCTTGCAAAGATATAAGGTCAGGAATTCTCTCCAGAAAAGAGGCAATTAAACTAGTTAAAAAATATGATCACGTTAAACCATCTGATTTAAAAAGATGGCTTAACTATACAAACTTTAGTGAAAAGGAATTTGATGAAATTGCTGATACATTCCGAGATTCTAGAGTTTGGGAAAAAAAGAAAAATAAATGGGAAAAAAAAATTATAAAGTAATTTTCAATGCTAAAAATTCTTAGAAAATCATTTAATTTGACGAGTATAAAAAAACTAGATTTTTTTATTTTTTTTATTGTTTCTTTTTTATACTCCATAACAGAATTGTTCGGAATAGGATTAATTGTAGTTTTTATAAGTTTTTTATTTTCTGAAGAATCAGATAATAAAATTTACTTTTCTGATTTTTTTACAAGTTTTTTTAATCTTGAACCTTCTAATTCGTTTATCTTTTTTGTGTCATTAATATTTACTTGTTTTTTTTTTAGATTTATAATTTCCTTTTTTTTGAAGCTTTTTGAAGCTAATTTTAAAAAAAAACTAACAATTAATCTTGTAACTAAAACTTTGAAAACATACCTCGATCAAAGTTTTGAGTGGTATACATCAATTGGTACTAACAGATTAATAATTAACGTAATTGAGAATTGTAATGCAATTGTTGATGTTGCAATTATCAGATTATTTTCATGTTTAACTTCTTTTATAATTTTAATAGCATTTGTAATTTCAGTTATTTTTGTAGATCCATTTTTAGTTATGGGAGTAATTTTGTTTATGACTTTTATGAGCTTTTTTGTCTATAAGATTTTTTCATCCAAAAATAAATCAATAGCAAAAAGACAATATTTTTTTTTTAATACAGCTTATTCTTTTGCTAAAAGTGCATTAGAATGTTTTCCTGTAGTTAAGGTCTTAAAAAAAAATAATTATTTTTTGACAAAATTTAGTGAAAACTTTAAAAGCTTTCAAAAACAAA
>CACCYL010000002.1 GCA_902550225.1 uncultured Alphaproteobacteria bacterium
TAAAAGAAGTCAAAATAAAGGAAAATCAAACTTATTACAGAGTAATATCTGAAAGTAAATATCCATTTGGAAAAGCAAATAGTGAATGTGCAAAATTTAAAAAAAAAAAGATCCAATGTATAATTATTAAAAGTTAAAATGAAGCAAATAGATGCCATAATTTTATCTTGTTTTGGTTATGAACTTACGTCTAACGAAAAAAAATTTTTTAAAAATATTAATCCTTTTGGATTTGTTCTTTTTAAAAGAAATTTTAAAAACAAAAAACAAATTAAACAATTAATACAAAACTTAAAAAAGGCAACTTTAAACCCTGATTTACTAATTTTCATTGATCAAGAAGGTGGTAGGGTGCAAAGACTAGATAACCATGAGTTCACTAAATTTCCGCCTCAAATGACGTTTGGAAATATTTACAGAAAAAATAAGAAGAAGGCTTTAGAATTAGCTTATAAATCTGCATTTTTAATGGGCGAACAACTTAAAGAAATTTGTATAGATGTTAATTTTTCACCTGTGTGTGACCTTTTTTTTGATAATGCACACAAAGTAATAGGTGATAGATCGTTTGGATCAGATCCTGAACTAGTACTAAATTTATCGAATTCTTTTTGTAAAGCGCTTCAAGACTCTGGAATTATTCCAGTGCCAAAGCATTTTCCTGGTCATGGTAGATCAAAGTTTGATACACATTTGAGGTCATCAATTATAAATGAAAGTTATAATGATTTAATAAAAACCGACTTAGTACCATTTAAAATTCTAGACAAATCGTTAATGGTTATGTTGGCGCATATCAAATATCCATTAATTGATTCAAAAGTTGCTACTTACTCAAACGAAATTATAAGGAATATTTTAAGGAAAAAGTTTAAATTTAAAGGTCTTGTTATTTCCGATGACATTTCAATGAAAGCCATAAAAGAAGATCTTCAGACTAAAGTAACCAATTGTTATGAAGGTGGATGTGATATAGTAATGTATTGTAAAGGAGATTTGAATGATATTAAATTGATTTATCCATTTGTTCAGATTTTAGAAAATAAAGTATTGAATTTCTTTTATAATGAGAAAAAAAAAATAATACTTAAAAGAAAAAATAATAACAAATTTAAGTCTGACCTGATAGAGTATAATTTAATAAATCATGCACCTAAATCTTAACATAAGCGGATATGAAGGTCCTTTGGATTTGTTACTTGATTTATCAAAAAAACAAAAAGTCGATATTAAAAAAATTTCAATACTTGAATTGGCTAATCAATATCTAAATTTTGTAGAAGAAAATATTGAAAATTTAAAATTAACTGCCGACTATTTAGTAATGGCCTCTTTATTGGCTTATTTGAAATCTAAGTTACTTATTCCTGAAGAAAAGGAAGAGGTTCAAGAAATTCAAGAGGATCTAACACAAAGAATTGTTCATTATAATGCTATTAAAAAATTGTCAAATAAAATATTTCAACTCCAAAGAGAAGGATATGATTTCTTGAATATTTCAATTCAGAATGAATTCATTATTAGTAATAAAATTGTACCAAAAATATCTCTTCAAGACTTAATTTTAAAGTATTCTGAAATTTTTAAAAAAAAGAAATCAATAAAACTTCTCACAGAAAAAAATGATTTTTATAGTCTTGAAGATGGTGAATCGTGGCTTAAAAAAATTTTTAAATTAAAAGAAAAAAATTGGTTAAAACTTTTTAAGTTTCTTCCAGAGGATACAAAAAATTTTAAAATGAAAAAATCTGCAGTGTTATCTTTGTTACTTGCTTCACTTGACAATGTTAATCAAGGAAAAATATTAATAAATCAAAAAGATCATTTTGAAGAAATCATGGTGAAATTAAATAATGGATAATAACATTGCCAAAAATTTTATTGAATCTCTCATCTTTTCTGCGGAAGAACCCCTGACAAAGGAAAGCATGAAAAAGATGCTCTCCTATTATGGTGATTTTGATTTAGATCTCATTCTTAGAGAGCTTAAAAACGATTATAAGAATAGGGGTGTTGAATTGATTGAATTAGAAAAAAGATTTTATTTTAAAACAGCTGATACATTAAATGATTACATGAGAATTGAGACAAAGAAAACTAGAAATTTATCCCCTGCAGCAATGGAAACTTTAGCTATAATTTCTTATCACCAACCAGTTACAAGAGCTGAAATAGAAAAAATTAGAGGAAAACCAGTTTTTAGAGGTACATTAGATACTTTATTGGAGTTAAAATGGATAAAACCCTCTGGTAGGAGGGAAACACCTGGTCGACCTGTGACATGGGTAACAGATTTTGAATTTTTAAAACATTTCGGGTTAAAATCTATTAAAGATTTACCAAAAGTTGATGAATTAGAATCAGTTATCTTGTAGAATATTTTAATAAGGGAGAAATTATGTTTGGTTTAGGTCATTGGGAAATTATTCTAATTCTGGTTATAGTTTTGATATTTTTCGGGGCAGGAAAGTTGCCAAAAGTAGCTGGAGAAATAGCTAAAGGGATTAGGTCATTTAGGCAAGGATTAAAAGATGATAAGAAAGAAAAGTAAATCGATTATATGCTTAATATAGGTTTAATTGAATTTTTGATAATATTTTTTTTTTTTGTTTTACTCGTTAAGCCTGAAGATATACCAATTATATTTAAAAACCTTGGTTTATTTTACAGAAAACTAAGTAGATATTTTTACAACATTAAATATGAAATTGATGAAATTAATAATGAAATTTCAGAAGTTAACATAAACAAAAAAAAAATAAAACATGAAGTATCTAGATCATCTAAAAGAATTAAGAAATAGACTGCTTTTAAGCTTTTTATTTCTAATTATAAGTTTTATTTTTTTTTTTTATAATGCTTCTCACTTGGGAGAACTTCTCTCTAACCCTTTGTTCAAGTTACTTGTTGATTATGATGAAAAAAGGATGATTTTTACTGGATTACCAGAAGTTTTTGTATCTAATCTAAAAATATCTTTGTTTGCATCTTTTATTATTTCAATGCCTTTTTTAATTGTTCAAATGGTACTTTTCCTATCACCCGCTATGTATAAGAATGAAAAAAGGATTTTTATGCCAATATTTTTTTTTGTTCCAATATTATTTTTTTGTGGAATTGTTTTCGCATATTTTGTTTTGATTCCTTTTATTTGGTCTTTTTTTATTTCGTTTGAAAACTTTTTTTCTTCAGGTCTTAATTTAGAGCTTGAATCTAGATATTCAGAATATATGAAATTAACAATGTTTCTGTTGTTTGCCTCCGGATTGTCATTTGAATTTCCAATTCTTATAATAATTTTAACAAAATTTGGAATAGTCGATATCAAATTCTTAAGAAAAAATAGAAAATATTTTTTTTTAGGAATTTTGCTTTTTTCAGCATTGTTTACCCCCCCTGATATTATTTCACAGTTAGGCATTGCTATTCCACTTATAATCTTTTATGAAGTTTCAATAGCCTTTATTTTTTTTTTTATGAGAAAGTAAAATTTTGCACGATATAAAGTTTATAAAAAATAACCCATTACTTTTAGATGATTCTTTAAAAAAAAGAAATCTGCCACCTTGTAGTTCCAAAATAGTAAAAATTCATAACGAATATTTAGAACAATTAAACCAAAAACAAAAATTATTAGAAGAAAAAAACTCATTATCTAAATCTTTTTTAAATGAAAAGAAAAAAGTTGAAGAAATTAAAATATTGGTCCATGAATTAAAAAAAAAAATTGATAAAATAAGCGACCTTGCAGATTCAAAGTTACGTGAGTTAAATAAATCAATGCTGTTTCTTCCGAATATTCTTTCTAAAAATGTTCCTGATGGAGAGTCAGAACAAGATAACAGAATCATTAAAAAACATGGGGAAATTAAAAAATTTAACTTTAAACCTAAAAATCATTTGGAATTGGCAGAAAAGCTTGGCCTAATAGATTATAAAAAAGCAGTAAAGATTTCGGGAAGTAGATTTTCAATATTAAAAAGTGATTTGGCAAAGCTTCATAGGGGGCTAATTAACTTTTTGCTTGATAACAATTCATTAGAATTTGGTTTCGAGGAATATGTAGTTCCAGAACTTGTAAAAAGCGAAGCTCTCGAAGGAACGGGTCAACTTCCAAAATTTGAAGAAGATCTATTTAAAACAAATTTTAACGATCTATATCTTATTCCGACTTCAGAAGTTCCTCTAACAAATTTGAATAGAGATTCAATTATTAATAAAAATGATTTGCCCTTAAAATATACCACATATACAAATTGCTTTAGAGCAGAGGCCGGAGCATCAGGTGCAGATACTAAAGGATTAATGAGGGAGCATCAGTTCGGCAAAGTAGAATTGGTAACAATTTCAGAGCCTAAACAATCAGATGAAGAATTAAATAACATGATAATTTGTGTTGAAAATATATTAAAAAAATTGTCTATACCTTACAGAATTGTTGAACTTTGTTCCGGTGATATTGGTTTTTCATCCTCTTACACTCTTGATGTAGAAATATGGATGCCAGGTCAAAATAAATATAGAGAAGTTTCAAGTTGTTCAAATTGTACAGATTTTCAATCAAGAAGAATGAAAATGCGTATTAAAAATTTTGAAAGTGGAGAAATTTATTATCCACATACACTCAACGGTTCATCTTTGGCTATTGGAAGACTTTTAATATCTATTCTCGAAAATTATCAAAATGAGGATGGAACAATCAAAATTCCATCAATTCTGAAAGAATATACAAATGGTTTAAGTATTATTTCTAATGATAAAAAAATCTAAGATTAAAAAAAAAATTAATTTAATTTTAGAACTCCAAAATCACGGAATTGATAGAGCAGATGTTTTAAAGGTTATGGAGGAAGTTGATAGGGAAATCTTTGTAGAAGAAAGTCTAAGACAAAAAGCTTACGATAATATAGCTCTTCCTATAGATTGTGGACAAACTATATCTCAGCCGCTTATTGTTGCGTTAATGACCCAATTTTTAGATATAAAAAAAAACATGAGAGTATTAGAGATTGGAACTGGAAGTGGCTACCAAACTTTTATTCTCTCAAAATTAGCAAGATTTGTTTACACTGTGGAAAGACATAAATTCTTGTCTATCAATGCATATAATCTTTTCAAAAAACTAATGGTTACAAATATTTTTTGCAAGCATGATGATGGTGGCCTTGGGTGGAAGGATCAAGCCCCATTCGATAGAATTATGGTTACTGCCAGTGCTCCTGAGATTCCAGGAAAGTTGGTTGAGCAATTATCAATTAATGGTAAAATGATCATTCCTATTGGAGACCAACACAATGATCAAATTTTAAAGAGCATTTCAAAAAATAACGAGACCCTCTCAATTACTGATATTGGTTCAGTGAGATTTGTTCCGTTATTAGAAGGAAAAGAGAATAAATGAAAAATTTGTATATGCTTTTCTTTTTTTTGGTAATGAGTTGTGAAAGTTACTTATATGATGATTATAAAATCATTGATTATAAAAGAAAAGTAAGTCGAGATTATACTTACAAGGATAATTTATATAAAGTAAGAAAAGGTGATAACCTTTTTTCAATATCACGTCGATTCAATATTTCAATTCAAGAACTCATTAAAATAAATAAAATACGAGAACCATATAAAATATTTCCAAATCAAAGTATATTCATTCCGCAAAATCAAATGCATAAAGTCGTAAAAGGAGAAACTCTTTATTCCATATCAAGATATTACGAAACAACAGTGTTTACTCTTGCAAAATATAATAATATTAAAAATGTTAACAATATCAAAGTTGGTAAAAAATTAATTATTCCTAAAAGAAGCGAAAAAATAAAAAAAATTAAAAGCAAAAAATGGGATAGTAACTTTAAAAAAAAAAAAATAGAAAATAAAAAAAATGTAATACTCAGGGATAAAAATACTTCAAAATTTATCTGGCCAGTAAAAGGTAAGCTACTTTCAAAATATGGTAAATCAAAAGAGGGATTTTATAACGATGGGATAAATATTGACTCAAAAAAAGGAACAAAAGTAATGTCATCACAAGCTGGCAAAGTAATTTACTGTGGAAATGAAATCCCAGGTTATGGAAATTTAATTTTGATAAAACATTCTAAAAACTGGATAACTGCATATGCACATCTTAATGAAGTTTTTACAGAAAAAGGTAAAAATGTTAGTAAAGGTGAAATCATTGGTTCAGTTGGTAATACCGGTAACGTAAGGTCACCACAACTTCATTTTGAAATTCGTAAAGGTAAGGAATCCGTTAATCCGTTAAAATTACTTTAATTATGAATATCAATTATTTAAGATTTTTTACAAATTGCTGAGCTGTTCTTCCAGAAAAATTTCCTTTTTCAATTGACCAATTTAAAGCTTTTCTTTCCAAATGCTTCGAAAATCTGATTGCGTTTTTTTTTAAATAATGTTTTACAATGTTTATATATTGCTCTTGACTAGAGTCATAAAAACCGACCCAACACCCGAATCGATCAGATAGGGATATTAGATTTTGGTTATTTTCTTTAGTTTCAATATCATTATTTGAAATATCATTGCTTCGATGCGATAGATGCCTTAAATTTGAAGTTATATAATAGCGAACATTTTCAACATGACTCAAAAGACTTCCTTCAATGAGTGTTTTAAATAAACTGAAATTATCATCTTTATCTTTAAATGAAATATCATCAATAAAAATAATAAATTTATATTCATATTTACTTATTTGGTACACAATATCTATTAAATGCTCAATATTATTGTTAAGTATTTCCAGCATTTTTAAGTCCTCACTAAATTCTTTGTTGCAATAATCTACAACGCACTTTACTAAAGTTGACTTTCCCATTCCTTTTGCTCCCCAAAGTAAAATATTATTTGAAGATTTACTTTCCAAGAAATTTTTTGTGTTTTTAAGAACAACATCTTTTTGGTAATTAATTTCTAAAAGATCTTCTAGCTTCACATAAAAATTTGTCTTTATAGGTTCTAACTTGTTACTTTTTGGAATAAAAATAAAAAAATTATTTTCTTTAAGTTGTTTGACATTGTTAATAACACTCATAACTTTTTCATATTTTAATCAAATTCTTATTTTATACTTGTATTTATAAAGATTTTCTATATTGATTTCATTGTATTTAAATGTAAACAATTATTTAAAGGAATATTATGATTAATTATGCTCATGCCCAAGCAGCTACTCAACAGCCATCGATGCTAGCCTCATTCATTCCATTAATTTTAATTTTCTTAATTTTCTATTTTCTCCTTATTAGACCACAACAAAAAAAACAAAAAGAGCATAAAGTTCTTTTAGATTCAATACAAAGAGGTGATGAAATTTTATCAAGTGGAGGAATTTTAGGAAAAGTTATAAAAGTAGATAATGATAAACTTACAGTTGAAATATCAAAAGGTGTTAATGTTACTATCATCCGATCAACTGTTGCTGATGTAATAAAAAAATAAAAACAAAATGCTAAAGATTAATAAATGGAACGTTTTTTTTGTTTTGGCAGTTTGCGTGACAGCAATATATTATATTATTCCAAATATTTATGGAAAAAGTGAAGTTACTGCACTTCCAAAGTTTCTTTCACAGAAGCAAGTTAATTTAGGACTTGATCTTCAGGGTGGATCACACCTCCTTCTTGAAGTTGATACTAAATCAGTTTTAAAAGAAAAATCTGAAGATTTAGTTGACGATATTAGAAAGTCGTTGAGGAAATCAAAAATTAAATACTCTAATCTTGGTTCGAAAATAACAGGAGCAGTGGTAACAATCACTGATCCAGAAAAAATAACTACAGCTAAAAACAGTATTAAAGAAAATATTGAAAAGGATATTTTAATTGAAGAATCCAAAAATAAGTTAAACCTATTTTTTTCTGACCAATATATCATTGATACTAGAGCTAATACCGTGGAACAATCTATTGAAGTGGTAAGGAAAAGAGTTGATGAATCTGGAACAAAAGAACCCTCTATTCAAAGACAAGGCGAAGAAAGAATTGTTGTTCAGCTTCCAGGAATCAAAAATCCGGAGAGAGTTAAAGCCTTAATAGGTAGAACTGCAAAACTGAATTTTCATATGCTAGATCCAACCACAGTAGAGCTTGCTGAACAAAGAGGAAAACTTCCACCTGGAACTTTTAAAGCCTTAAATTCTGATCCAACAGCTTATGAGAAACAGTTTGTTGTTAAAAAAAGGGTACTACTAACTGGAGAAAGGCTCAAAAATGCTGCTGCGACTGTTGACGCACAAACTGGAAGATATGTGGTTGCTTTTGAATTTGATAAGAAGGGGGCAAAGAAATTTGCTAAAGTTACTACCGAAAATACTTATCAAAGATTAGCAATTCTTCTTGATAATAAAGTAATAAGTGCTCCTCAAATAAGAGAACCAATTACTGGAGGTCAGGGAAACATTAGTGGTAATTTTTCACCTGAAACTGCCAACGATTTAGCGGTTCTTTTAAGAGCTGGGTCTCTTCCAGCTCCTATTAAAGTATTAGAAGAGAGAACAGTAGGTCCTAGTCTTGGAATTGATTCCATAGAAGCAGGTAAAAAAGCATTAGTAATTGGTTTTATTTTAGTAATAGTATTTATGATCATAAGATATAAAGCATTTGGAATCGTTGCTGATTTTGCAATAATTTTCAACATCATATTGTTGATTTCGATGTTGAGCGCGATAGAAGCCACCTTAACGATGCCGGGGATAGCTGGGATCGTTTTAACAGTTGGTATGGCAGTCGACGCAAATGTTTTGGTATTTGAAAGAATAAAAGAGGAAATAAGGTCTGGAAGATCAATTTTGAATTCTATCGATTTAGGTTATAAATTTGCAATAAAAACAATTTTAGATGCAAATTTTACAACCCTGATTGCAGCACTTCTACTATATAATTATGGATCAGGACCTATAAAAGGTTTCGCAGTAACGTTGAGCATCGGTATCTTAACATCAATGTTTACAGCGTTAATTTTAACCAAACTTATAGTAACTTTTTGGGTACTCAAGCTAAAACCGAAAAGATTGTACATTTAAAAACCATGAAATTTAATATTAATTTTTTCAAATACAGATTTGTAGCTTTTTTATTGTCCATATCATTGATGGGATTGTCAGCCTTCCTATTTCTGACCAAAAACTTGAATCTTGGTATTGATTTTAAAGGTGGAATCATGGTTGAAGCTAAATTTTCCGACCCCCCAAATCTTGCTATATTGAGAGACAAAATAGACAAGTTACAAATTGGAAACTCTGAAATACAGGAATTTGGTGATTCTAACACAATTTTATTCAGATTAGAAAAAATTGATGATAATAACATGACCCAAGATCAAATAATTCAAAAATTAAAAAATGAATTAGATGATGATACCGATTACAGAAGGGTTGAATTCGTTGGACCTAAAGTTGGTAAAGAGCTTAAATCAATCGCAATAAAAGCGGTATTATTCTCTTTGATTGCAATGTTCATTTATATTTGGTTTAGATTTTCTGGATGGCAATTTGGTCTTGGTGCTTTAGTAGCTCTGTTTCATGATGTTCTTTCAACTATGGGTTTTTTTTCTTTAACACAAATTGAGTTCAATCTAGCTTCGATTGCTGCTATTTTAACTATTGCAGGCTATTCAATTAACGATACAGTTGTTGTATTTGACAGAATAAGAGAAAATTTAGTTAAAACCGACAGAGCTTTGGAGGAATTGTTAAATCAATCTATTAATCAGACTTTGTCAAGAACGTTAATGACTTCAATTACTACACTTCTAGCTTTATTGGCATTATTTATTTTTGGAGGAGAAGTAGTAAAAGGTTTTGTTTCTGCAATGATGTGGGGAGTTTTGATTGGCACGTACTCGTCTATATTTATTGCCTCTCCGTTAATATTATTTTTTGGGTTTAAAAAAGTCGAAGAAAAATCATAAATGAAATTTTATTGATGATTTAGAAATAGAAAAAACTATTTGACCCAATATATTGCATTCTTTTATGGGTCCAACTTGTGTTTTTGAAATACTAGATTGATGCTCCCCTTCAAACCAAAAATGATTTGAAGAATCTATTTTAACTAGCTTTTTTACCAATCTGCCGAAAGTTTCATGTTGAAAGATGAAAAATTTATTAATTTTTTTTTTTTTAAAAGGGTTTATCAACACAAACGAATTGTGATTTAAAGAAGGAGACATGCTATCTCCTTCAATTTTATAGATAGAGAATTTTAAAAACATTAATTTTTTAAATCAGGATACACCAATTCTTGTTCAGGTGGATATGGACTAACAGCTTTAAATGTTTTGATATTTTTAGAATCCCAAAAGATTTCAGAAAATCTATTAACTTTCTCTAGTAGATCAAGCGTTGCTGATTTATCAACATTTTGTTTAGCTTTTGATGCAGCTAGCATAATTGAGTGCGACAATGTGTGGAGTTCAGGATACTTTTCTAATTGCGGTTCTTTGATATAATCTCCCCATATTACTCTTATTTCATCTTTAACTTTATGCCCGTGTTCCTCTTTTTGAGCTATAAGTCGAGAAATTTGAGCGTGATCTTTGGAAGTTAAAGAATCTTTTTTTTCTATTTCTTCGATCAAATCAACAAGTCGTATCATTGTTAAAACGGCGATTTGAGACGTTATTGGGTCATAAATCTTACAAGGTATATCGCAATGCGCTGAAACTTTCTTAAAAGGTTTAATTTTGTCTATAATATTTATTATTTTATATATCATTTTTGGTCCCTAATTTATTGTGTTTATTCAAGTTGTTATTATTTAGTTTATATGTGTATATAATATATTATTTTTTTTTAAAAAAGTGCAATCTCAAATGAACAAAAAGAAAAAAGGTCTATTCTATACTAGATACCTTCAAAAACAGATATATTTTAGAAAAAATGATGTAGTAAATGCACTATTTAATTTAGAAAAATATCTTTTTGAAAACTTTGAATTTAATCAAGACATACCTATTTCTCACATTAAACAAAAATGGATTTATGATTGTATTTTTAAAGATGATTATTCGAATGTAATATCAAGCCAATTTAAAGTTTTTTCTGAAGGAGGGTTAAAAAAAAGAGTTCTTTCATTAATTGATACATTTAGTCAAATACCAAACGTATATGAAACAAAAAACTTTTTAAATGCATTTAAAAAGTTCAATCAAGAGTTCAATAAATTACTTACTTTAGAAAGTAGTAATAATTTTAAAACATATGTTTATTTCCAAATTATTTTTTTGTTTTATTCAAAGAAATTAAAATTAGAAGAAGATTTTGCAAATAAAATTCCGTTGGATTATAAATTAGTAGATATTTTTGAAAAAATTTTTCTAGAAATATTTCTAAAAAAAAAAAATTACAAAATTTCGAAAGTTTTTTATTTATCTAAACTTTTAATTAGACTAATAATTAAAAAATGAGATATAACATACTTAACATCTTTTGTATTATATTGATTAATGTTCTTTTGTTTTTAGCAATTAACAATCATCAAATATTTGCATATATTCTAATTACTTTTTTATTTATTTTGTTTAGTTTTGGGTTCAAAAAAATACTCAACACTCAAAATTCGAATAAACAAAATAATAATGATTCCAGATCTAAGAATGCACAAGAAACTGCTGAAGATCACCCTATAATAAGATCAGCTAGAAAAAGGTTAGGAAAGTAATTATTTTTTTAAAAATTCATTGAGGCATTTACTTGTATCATTACTATCTTTTGATAACAAATGTTCAACTGTTCCTTCAAACAAGATATGTCCTCCCTTGTCTCCACCTTCAGGACCTAGGTCTATAATCCAATCTGATGTTTTAATAACGTCTAAATTATGTTCTATAACAAGTACGGTATTTCCTTCAACAACAAATTTGTGAAGAATTTCTAAAAGTTTTCTTACATCGTGCGTATGCAAACCAGTTGTGGGTTCATCAAGAATATACATAGTTCTGCCAGTTGATCTTTTTGAAAGTTCTTTTGCCAATTTAATTCTTTGAGCTTCACCTCCAGATAAAGTCGTAGCTGACTGTCCTATTTTAATATATTCTAGTCCTACTTTTTTTAGTGTTTCTAGTTTTTTAGAAATTGAGGGAATGGCTTTGAAAAAATCTAAGCCTTCTTCTACAGTCATATTTAATACATCAGAGATATTTTTATTTTTAAATTTTACTTCCAGTGTTTCTCTGTTAAATCTTCTCCCTTTGCATAAGTCACAAGTTACAAATACGTCTGCAAGAAAATGCATCTCTATCCTCAGTAGTCCGTCACCTTGACAATTTTCGCATCTACCTCCCTTAACATTAAAAGAAAATCGACCTGGTTTATATCCTCTGGCTCTCGACTCTGGAAGTTGTGAGTACCATTCTCTTATGAAATTAAAACACCCGGTATACGTAGCAGGATTCGATCTTGGTGTTCTACCAATTGGTGTTTGATCTATTTGAATTATTTTATCAAGATTTTCATGTCCTATAACTTCTTCATGAGAAAGAGGTTGTTCACTTGAGTTATAGATTTTTTTTGATAAAGATTTAAAAAGTGTTTCTATTACCAAAGTTGATTTTCCACCACCCGATACCCCAGTAATGCTGATGAACTTTTTGAGAGGAAACCTAACGTTTAAGTTTTTAAGATTATTTCCATTTGCCCCCTTTATTTCGACATATTTACCATCCATTGATGTATTATTCTTATTTATAGGAATTATTAGTTTTTTTGATAAATATGCTCCTGTTAAACTTTTACTATTTTTAATTATTTCGCTAGGTTTGCCTTCAGCTATTATGTTACCACCATTTACTCCAGCTCCAAGACCTACATCAATCACATAATCACTTTCTAGAATAGTCTCTTCATCGTGTTCAACGACAATGAGTGAATTCCCAAGATCTCTGAGACTTTTTAATGTGCTAATTAGTTTTTTGTTATCTTTTTGATGCAGCCCAATTGATGGTTCATCTAGCACATATAAAACACCAGTTAAGCCTGATCCTATTTGCGAAGCTAATCTAATCCTTTGACTTTCTCCCCCTGATAATGTGTTGGAACTTCTAGATAATTGAAGATAACCTAATCCAACATTGTTTAGAAAAGATAATCTATCAATTATTTCTTTTATAATTTTATCTGAAATTTTTTTTTTATAATCAGATAAAGATTTTTCTAAATTCATGAACCATTCCAAAACTTTTTCAATTGATAGATTTGTGATTTTACTGATATCTTTATCATTAATTTTAACCGCTAATGCCTCCTTTTTTAATCTCGCTCCACCGCATGTTTCACAACGGAATTTGCTTAAATATTTATTAAGTTCTTCTCTTTGCCACATATCTGATCTTTTTAACTTGTTTTCTAAAAATCCTATTACTCCATCAAATTCTTTGCTGTAATTCCAACCGGTGTAATTGTTAAAAATATTAATCATTTTATTGTCACCAAAAATTACTTTTGTTTTCTTCTCTTCAGTTAGATCTTCCCATTTTTGATTTGGATTTATAGAACAATGACTAGCTACTTCTTTAGTTAATTCTTGATAAAATTGGTTATTTTTATTCCATGGAAGAATAACACCTTCATTGAGAGATAATGAGGGATTGCCAATAATAAGCTCTGGGTTAAATTTTTCCTTATAACCAAGACCGTCACAAGACTTACAGGCACCATTGGGACTATTGAACGAAAATAGTCTGGGCTCTATTTCTTCAATAGTGAAACCTGAAATTGGACAAGCAAATTTTGATGAAAAAATAAAATTTTTTTTTTCGACCACATCATAAAAATAAATGACTCCATCAGACAAACTTATCGCAGCTTCCACTGATTGTGCTATTCTACTTTCGTATTTTTTGTCAACCTCTATTCTATCAACTATAATATCAATTGAATGATTTTTCTTCTTATCAAGTTGAGGTATATTTGAAGAGTCACAAACTTCCCCATCAATCCTAAATCTCATAAATCCTTTTTTAATAAAATCAGCAATCTCTTTTTTAAACTCACCCTTCCTGTTATTAACTACAGGAGAAATCAAATAAAATTTTTTCTTTTTTTTGAATTTATAAAATTCATCCACAATTTCTTGAACACTCATTGATTTGATTTCTTTTCCAGTTTCCGGAGAGTAAGGAGTTCCAATTCTTGCAAATAAAACTCTAAAGTAATCATATATTTCAGTAACTGTGCCGACGGTTGATCTTGGATTTCTAGACGTTGTTTTCTGATCAATTGATATAGATGGCGATAAACCTTCTATAGAATCAACATCAGGCTTCTCCATCATATTTAAAAATTGTCTAGCATAAGAGGATAAACTCTCTACGTATCGTCTCTGACCTTCTGCGTAAATCGTATCAAAAGCAAGCGATGATTTTCCTGATCCAGATAAACCACTAATAACAACAAACTTATTTTTAGGAATATTTACATCGATGTTCTTAAGATTGTGTTGTCTTGCTCCGACTATTTTTATAAAGTTTTGATTGTGCCTTGTTTTCATTTTCTTAAAAACTTTTAAAAGATTTATATTTTATTTAGAGTAATTATGATATTATAATTTTTTTTATTATAACAATGGCCGGATCAGTTAATAAAGTCATATTACTTGGAAGATTAGGTGGAGACCCAGAAATAAGAGTTTCTCAAGAAGGAACAAAAATAGCTAGGTTCTCAGTTGCTACAAGCGAATCTTGGAAAGATAAGACAACAAACGAGAAAAAAGAAAAAACGGATTGGCATAAGATTGTAATTTTTTCAGCTGGGCTAGCTGAAATAGTCGAGAAATTTCTTAAAAAAGGCTCTCTTGTTTATTTAGAAGGTCAAATTAGATCCAGAAAATTCAATGACCAAGCTGGCGTTGAGAAAACAACAACTGAAATAATACTTCAAGGATATAACTGTCAGTTGACAATGTTAGATAACAAATCGGATGATTTTCAAAAATTGAATTCTCCTGACATTGAAAATTCTTCTGTTGAAAAAAAAATTGAAGAATCTGCGCAAGATTTTGATATAGAGGATGAAGTCCCTTTTTAAAACAAAAAATTTATGATTGACGATAGTAAGCCAGAAAATATAGAAAACGAAAGTATCTTTATAGAAAGAGAAATGGAGAACTCTTTCTTAGACTATGCAATGAGTGTGATAGTTTCTAGGGCTTTGCCAGATGTATGCGATGGGTTAAAACCAGTTCACAGAAGAATTATTTATGCAATGAATGAAGCCGGGTATACTTCAGGTAAACCCTCCAGGAAATCTGCAAGAATTGTTGGTGATGTTATGGGTAAATACCATCCGCATGGTGATTCTGCTATATATGACGCGATGGTTCGATTGGCCCAGGATTTTAGTATGAGGGTTCCACTTATTGATGGCCAAGGAAACTTTGGTTCAATGGACGGAGATTCTGCAGCTGCTATGAGATATACAGAAGCTAAATTATCTCCAATTGCTTCATTTCTTGTAAATGATATTGACAACGAGACAGTCAATTTTAAAGAAAATTATGATGGGACAGCTTTTGAACCAGAACTACTTCCTGCTGAGTTTCCAAACTTACTGATAAATGGTTCAGAAGGAATTGCTGTAGGCATGGCAACTAAAATTCCTCCACATTGTCCAAATGAAATTATTGATGCGTGTTGTAAAATTATCTTAGAACCTAACGCCTCAGATGAAGATTTACTTGACTTAGTGAAAGGACCAGATTTCCCAACTGGAGGAATAATTGTCGGGAAAACAGGTATCAAAGATGCTTATTCAAAAGGAAAAGGTTCAATAATAATAAGAGCTAGAACATCTATAGAAAATTCAAAAAAAGGGAGAGAATCAATAATTATTTCAGAGATTCCTTATTCAATAAAGAAGTCTCAATTAATTGAAAATATTGCAAAAGTAGCAAAAGAAAAGATTATAGATGGAATATCCGAACTGAGAGATGAATCCAACAGAGAAGGGGTGAGAGTTGTAATTGATCTAAAAAGAGATGTTCAAGCTGACGTGGTAATGAACCAATTATACAAATTTACGTCATTACAGACCTCCTTTGGGATAAATATGTTGGCATTAAACAATGGTGTTCCAGAACTTTTAAATTTAAGAAGATATTTAGAACTTTTCACAAAGTTTAGAAAAGATGTTGTTTATAAAAGAACCAAATATCATTTAAAGAAGACAAGAGAAAAGGCACACATACTATTAGGACTTTCTGTAGCTCTTGAAAATATTGACCTAATAATTGAACTTATAAAATCCTCAAAAGATTCAAATGATGCAAAAAATAAATTGACTTCTCAAAACTGGAAAATCCCATCTGACAATTTTATAAAAGATTTTATTAACTCGGATAATGAAAGCTTAATTGAAACAGGTAACTTTAAGATTACTGATACCCAAGCTAAAGCAATTTTAGAGATTAAGTTGAGTAGACTTACAGGGTTAGAGAGATCAAAATTAATTAATGATTTGAAGGAATGTGTAAATTTAATAAATAATTTTTTAAAAATTTTATCTTCAAAAGATAAACTTAACGAAGTAATAATCGAAGAATTACATCAAATAAAAGAAAAAATAGGATCTTCACGACAAACTGAGATATCAGAGAGTGAAGAAATCATTGATGACGAATCACTTATTAAGTCTGAGGATGTTGTCGTTACCCTAACGCATACAGGATACATAAAAAGGGTTCCACTTAATTCTTATAGAGCACAAAAGCGAGGTGGAAAAGGCAGAGCTGGAATGACAACTAAACAAGAAGACTTTGTCAGCGAAGTTTTTGCAGTAAATACACTTGCTCCACTTCTATTTTTTTCATCAAGAGGAATAGTATATAAATTGAAAACATACAAGTTGCCGATAGGAAGCCCGACCTCTAAAGGAAAAGCTTTGGTAAATTTACTCCCTTTAAGAAGTGGAGAAAAAATAACAGCAATAATGCCATATGATGTTTCAGAAAATAATATAATTTTTGCCACGTCTTCAGGAAACATCAGGAGAAATAAACTTACTGATTTTCACAACATCAATTCAAATGGAAAAATTGCTATGAAACTCAATGAAGACGACAAGCTGGTAAATGTATTAACATGTTCAGAAGATTCAAACATCTTTTTATCAACTAAACTAGGAAAATGTATTCGATTTTCTTGCAGTGATCTCAGAATATTCTCAGGTAGGTCGTCAATAGGCGTCAGAGGTATTAAACTTTCAAAAGGTGATACAGTTATTTCTTTGGCGATTCTTAACGGAATTGACTTTGATGTTTCTGAAAGAGACGAGTATCTGAGAATAAGCACTTTAATGAGAAAAAATGAAAAGATAGAAAATAATAATTTAAATGATGAAAAGTTTGAAAATTTGAAAGAAAACGAGGAATTTATTTTAAGTGTTACAGATAAGGGTTTCGGTAAAAGAAGTTCCGCGTTTGAATACAGAAAGACAAAAAGAGGTGGACTTGGTATTGCAAATATGCAATTAAGCGATAGAAATGGAAGTCAGGTAGTAGCGTCTTTTCCAATTAATAATAGTGATCAGTTAGTTCTGGTTACAGATAAGGGAAAATTAATTAGATGTCCTGTGAATGACGTAAGAATTGGAGGAAGACAAACTCAGGGTGTGACGCTTTTTAATGTATCTGATGAAGAAAAAGTAGTTTCCGTTGCTAAATTAGAGGAAAATGACTGATAATCTTATCACAGGAATTTATCCTGGAACGTTTGATCCTGTGACTTTTGGGCACCTGGATATCATCCAACGTGCCTCTCACATAGTTAATAAACTGATTATAAGCGTTGCTGAAAATAAACATAAAAAGCCTTTTTTTAAAATAGATGAGAGAATTATTATGATTAAAGAGTCGTTAAACGGTATTGATACTAAAAATTGCGATATAAACGTTGTAGGTTTTGATAATTTGTTGGTTGAACATGCGAAAAAATGTGAAGCAAAAGTTATTATAAGAGGTTTAAGAGCTGTTGCAGATTTTGAATATGAGTTTCAGATGGCAGGTATGAATTCAAAGTTAGGTCCTGAGATAGAGACAATTTTTTTAATGGCATCCGAAAATCTTCAGTTAACTTCTGCAAGGTTTGTGAAAGAAATTGCATTGTATGATGGTGAGATTAATAATTTTGTTCCAGACAACGTTCTTAAAATGTTTGAAATCAAAAGAAAGGAAAAATAATGTTTAAATTTTTAAGATATTTTATACAAACTTGTTTATTTTTTATTTTTACTAATACTATGGCAACAGAGGGTCCAGTGCTTCACATGGTTTTAGAAAAAGGTATTGTTAAGATAAAGACTTTTTCAGAAAAAGCCCCAAATACTGTTAAAAGGATAATAGAATTGTCGGAATCTGGATTTTATGACGGTTTAACTTTCCATAGAGTCATATCTGGTTTTATGGCTCAAGGAGGAGATCCAAAAGGTGACGGAACCGGTGGAAGCGGAAAAAATATTAAAGCTGAATTTAATGATATTAAACATGAAAGGGGCATTGTATCGATGGCAAGGGCAAATGACCCAGATTCAGCTGACAGTCAATTTTTTATTTGTTACGACAGTCATCCGTTTTTAGATGGCAAGTATACAGTTTGGGGTAAAGTTATTGAAGGGATGAACTTAATTGACAGAATTCCAGAGGGAAAAGGACAAAACGGACAAGTTCTCAGAAACCCTACCAAAATAATTACAATAAGATTAAAATAAAATAAATTTTTGTTGTGAAAATCATATAATTTTACTATATCCTTACTAACAATGCGCCCGTAGCTCAGTTGGTAGAGCACTCCCCTTTTAAGGGAGTTGTCATGAGTTCGAGCCTCATCGGGCGTACCAAAAGACTCGAGTGCTAAATGTGGGCTAGATTAAAAAACTATTTTTTTACTGGAATCCTAGTAACAGCACCAGTTGTTATTACTTTCTGGATCGTAATCTCACTCATTAACCTATTTGACAGGCTTATCACACCTGTCATACCATACTATTTAAATCCTAACTTTTATCTACCAAGAGATGTTCCAGGGTTAGGTCTTATAGTACTTATTTTATTCATGGTTGTTATTGGTTCTTTAACTGCCAATTTCTTTGGTTCGTGGCTCCTTAAGAAAACTGATTTGATAATACAAAGAATTCCATTGATAAAAGTTTTTTATAAAACAATTAAACAAATTTTGGAAACAATTCTCAAAACAAATAGTGACGCCTTCAGAGAAGCAGTTCTTGTTGAATATCCTAGAAAAGGAGTATGGGTTATAGGTTTTACAACAGGCGATGTTGAAGGTGAGATTAAAAAAAAATTAAAAAAAAAACTTACCAATGTTTTTATCCCAACAACACCTAATCCAACATCCGGGTTTCTTTTAATGGTTCCTAATACAGAATTAAAAAAATTAAACGTTAGTGTTGATGATGCAATAAAAACAATTGTATCAGCAGGTATAATTAAATTAGAATCTAAACAGAATAAAAATTCTTAAAGTTTTTTTCTTGATAAAAAATTTTCTGCAGGAACTTAATTTTATCAGTGTTCTCTTTATAGTTTTTTATTAAATGTTCTGAATTTTCTTTAACAGAATTTAGAAGCGTGTGATCTTCATGAGGTTTAAAAAACTTCCATGATGGCATCCCAGTTTGGTTTGTCCCAAAAAAATCACCAGCCCCTCTTAAATAAAGATCCTTTTCTGCGATTTCAAAGCCATCATTGCTTTTTTTTAGTATTAAAAGTCTTTGTTTTGATAACTCTGATAAATTTTGATTATAAATTAAAACGCAATTAGATTGAAGATTACCTCTAGTTACTCTACCCCTAAGTTGATGAATTTGTGCAAGTCCAAATCTTTCAACATTTTCTATTATCATTAATGTTGCATTAGGTATATTTATTCCAACCTCTATTACGGTTGTAGATACAAGAATCATAATTTTTTGATCTTTAAAGTCCTGCATTACTCTCTCAGCATCTTCTTTATTCACTTTACCGTGGATAAAACCAACTTTGTTTTTAAATCTTTTCTTTAGATATTCATATCTTGTGATTAATGTTTGCTCCTCAGAATCTAATGTTCCTATTGTGGGTAAAATCCAAAATATTTGTTCATTCTTAATAAGTTTTCTTTCTATTCCCTCTATAAGAGTTTCAATTTGATTTTTATTTATTAAAGATGTAACTACTTCTTTTCTTCCTATGGGCTTAGACTTAATATTTGAAATGGATATTTCACCATACATTACAAAAGAGAGACTTCTAGGAATTGGTGTTGCAGACATTATTAAAGTATGACATCCAGCTGACTTCTCTAAAAGATTAATTCTTTGTCTAACACCAAATTTGTGTTGTTCGTCTATGACTATTAGACCTAATTTATAGAACTCAATAGAGGAATTGTAAACGCTATGAGTTCCAATTAAAATATCGATATTTTTATTTACTAAACGAGCGTAAATATCTTTTTTATTTTTGGTTTTACCAGTGAGTATTTCAGTTTTAATATTAAAGGGAGAGAGTAGTTTATTAAAATAATTAAAATGCTGATTAGCTAATATTTCAGTAGGAGCCATTAGGACTACTTGAAATCCACTTTTAATAACATCGGCAATAATTAAAAGTGCAACTATTGTCTTCCCGGAACCAACATCACCCTGTATTAGTCTATACATTTGTTTTTTTAATGATAAGTCATATTTGATGTCCTGCAAAGTTGTTAATTGATCTTTTGTAAGTTTAAATGAAAGTTTTCTTTGGATTTCATTTGACAATTCATAATTTAATATTGGTGAAATGTTATTTTTTAAATTTATTTTTTTTTTTAGTTCATAAAAAATTATATAACTTGCGAGAAGCTCGTCATATGCAAGTCTTTGACGATTTCTTTCGAGTAATTTCAATTCACAAAGAGAACTGGGATTGTGAAGGTGTAAGAGAGAATCTTTAAAAGAGTTCCAATTTTTTTTTCTAAACTTTTTTAGAATCCATTCTTCAGGAAAATTATAAGATTCAATTATATCTAAATGATTTTTAACAAACTTTCTGAAAATTTTTTTATTAATCTTTTTTCTTGATAAATCGTATTGCGGTTCAAATTTGTCAAAATAAAAGAAATCTTTCTCATTTAAAACTCCTGTTGGGTGGATAATTTGAAGCTTATTTTTTACATAAATTAATTTACCTGAGATTCTGTATATATTTTCAAGTTTAATATAATTTTTGATTTGAAATTCATTCATATTAAAAAAAAGGAGTTCAATTATTTGTTTTTTTTTATTTTCGGCTAGAATCTTAAATGGAGCGCTTTTACTGTACTTTTTTTCATATTTATTTATTAACAAGTCACATGAGATAATTTTTTCGAAATGAATTGGTTTGATTTCTTCAACTAAAATATTCTCATTGATACTGAGTGGCATATGAGTAAAAAGATCAATAATTCTTTTTCCAAAATAGCTGATGATGTTTTTTATTGTTAAGTTAGATTTTAAGTAATCGAAATTATTAAAAATATTTTTATTTTTCAAATTGTTCATTTAAAATGCTTCAAAAAGTTTTTATTATGAATACATCTTCTAAAAAAAAAATTCTACATAGAGCTAAGTACAGAGGCATTAAAGAATTAGATATTATATTTGAAAAATTCGTCAACACATATAAATATAAATTAAATGACCGAGAATTCAAAGAACTTGAAGAAATTTTAAATCTGCCAGATAATCTTCTTTTGGATATTATTTTAAAGAAAGAAAAGGTACCTGCTAATTATGACAATCCTGTAATGAAAAAAATTTTTAAAACTTGTAACGATAAATCAAGTGAATAAAATATCAAATAAATTTGCACTAGATAAATCTTCATTAGAGTTTTTTTTAGCTGCCCAGTCCACTAAATACAACAAAATTGCCTATTTTTCCAGTATTGAGTACGACTTCGATGACATCAAAAATAAATTACTTAAAATCAACTCTAAATTGAATGTAATTGAATTTCCAAGTTTTGATTGTTTTTTTTTTTCAAATCTTTCACCTACTAATAAAAATAAATCTGATCGAATAAATTGTCTTCATAATTTAGTTTTCTCAGATTCTTCAGATAATATAATAATAAGCTCTCTGAAAGCAATAACAACTAATACAATTAACATCGAAACAGTAAAGAAATTTCAATTAGTAATAAAAAACAGAAGCTCTTTGACATACGACAAAATTCTTAATTTTTTAGTTGAAGGTGGGTATGAAAGAGTGGATTTTGTACATAATAAGGGAGAATTTGCAATTAGAGGAGAAATTATGGATATTTTCTCTCCAATTCATAGACAACCCCTTAGAATTTTATTTGATTTTGAAAAAATAGACAAACTTAATTTGTTTTCTACACAAGACCAACTTTCAACAAGTACTGTTGATGATTATTATTTATCCTTATCTTCTGAGTTTCAATTCAATTCAGAGAATATAGAATGTTTTAGAAGCTTATTTAGACAACTTAAACTAAAGGATAAAGCCGATTATTATAAATCACTTTCTCAGAAAATAGTTTTACCAGGTTCAGAACAGTTTTTTCCAATATTAAATAATAATTTTAATTCTTTTTTAGAATATTTAGATGGTTATAAAATCCTTTTGGACTCAAATTTTGAAAAGGATTTCACACAAGTAACATCGGATTCATTTGACAATATTGATGAATATAAAGTTTTAAAAAAAATAAACTGTAATTATTTTTATAATTTAAAAGAACTAAATTCTAAAATTGAAAATAGATTTCATACTTTTTCATTCAATGAGTTAAATTTAAAAGAAGAAGGGATTAATTATTTTTCGTCAAGATATAACTTTAATAAAAATAAAATTCTAAATCAAAAAAAGTTAATAAATTTAATAAAAAAAAGAGAAATTATAATTTTCTGTTATTCCTCAAATTTAAATAAAAAAAAAATTCTAAGTTTTTTAAATTCACAAAATATAAACTATATTGACACGTTTAAACAAGATTTTTTCGATTTAACTAGAATAAACTTTAACTTCTTAGTTTATAAATTCACAATAAATAATAGTTTTGTTTTAAATTTTAATAATACTCATTCACTATATTTTATTGCCGACCAAGAAATTTATGGCAAAACTTCGAATAAATATATTTCTAAATCAATAAAAGAAGAAAATTTGATAGATGATTATTCAAATCTTAAAATTGGAGATTATATAGTCCATAATGACCATGGTATTGGAAAATATAATGGACTTATATCCAGAACGTTTAACAACGTTGTTCAAGAGTTTTTAGAGTTGCTATATCACGGAAATGATAAATTGTTAATTCCAGTAGAAAACTTAGATCAGATTTCAAAATATGGTCAAAGTGAAATTAAGGTGAGCTTAGATAAGTTAGGTTTACAGAGTTGGCAGCAAAGAAGGGCTATTGTAAAGAATCGAATAAAAGACATAGCAGAGAATTTATTAAAAACTGCAGCTAAGAGAAAATTAGAAAAAGGTGATGTTCTCATCGCTAAATCTTTTGAGTATGAAAAATTCTCATCAGAGTTTGAGTTTACGGAAACATCAGATCAGTTAAAATCAATACAGCAAATTGAAAATGATTTGGCCTCAGGTACACCAATGGATCGTTTAATCTGCGGAGATGTAGGTTTTGGCAAAACAGAAATAGCAATGAGAGCTTCATTTATTTCTGTTTCAGCTGGATTCCAAGTTGCATTGATATGCCCTAAATTACTTTTAGTGAATCAACACATAAAAAATTTTAAAAAAAGATTCAAAAATTTTGATTATGTAATAAAAAAAATTTCAAGAATAGAATCAGATACTGAAAAAAAAAATCTTAAAGAAGAAATTGGAAACGGAAATATTGATATTCTAATTGGAACTCATGCAATATTATCAAGTGAACTCGTCTTTAAAAAGTTAGGTTTAATAATCATTGATGAGGAGCAGAGTTTTGGTGTTGAACAAAAAGAAATTCTAAAAAAATTTAAGCCAAATTGTCATATCCTGACTTTAACTGCAACACCAATTCCAAGAACATTACAATCGTCTATATTTCAATTAAAAAATATTTCATTAATTAAAACTCCACCTCTAAGTAGACTTAATATAAAAACCTATCTTATGTTAAAGGAAAAAAAACAAATAAAAAAAATTATTCAAAAAGAAATTAATCGTGATGGACAGGTTTTTTATGTTGCACCAAGAATTTCAGATTTAAATAATATCCAAAAAAATCTAAATAATCTCATTCCTAAAGAAAAAATAGAAGTAATTCATGGTAGATTGTCCAATAAAAATATTGAAGAATCTTATAATAGATTCTTTTTAAAAAAGTCAAAAATATTGGTCTCAACAGCTATGATCGAATCTGGATTAGATATTTCTAATGTAAATACAATAATTATTGAAAAGCCACAATTATTTGGTCTTTCTCAGTTATATCAGTTAAGAGGACGAGTAGGCAGATCAAATAGACAAGCATATGCATATTTGCTTCTTGATGATTTTAGAAATATAAGTGAAAATTCGATTCAAAAACTAAAAATAATCTCTAAAATTCAAAATCTTGGTGCAGGTTTGTCTATTGCTTCTAGTGACCTTGATCTTAGAGGAGGCGGAAATATTGTTGGATCAGAACAGTCAGGTCATATTAAAGAAGTAGGTATTGAACTATATTATAAAATGCTCAAAGAAACTATTGACGAACTTAAAAATATTAAGACAAATGATAGAGATTGGTCCCCAGTAATTAAACTTGGATTCGCAATTAGCATTCCAAAAAATTACATTAAAGATTTGGATATGAGATTAAGGTTTTATAGAAAAATATCAAATATAGTTAATATTGACGAATTAAAAGATATGTTATCCAACTTGAATGATAGATTCGGAAACATTCCTAACTCTTTCAAAAATTTATTTCATATAATTGAAATTAAAATAAAAGCTAAACAAATGAATATAAAAAAAATTGAGAATACCAATAAAGGTTTTGTACTGGAATTTAAAGATGATAATATGATGAATGTTGAAAAACTTATAAAATTAGTTGAAAAAAATGCTAAAATTTTAAAATTTTTGCCTGGTTCAAAGTTATTTTTTAAGAATGTTAAAATTAAAGATGAAGAGAAAGTCATGAGTTTAAAAAATTTTTTACAAATACTCTCTAAACAAATATGAATACTTCAAAGAAACAGATTAATTTTAATTTGAACGATTTTCTTCCTTTTATTGACGGTTTGGATATTGCAATAAACTTTTCTTTAGTTATTTTTTTATCTTCTTTTCTTTTAGAGTCATTAGATACAAGAATAGGTATCGTTATTTTATGTTTTGTTACTTCATTATCTTTTATTTCCAGAATTTTTGACTTAAAAATTTCAAAGTTATTAGAAAAATTAAAAATCAATAAAATAAATCTGTTTTTAATTTTATTCTTTCTCTACTTTATACCTGTTATAATTCAAAAGGAATTTCCAATTTTTTTGTCAATTGGAATTTTCATTATTTTTAGGGTTTTTACAGGTATTATAATTTCATTAAGTTATAGAAATGTTTTAATAAACGAACAAAAATTTGCTACAAACGTTTTACAGTTGAAATATTGGATATTAATTTTTCTTGGAATTGCCTGCGGTTCAGTATTTTATAATTTAATGAATGAAATTTATTCAAATGATTTCATAAATAATGGTGGTTGGAAAATACTTTATGTAATAGTTATAACCTTACTTTTAGTAATATTTGTTCTTTCCAAATTTTATTTAAAAAAAAATCTTATTATAATTCTAGATTCCAATAATATAAAAAATAATACTTTTGTTACTAACTATTTAAATAGTTTTATTTTATTTATACCTATTTTATGTTTTTTACTTTTTTCTTTTTCTAATTGGCTACCAAAATTCAGTAACCCTGACAATTTATACTTTTTGAGTTATGGATTTTTATATTTATTTTTAACTAACTTAATTTTGTTTTTTATAACACCGCTTGCTAATATTGTAGGTAGAAGAAAATCTGTAATCTTTTTCAATTTATCGATTCTAATAATTTCCTCAATTTGCACATTTGTAGATCATTCATCAAGTTATAGTATTGATTTTCTTAAATTTTTTTTATCTTTGGTGTCAAGTTTCACGATTTGTTGCTTTATCCTTCAACAGCAAATAAACAGAACTACAGAAAATTTATGTATTTCAAGCTTAAACCTTTCTTTTCTTACCGCAGGTATATTTGTTTCGCCATTTGTCTTTATTGCAGTTAATTTTTCAATAAATTATTCTGTTATTTACATATTTTTATCAATAGTTTATTTTATAAATTATATAAAGATCGTTTTAAAAAAAGATGGATAAAATTTCAGCTTCACACATTTTGATTATGCATAAAGATTCTAAAGATTCTAGATCAAGTTTATCCAAAGATGACGCTATGAAACTTATCAATAAAATACATAATGAACTGACTAGTGAAAAGTCTTCTTTCAAGGATCTTGCTAGTAAACATTCTGAATGCTCCTCATCTGCATATGGAGGAAGTTTAGGAGAATTTGGCAAAGGAATGATGGTAAAGCCCTTCGAAGAAAGTGCCTTTTCTTTAAAAGTTGGTGAAATTTGTGAACCAATTGAAACTGAGTTTGGTTTTCATATAATTAAAAGAGATAAATAAATCCGTTAAATAATAAGAAACCTTATTCTTTTAAATCTTCTGACCAAGCAGCTGCCAATAGCTGTCTGATTCTTAAAATATTTTCATTATCTTGAGTTTTAATATTTATATCTTTTTTTTTTTTTTTTACGCTAGCGTTTAACCACAACATTTCAATTGATTCAATTAAATTTTTTTTTTCAATTGAGGATAAATTATTGAAATTTTTAATAGACTCTTTCAAATTACTTACTTCGTCGTCATGCGCCATATTCAGTTGCCATTTCGAATAAAAATCTTGTTTCTTTTTGATAAACTTCTTTATTAATAAATCCTTTTACATAAAGTTCTCTGACATTTTCCATTTCGTTTTTTATTGCTACCAATTTTTCTTCTGTATTTGTCATATTTTGATAATAATATAGTATTATATTTAGTAAACATTATAAAATGAAAAATAGACTTTCAAAATCTATTCAAAGATTAAAAAAAGAGAAAAAAATTTCTGATAAAGAGAAATCTGATTCAAAAGTTTTAACAGCGTATAATGTAAAAATATTTAGAAATTTGTCCGAGAAATATGACTTATCATTAACATTAAATAATGAAAAAATTAATAAAGAAAATGATAAGGAACAAAATTTAAGTTTGGGTGCACAGATGACTCTAGAAAGAATAAAAAAAGGTGAGAATTTTAAGTTATAAAATTCTCTTTTTTGTTATTTTTGGATTTACCGAGCTGCGATCAAACGAGTTCGCACTCATTCATTCAAAAAATTTTTCTAATTTGTTAGTAAAAATAGCCATTGATGATAATACAAAGCAAAAAGGTCTTATGAATATGAAAAAGTTAAACACTAATAATGGGATGCTTTTTATTTACGATGTACCGCAAATAGTCAAGTTCTGGATGTACAATACTTTCATTCCATTAGATATAATATTTATTGACGATAGAAACATCATCAGTTCTATAAAAGAGGGTGTTCCAATGAAAAAAAAATTAATTTCATCTGAAATTAAAATTTCTGCTGTGTTAGAAATACCGAAAGGCTGTGCAAAAAAATTAAAAATTAAGAAAGGTCAAATTGTTTCTTGGATAATAAAAAAATCAGCTGAAATAAAAAATATTAGATATTTTCATTGTTTAAATTTAAAAGAAAAATAGAATAAAATGGGGAAATTGTTTTGGGAAAATTTATTGAAAAATATAAATTAGAAAATCCTAGCTTTAGCTTTGAGTTAAATGAGCTAATTCAAAAAATTAAGTCTGAGAATAATCAAGAAACAGAAGATTTGTTTTCTACAATTAACTCACTTAGAGAAAAATTAGATCAATCTATTTTTGAAAAAAATACTGCAGTACAAAAAGCTATTTCATTAAAAAATGATGAAATAAACCAGTTAAAAACTTCTGTAAAAGAACTTAGAAATCAAATGGAGAAGCTAAGATTTGAAAAAAGAGAAGCAATTCAAATTCAAATTCAGGCTTCAGCTAATGAAATAAAACAACTTAAGTTGTCTTGTTCCGCATTAAGAGAAGAGCTTGAAAATTTAAAGTTCGAAAAACAAGAAGCTGTACAAAATGCGATAAAGAAATCTTCACTTGAAATTAGCGAATTAAAAGATGCAACTTCTGCTTTAAGAGACGAATTAGTTGAATCAAAGTTTTCAAAAAAACAAGCAATTCAAAAAGCGGTTTTAAATTCCAGTGATGAAATTAAACAACTTAAAAATTCAACACAATCACTTAGAGACGAATTAGAAAAAGTAATAAAAAATTATGAAAAAAAAATCCAAAAAAAACAATAAGTTAAAAAATGAAAAACGGTAACGAAAACATAGTCCAAACCTTGGAGAAGCTAAGAAGAACCGAGCTCTTACTTCAGATATCTAGAAAAATTGCTGGACTTAAATCCTTAGAGGAGATTTTGTGGACACTTATAGAATTCGTTACTAATGAGTTAGATGCAGATAGAGGAACATTATTTTTAAATGATAACGAAACTAATGAACTTTATTCAAGAGTTGCTCAAGGGGACTTGACTCGCGAAATAAGAATTTTAAATAACGTGGGAATTGCAGGTGCAATTTTTCAAAACAAGTCTGGGGAAGTCATTCATGACGTTTATGCCGATTCCCGTTTTAACAAAGAAGTTGATCAGGAAACAGGTTATAAGACAAAAAATATGATTTGTTGTCCAGTTAAAACTGTTGACGGACTGACGATAGGCGTTATTCAAGTTTTAAATAAAAGAAAGGGAAGATTTACAAAAGATAATCTTTTCTTTGCAGAGTCAATTGCTACCCAAGCCGCTGTATCAATTCAAAATGCGCAAAATACGGAACATTTTGAAAAAAAAAGAGCTAAAGAAATGGAGTTTATAAGTATTGTTTCTGATGTCACAGCTGAAATCGATTTAGGAGCTTTGCTGCAAAGAGTGATGGAGGAGGCAACACGAATGCTCAATGCTGACAGGGCTACATTATTTTTAAATGATGAAAAAACCAATGAATTATTTTCAAGGGTAGCTATGGGGGAAGGCATTGGTGAGATAAGACTTCCTAACACTGCAGGAATTGCAGGATCAGTTTTTACTTCTGGTAAATCAATGAATATTCCCTATGCCTATGCTGATTTAAGATTTAATCCTTCATTTGATAAACAGACAGGGTATTTTACTCGTTCGATTTTGTGTGTACCTGTTGTAAATAAAGAGGGTAAGGTAATTGGTTGTACACAAGTTTTAAATAAGAGTGGTGGCAAGTTTACAGATGAAGATGAATCTAGGTTAAAGGCATTTACTCAACAAGTTGCAATTGCTCTTGAAAATGCCAAGCTTTTTGAAGATGTATCTAAATCTAGAAAGTATAACGAAAGTATGCTTTCTAGTATGTCTAACGGAGTTATAACAATCAATAGTGAAGAAGAAATTGTTACTTGCAACAAATCTGGCTTAAAAATACTGCGAACTAAAGATTTAGATATAATAAAAAAGCAATCCAAAGATTTTTTTTCTGGAAATAAAAAATGGATATATGAGAAAATTAAGAGTGTTGGTGAATCAAAAGAACCAGAAATTATTGTTGACGCTGAAATAGAGGTTTTCGACAATGAAACAGAAAAAGAAGAAAAAATATCAGTAAATTTGACAATACTTCCACTGATAAATGAAGATAGTGATGGAAGAACAGATCAATCAGACAATTTTCTTGGCACTTTATTGATGTTTGAAGATATTTCTTCAGAAAAAAGAATGAAATCAACAATGTCTAGATACATGGATCCTGGAATAGCAGATCAATTATTAGAGGATGGATCAGACATCATGGGAGGGCTAGAAACAACCGCAACGTTGTTGTTTTCTGATTTAAGAAGTTTTACTACCATTACAGAGTCGTTGGGTGCTCAGGGTACTGTAAAATTATTAAATGAATATTTTGAAATAATGGTTGAATGCATATCAGAGCAGGGGGGTATGTTAGACAAATTTATTGGAGATGCAATTATGGCGGCATTTGGTCTTCCAATATCACATGAAGATGACGAAGATAGGGGTGTTAAAGCTGGTATCAATATGATCAAAAGATTATGGGAGTGGAACGAGCAAAGAGAAAAAGACGGCAAACCTCCTGTTGATATGGGATTAGGATTAAATACGGACAAAATTGTGGCAGGAAATATCGGATCACAAAAAAGAATGGATTACACGATGATCGGTGACGGTGTGAATTTAGCAGCGCGTTTAGAAAGTGCATGCAAACAATATAGTGCAAGAATTTTAATTAGTGACTATACATTTAAAAAACTAAAAGGAACTTATCGCATTAGGTATATTGATGATGTTGTTGTTAAAGGAAAAAACGAACCTATTGGTGTTCATGAAGTTTTAGATTATCACACTGATAAAACTTTTCCGAATTTAATGGATGTTGTAAATCATTTTAATGAAGGTAGAAAACATTATAAAAGTGGAAGTTTTGAAAAAGCTATTTCATCTTTTAATGAATGTCTTAAATCAAATTCTCAAGATAACTTATCAAAAACATACATTGAGAGATGCAATTTGTTAATAGAGGAGAAACCAACTGATTGGAACGGTGTTTGGGTAATGAAAAGCAAATGAGGAATTTTCCATTAGACAAGGGTTTACCAAGTGTAGATTATATAGTTAAGAACTGGCCTAACACAAAATGTATTTTAAAAAAATATATTTTGTCAAATCATAAACAACCCAATTTATACTCGATAGCTATAATATGTTTGAAAGAGTTAAAAGTTTTTAAGTTAAAAGACTATAAATCAATTATTAGAAAATTATCAAAATTATGTTTAAGAAATACTTGTTTCAATACATATCATGATTCTCATCACTTTAAGTCAGTTTTGGTAATTTCATGCATATTAGGAAAACAATTAAATTTAAAATATAAGGATAGGCTTTTATTGGTCATAATAGCCCTTACTCACGATATGAATCATCAGGGTAGGAGGATACTTATTAGCAAACCATACTATCAGGAATTAAAAAGCTATGCCGGATTAGAAAAAATTTTATTCAAAAAAATCTTTGTTTTTAAAGAATTGAAAAGGATTAAGAAAATATTTGAGAGTACCTTTTTCCCCGTTAAACCAGAAAATGTAGTAGATGATCTTGAGAAAATAATTTTAGATGCTGATATATTATCATCCCTAATGTTTGGTCCGCAAGTTGGAGTGAAACTCGCTAGAAGACTGAAACAAGAAATTAGGTATAATGATGACTCTGAACTACTTTTTTCAAATTTTCTTAAACTTTTAGGGGGAAAATGTTTATATCTAGATTATTCAAAAAAATCATGTTAATAATAAACTATTATGAAACGTTGTCGTTAAAAGTTATTCACAGTTATGAAATTGTGGATAAGTAGTAATATGGGAAAATTTTTAATAGGGTTTGTATTTTTGATGTGTGCTGGATCACTTGTATCAGCACAAGAAGTAAAAGATGAGGTTATACCTTATAATCTAAAAGCTGCACTTAAGTCAGTTTTGAATAATCATAAGACAATATTGGCAACAAAAAGTGATATAGAGGCTGCCAAGTTAAGACTAAAACAATCCAGGGGTGGCTATTTTCCTTCGTTAGATGTTACAGCCAACTACGGACATGAAAATATCATAAAATATGGACCAGGAAACAACACACAATTGATGGGAAGGGACGCAACAGCAAAAATAACTCAAACAATTACAGATTTTGGTTTAACAAAATCAACAGTAGAAACATCTAGATTATCATTAAAACAAACACGAGCAACTGAAACACAAATTAAAAATGACATTTTATTAAGAGCAATCTCAGCATACTTGAGAATAATTCAATCAAGGGAAAGTGTGCGGTTCGCAAGACAATCTGTTGCAAACATAAAAAAACAAACCGAACTCGAAGATGCAGCAGTAACTGCTGGAGGTGGACTTACTTCGGATGTTCTCCAAGCAAAAACTCAATTAGCTGGTGCTCAGGCACGTTTAATTCAGTTTGAAGGTGTGTTAGCCACTTCTAGACATGAATTTGAATATGTTTTTAATTCATTTCCAGATAATTTAAATTCTTTGGTACTCCTCAAATCTGTTTTTGATAAATTACCTAAATCTCTAGAAGAGGCTGAAGAAATAACTATGAAAAATAATCCTTCACTGATTGCAGCACGAATCACAGAGGATATCGGTAAAGAAGCAATAAACACAGCTAAATCTTCTCTTTTTCCAACTGTTAAAGGGATAGTGAGTCATTCAGAAAAACAAGATTTTGGTGGTGTAGTAGGATTCAAAAGAGAAACCTCTGCAAAGTTAGACTTTGCATATCCATTAAATCTAAGTCTTTCGGAATATGCTGGTAAAGATGCGGCGATTGAGTCTTATTTAGCAACCTCTACTAGAATAAGAGATCAAGAGGATATGATTAAACAAATGCTCAGGACTACATGGGACGGTTTAAAAACAGCTCAACAAAATTTTCAGTTTCTTACTAATCAGGCAAGAATCTCTGGTGAATTTTTAGAGCTTGCAAGACAAGAAAGAAAAGCAGGAAATCGAACTTTACTTGACGTTTTAGGTGGTGAGACTGCTCTAATTAATGCCCAAGCCGATGCAATTGCAGCACAAATTGAAGTTCTCATAAATAGTTACACTTTAATGAGTTTAATGGGGGGACTTTCAATTGAATCGATTGAATTTGTTGAATAAATTAGGTCTTTTTAACTTTTAAAACAGTGGTATTTCGCCTATAGTTAAAACTGGATATGAAAGGAAATAGTCAACAAATAAATTTCAACGACAGTGGGTTTTTAACTAAAATATATGCTGGCAGCACCATTGACATTGAAGGATTGCCAAGTTGGTTACCAAAGGCAAATTTTTCAAAAACGCAAACAGACCTTCTGATAACTTCACCAGCTGGCGATGAAATATTATTAGTAGATTTTTTTACAAATTTTGAACTTCCCTCACTCAAAACCGAAAATGGTTTATTACTTAAAGGCACTTTAATTGATACTTTATCTGGATCATTCACACCTGGACAGTACGCGCAAGCCAATAATGCAAATGCACTTTCGATTGGAGAGGTTTCTAGTGTTACGGGAGAGGCAAAAGCAACTCGTTTGGACGGATCAACTGTTAATCTTGCAACTGGAGATCCAGTTTTTCAAGGAGATACTGTAGAAACTACTGGGGCAGGGGCAATTGGATTAGTATTTCTTGATAAAACAACTCTCTCATTATCGGAGGGTGGAAAAATGGTTTTAGATGAACTTGTATATGACCCTGCAACAGGAACTGGAAGTATGGCCGTTGACATGGTTGAGGGAGCTTTCAGTTTTGTGAGTGGCGAGATTGCTAAAACTGGGCCAGATGCAATGAAAGTTTCAACACCGGTTGCAACTATTGGGATAAGAGGAACTACGGTTGCAGGTAAAGCTGCAGTTGAAGGCAACGAAAACTCATTTACACTTCTACAAGACGCTGATGGAGGAGTAGGACAAATATCTGTGAGTAATGCCGGTGGAACTCAAGTTCTAGCACAGGTTGGTGCGACCACGAGTATAACGAGTTTTACAGCTCCACCCCCACCCCCAATTATTTTAAGTGCAGCACAAATTCAAGCAAATTATGGAACAGCTTTAAATGTTTTACCACCAACGCCTGTGGTTGCTCCAACACCACAACCACCCCCACCGCCTCAAGAACAACAACAGGAGCAAGTTCAAGAAGAGGAGTCTCAAGAGGAAGAAGAGGCAGTAGAAGAGGAGGCTGTTGAAGAGGAATTACAAGAGGAGGGAGAAGGTCCTCCAGAAGGAGAGGAGGGAGAAGGTCCTCCAGAGGGTGAAGAAGGAGAAGGTCCTCCAGAAGGAGAAGGTCCTCCAGAAGGAGAAGAGGGCCCGCCGATTGGACCTGATGGAGAACCGTTAGCAGAAGAAGGACCTCCCGAAGGAGACGGCCCGCCGATTGGACCTGATGGAGAGCCATTAGCAGAAGGAGAAGGCGGTCCACCAATAGGACCTGATGGAGAACCCTTACCACCTGGAGAAGGCGGTCCGCCGATTGGACCCGATGGAGAGCCACTAGCTGACGGTCCACCAATAGGACCTGATGGAGAACCCTTACCGCCTGGAGATTTTGGTCCTGGAGGCCCGCCGATTGGACCCGATGGAGAGCCACTAGCTGACGGCCCACCAATAGGACCTGACGGAGAACCCCTGCCACCTGGAGATTTTGGTCCTGGTGGTCCTACACCTGAACAAGACGCAGCTGCAAGAGAGGCTTTTGAAACTGCATTGGCCGCCGGTTTATCTCCTGAAGAAGCAATGGCAGAAGCCGCTGCTGCTGCTGGAATTCCTCCACCACCAGGAGGGTTCGGAGGAGATCCTTTGTCAGCAACAGTTGGAGGTGATGAGTTTGCAGGAGGTCCTCTTGGTCCAGGCGGTCCAGGAGATTTTGGTCCGGGAGGTCCAGGAGACTTTGGTCCTGGTGGTCCAGGAGACTTTGGTCCGGGAGGTCCAGGAGATTTTGGTCCTGGTGGTCCAGGAGACTTTGGTCCTGGTGGCCCAGGAGACTTTGGTCCGGGTGACCCTGATGATTTTGGTTTTGGAGGTCCAGGAGATTTTGGTCCAGGAGGCCCAGGAGATTTTGGTCCTGGTGGTCCAGGTGGATTCGGTGATCCACTTTCATTTTTAGGACCCGCTCCTGATAATGCCGCAACTTTTGCGCCTCTAGGTGGTCCAATGGATCCTAATGATCCATTTGCTGCTTTCGGGGGGAATGCTTTTGGTGATAGCCCAATTGGTTTGCCAGGTGGTCCAGGCGGTCCTGGTGGTCCAGGAGACTTCGGTCCGGGAGGTCCCGGTGGTCCAGGAGACTTCGGTCCGGGAGGTCCTGGTGGTCCAGGAGATTTTGGACCAGGTGGAGGACCTGGAAATTTCGATTCTGGCTCGGGCGGTGATCAAGGGTCCTTTGGAACTTTTCTTCCACCAGGTTCTTTTCAACCACCTGGTACTGTTCAACAGCCAGGTGCTTATATCCCAGCTCAAGTAGGTTTTGCTCCAATTGCACCTGTTACAACAGCTCCCGTAATTGGTTCGGGTTTTTCAGCCAATGATGGTGGTGGTTTTCACGGAGGTCCTGGTGGACCTGCAGGTTTTGATCCAGGTGGGGGTCCCGGTGATTTTGGTCCAGGTGGTCCAGGTGGTCCCGGTGATTTTGGTCCGGGAGGTCCAGGAGACTTTGGTCCAGGAGGCCCTGGTGGCTTTAGTCCAGCTGGCTTTGGTGCTGATGGCTTTGGTCCAGGAGGCTTTGGTCCTGCAGGCTTTGGTCCTGCAGGCTTTGGTCCTGGAGGCTTTGGTCCAGGAGGTTTCGGTCCTACGGGTTTTGGTCCTGGAGGCTTTGGTCCAGGAGGTTTTGGTCCTGCAGGTTTTGGTCCTGCAGGCTTCGGTCCTGCAGGCTTTGATCCATATGGTCCTGATCCAAGCGGTGGAGTGCCTGCTGGAGATTTTTATTATGAAGATGCAAGTATGTATGAGAATACTGGAGAAGCAGAAGGTTCTGAATCTGGAAGCGGAAGTGGAGGTGGAAGTAGTGGGACTACATTCATAGGATCAAATAATGTTGATAACGTTGATAAATCTGCGGAATCCGTCGCATGGCGTTTTGAAGGTTATAGCGGGGCAGATATTTTCAAGGGTGGGTCTGGTGATGATATCTTTTGGGGAGCAATTGATGGTGATACTTTAACTGGTAATGCTGGGCAAGATACTTTTTATTTTGGTGATATGACTGAAGGAAATGATACAATAACGGATTTCACAGTTGGAGCTAGTGGTGATGTATTAAAGTTTAACACTGCGTTTCAAACAAGTTCATATACAAGAGATGCATCGGTTGTCAATATGGTACAGCTTCACGGTACATCTTATAATATGGGATCCAATTCAAATGTTCTTCCAACAATTTTTAATTTTACATCACAATTTTCATCAGCAAATACAACAGCAGGCGTTACAAATCAGCTTACAAGTTTCAAAGTTACAACGGATGGTTCAACTCCAATTTCAACTGCAACTGATTTTATTATTGTAACAGGAGATACAAGTACTAATGGTCATGTCTATGGATGGTCAGACAGTGGAAATGGTGTTATTGATAATGGAGAACTTTTTGGTTTAGCAACCTTAACTGGTGTTGACAATGATAACATTGGGGCAACAAATTTCACTTTTGGTCCAATATAAAGCTCCTAATAAATAGAGCTTTTAACTAAATAAATTTCCTTTTAGGTCGTAAATATAGCATTAACAGTGGTTCGTGGAATGTGTATAATGAAAATCAAATAAATGTCATTAAAATTGACAAAGTAGACTCAATACGATCATCTATTGAAGGTCTAAAAGACAAGCTTTTTATCAATGATCTTAAAAAAGATCTTCAAGAATTCATAGATACAAATGTTGAATTAGATAAAAGCAATAATCATTTAAAAATCCCAACAATTAAAGAGGCTCCCTCTTGGTTTCCGAAAGCTAACTTATCAAAAACGCAAACGGATTTAATAGCAACATCAGTTGATGGCGAAGAATTCATTTTTTTTGATTATTTTACAAATCATCGACTCCCATCTATCCAAACAGAAAATGGTTTAAATTTTCATGGAGGTTTAGTAGATAGGTTGGCTGGTTTATTTGCAAAAGGTCAGTATGTTCAGGCGTCTCTTGATGGTGAGTTATCGATCGGAGAAGTGTCGAGTTTAACGGGTGTAGCCAAAGCAAAACGAGTTGATGGTAGCGAATTTAACTTATCAAATGGTGACCCTGTATTTCAAGGAGATACAATAACAGTTTCAAATTCTGGTGCGGTTGGTCTGACATTTTTGGATAAAACCACGTTATCTTTATCGGAAGGTGGAAAGATGCTTTTAGATGAGTTGGTTTATAATCCTGAAACTGGGGATGGGAATATGACTATCGACATGGTTGAGGGTGCATTCAGTTTTATAAGTGGAGAGATAGCAAAAACTGGAGAAGATGCCATGACCATAAAAACGCCTGTTGCAACCATCGGAATTAGAGGAACTACAGTTGCCGGTAAAGCTGCGGTGGAAGGAAACGAAAACTCATTTACTTTACTTCAGGATGCCGATGGAGGAGTAGGGCAAATATCTATCAGTAACGCTGGAGGCACACAAATACTAGAACAAGTTGGTGCAACCACAAGTGTAGTAAGTTTTAATGCCCCACCACCTCCACCAATTATTTTAAGCGCTGCACAGATTCAAGCTAATTATGGAACAGCTTTAAACGTTTTGCCACCTACACCAACTGTAGCACCCACACCGCAAGAGGTTCCAGCACAACAAGATCAACAGCAAGAAGAAGCTCAAGAAGAAGCTTCAGAAGAAGAATCTGATGAAGAAGCAGAAGAAACTTCGGAAGAAGTTATAGAAGAAGAAGGTTCTTTAGAAGGAGAAGAGGAATTAGCTGAAGAGGAGGAATCAATAGAGGAAGAAATAGCAAGAGTTGAAGAAGATTTATTCGAGGAGGGTGCTCCAGAGAACCAAGCACTAGCAGAAGAAGAGGTCGTAGCGGAAGAAGAACTAGCTCTACCACCTGAAGAAGCTCAACCTGGAGGTGATGAACAAGCTGCTCGAGAAGCCTTTGATACTGCACTTTCAGCTGGAGCATCTCCTGAACAAGCAATGGCCGAAGCAGCCGCAGCCGCTGGTTTTGATGAATCTGTGGCTCGAGAATCAGCACTAGATAGTGGCCCATTAGGAGACCCTACTTTTGCACAAACATTTGCTCCTGGAGTTGGGGGGACAATATTAGGTTTACCACTTGGACCTGAACCAATCAACGCTAGTCAAGATTCTGTAATGATACCGGTTTTTGGAATGGGGCCAGCATTTGGATCTGCAACAATGGATGTATTTGGAGGTCAGTTAAGTGGGAGATTTGAAAACTCTCTTCAAGCTGCTTCTGGTTTTGGAGACGAAATATTTGGATTTTTGGATGAAAATCCTTATAGTTTTTCTGATACAGAGTCTTCTGAAAGTTATTTTTTTGACGATCCGTCACTTTATGATGATTACAGGAAACAAGATTTTGATCAATCAACAGAAATCTCAAGTTCACAAACAACAAATACTTTTGATGGTACAAATTTAAACGACACCATTGATAAATCTTCTGAAACCGCAAGTGTCATCATAAATGGATTAGATGGAGCCGATACACTTGAAGGAGGAATAAATAATGACACAATTAATGGAGGTGATGGGATTGACAAACTAGTTGGTAATCAAGGTGATGATATTTTAAGAGGTGATGATGGTAATGATTTTATTTTTGGAGGTGATGGTAAGGACAAATTGATTGGAGGTTTGGGCGATGATGAACTTAACGGTGGTGACCAAGATGATGTAATTGTTGGAGGTCTAGGTAGCGATACTCTTTATGGAAATGATGGTGACGACAAATTTTATTTTGAACCAGGTCACATAGATGGAACTTCAAAAGATGAAATAATTGATTTTAGAGTGAGTGGTAATGATTTGATTGTCGGTTCTCAAGCTCCTTCGTCAGCTTATAATCGAAGTTCAATACATACAGATTCGTCTCAGTTTGGTAGTAACTATGATATTACCAGTAACTCCAATGAGTTACCCTACTTATTCAATTTTACCAATGATGTAACAACAGCCATTGCTGAGAGTTCTTCTGCTCTTGCTAATCACTTCACTGGTTTTTCAATAAGTGTAAGTGGAAGTGGAACTAATGATTTTGAAAATGAATCAATGTACATAAGCGTAGGTGACGGAACAGATACATATATTTGGTTTTGGACAGACACCAATAATCATCATGGGATGATAGCTGATAGCGAACTTGAACCATTTGCTAAACTAAGTAATTATGATAATGATAATTTAACTGGTAACGAATTTTTATTTCAAACAATTTCTGGAGTTTAAGATGTTATATGTTTATTTTGAGGGTAAGAGAGTGATATTATAAAATAATATTATGAAGTTTTGGTTTCACATATTAAAAGAAAGTAACTCTCTAAATACTATTCTTTTATTGACTTTTTTTATTACTATAATGGGTTTATTAAGCCCAATTTTTATTATTCACATTTTTAATAGATATATCGCATTTGGCCTTCAGGGTACTTTGTTTTTTTTATTATCAGGTGCTCTTTTAGTTGCAGTATTCGAGTATATATTTAGGAATATAAGGAGTAAAATTTTATGTGAAATTCTCATAAATCCAATAAAATTTTTTAAATTAGACCTAATCAAAACATTTTTTGAGAGAGAAAATAAAACATCAAAAAGAAATTTTGTTGAAATAATTGATTTCAACAATAATTTTTTTCAATTCATATCACCTAAAGTTCAGTCAAATCTTCTCGACTCAATTTTTGCAATTTTAATTATTATTATTCTTTTTTTTCTAGACCTTTTATTAGCAACAATTTTTTTAATTCTTGTTATTATTTTCCTGTTATTGCAACAAAGATTAATAAAAAATAAAAATCTAAACTTGGAAAGATTAAATTTATCTAAGAATGATAAATTAATAATTAAAGAGATTGGAACTAATCAAGAGCTTTTAAAATCTACTCTAGCATTTAAATATTCTGGATATTATCTAGAAAATTACTTAAATAAAAAATTAAAAATCGACTCTTCAACTGCAAATTTTGATGCTCAACAAATTTCCACCACGAGTTTTTTTGTTTTGTTATCATCAATCATTACTATTGGATTTGGGAGTATCTTTGTGGTGAATGGAAATCTCTCTATTGGTAGCCTGATAGGATTTAATATATTTGCTACTCGAGCGTTGGGTACAATTTCATCAGTTCAAAATTCATATTCCATTATTGAGAGAACAAATATGTATCTTAGTGATTGCCAAGATTTTTTTAAAAATTCTAAAAATCGAGTTGAGGGTATGCAACTTAGTAAAATTATTGGGAATTACAAACTTAAAAATGTAAACTATTCTTTTGATAATGATAATAAGTATATAATTAAAAATTTCTCTGCTAATTTTAATTCTTCAGAAATTTCAGTTATTAGCGGAGCGAATGGCTCCGGAAAGACCACAATTGCAAAATTGCTCATGGGACTAATTAATCCAGAATCTGGAGATATTTTATTAGATGAAACTAATTTGGAGAAACTATCATTGCAATGGTATAAGAATCAAGTAGCTTATATACCTGAAGATGTTGAAGTGTTAAATTCATCAATTTTAAATAATATTTTAATATCCAACCCTGATCTGAATGAACAAGAGGTAAGTAGACTGCTTCAAAATGTTGGATTAGATAAAGAGTTAAAAAAATCAGATTTAACAATAACTGATTCTATAAATAAAAATTATTCAAAAGGGATTTTAAAAAAAATACATATTGCACGGTCGATTTCAAAAATCTATCAAATTTATATTTTTGATGATCCGTTATTATATCTAGATAAATTAGGTAAAAATATGGTACTTAAATTGATAGCCTCATTAAAAAGAGCTGGAAAAACTGTAATTTGTTTTTCAGAAGATACTGAAATTATTAAATTAAGTGATAAACAAACTAATTTAGGGTGAAAAGATGACAGAGAAATGGGTAAAATGGAATTTATTAAAAAACGATGAAAAACCAAAAAACGTTATTAGTAAAAGACTTAAAGTATCATTAATTCTTTTCTCACTTATTTTTTTGTTGCTAGTGAATTTAAAAATTATAGAGGTATTAAGCCTAGCTGACGGAAAAATAATTCCCCAAGGAAGAATAAAGTATGTGCAACATTTGGAGGGAGGAATAGTTGAAGAAATACTGATTAGTGAAGGTGAAAAAGTTGAAATAAATCAACCTTTAGTTGTTTTATCGAAAGAAAAAGCAAGCTCTGAATTTGAGGAGATTAACTCAAGACTTAAATCAATTGATTTGTCGATACTAAGAGTTAATTCTGAAATAAATTCTAATAATTCAATAGAAATTCCTGAAAATAAAAATAATTTATTTGATGAGGAATTAGTAAAATCTGAAAATGAACTTTTTCAAAGTAGAAGAAAAGCAATCAATTCTGAAATAAAGTCTAAGAAAGCAAGTATTGATAAAGCTAACAAAAATCTCAAAAATTTAAAAAAAAGATTAAAAATCGTTAAAGAACAAGAAGATATTAGTCAAAAATTGTTAGAAGTTGAAGCAACAAATAGATTAAAGCATTTAGAAATTTTAAGAGAAAGGCAGGAGGTTGAAGGGAGTATCGACGAACAACAATCTATTATTGATTTGAGCAAGAATGACTTAGAAAAGGTGCAAAACAATTACATAGAAGATTTAAATATCGAGTTGTCAAAGTACCGAAAAGAAAAAGAAGAACTTAATAAAAGAATTCAGAAATATTCAGATAACTTAAATAGAACTATTTTAAAAAGCCCTGTATCTGGAACAGTAAAACTTGTATCGGTAAATTCTAAAGGTGCTATTGTTGCTCCTGGTGTGACTGTAGTTGAAATTGTACCTGAAAATGAAAAACTAATTATTGAGGCAAAATTACCTTTATCAGAAATTGGCTATGTAAAAAAGAACCTTGAAGCAAAAATTAGATTAAATACACCTGAAGGCTCTAGGTTTAGATCAATAAAAGGGAATGTTGTTTTTGTAGGGGCTGATAGAATTTCTAGTAAAGACGAAGAGGGTTTTTATTTAGTCAAGGTGGAAACCTCTGAAAACTCTTTTGCACGAAAAAACGAGGAATATAAACTTTTGTCTGGTGTTCCAGTTATGGTTGGTATTATAACTGGTAAAAGAAGTTTTATGGATTATTTCTTAACGCCTTTTATAACAGGTGCAAGCTTTGCATTATCTGAAAGGTAAATTATTTTACAGATGATTTGGAAATTGTTTCAGATTTGAATATTACGCCGTTTTTTTGAGAATTGAGTTTTAAATGTTTGTAAAGCTCATCAAAAATAACATTTCCTTTTCTTTCTTTGACAATGAGAGTAAGAATATCTGCTTCACTAGCATCACCAAATTGCTGTATGTCAAAAATATCTGTGGCTCTACCATTAGCATAACCCACTGAAATAACGTCTGAATTTTCAGAAAACTTTTTAACAACTTTTTGTCCTAAACCTTTTTTTATTAAGCCACCAATTTCAATAAACTTTGACATATTTATCCTCCAGCTCGTTTGATGACATCTTTAGGTATATAAGTCGCAACTCTGTCAAGTTTAACCATCCACATTATACCTTTTCCAGGTGTATCAAGATTTCCTGCTAAAAACATTGATTCAAAGACTCTGTTCGATTGTTCTTTAGAAACTATAATTCTTATTATTTCTTTTTGTTCATCTATAGTTACTCCAAGAAGTCCCATTCTATCTCTAATGCCTGTACCCCTGGCATAATTAATTGTTGCACCTTGCGCTCCAACACTGGTGGCAGCATCTATGATTTTATCGGCTAGACCACTTTCAACAACACAAGTGATTAAAAAAACGTCTGTTAAATAAGTGATATCTCTGGCCATAATTTTTTCCTTTTAGTTATTTTTTTGTTTAAATTGTATATATAGTCCCATTAGGAGTACAGCAAGAATTGGACAAATACTTGCCATAGATAGAATACCAAAACCTTCAGTGGCGGATACAGCATTTCCTAGACCCAGACCCATAGCCAGAACAAGTGGTACTGTTACCGGGCCGGTTGTGACTCCAGCACTGTCCCAGGCGACATTAACAAATTCTTCAGTTGAAAAGTAAGTTAAAACAATTGCAAGAAGATAAAGTGGTATTAAAACGGTTGCTAAGTCAAAAGCAAATACAATTTTTCCAACACCTAAGGCTATACCAAATGCAACACCCCCAGCAACACTATACATTAACATTGACTTTTTGAAAGCACCATTGGTAAGCTCTTGAACTGTCAAACCAAGGGCATTAAGTGCGGGCTCAGCAAGCGTTGCTCCAAATCCTAAGAGCCAAGCGAAAAGAATTACTATAGTTAAACCCAATAATTCGTTGTAAATTGGTGATACTTCACTTATTGGGACTTCCATAAAGGCGGCAGGAAGATTGGTTCCAGCTTGTCCACCTATAGCTCCTAAACCATATGTGAGTCCTATATTGAAGACACACATCCCAACAATGGACAAAGTTAACCCATAAGTTGTTATCATATTATTAGGAAGTTTAGATCTAAGGATTACAAAAAGCACAATCATTAAAAATATCACAAGTGGGAGTATTGCACGAACTCCTCCAATAATTTCAACATACGGGGTTTGTGACCACTTAGAAACCTCTCCTATGGTCATATCTGAAGCCATACTAGTCGAAGCAATTATTTCCTCAACTGAGATTGTCTGAGAAACATGTATAGCAAGAATCAGAACAGCGATAATTGGAAATAATGAAGCCATTGTAACGACGCCGAAACCAGAAAGAGATGAATCTCCTTTACCAGCTGATGCTGCAATTCCAATACCTAGTGATAGCACAAGAGGTACAGTAACTGGTCCAGTTGTAACAGCACCACAATCCCAAGCTAATCCGAGAATAGTTCTTAAATCAGGATTACTCCATACATATGCAGTAAGAATTATTGTTGGTGCAAGAGCTGCATAAATCATAGGTTTTAGAGACCAACCTTTGACAAACCTTATTGTTCCAATGATGGCTGCTAATCCAACACCAGCACCGACCATTACAACTAAGGTTTCACTTCTATTGTTTAGTATCTCATACAGATACGGTGCGTCCTGAGGATTTATTGACGAACCAAATGCTTTGAGTGCTCCAATAGCTGGTTCCGCATAAGTTACTCCCACCCCAAGTATTCCAATAATAATTAAAACAAGAACCATTGGTGCTTTTTTTGGTAATGTGTCACCAATTACATTGCCAAATGGCATTAAACCGGTTTTAAGACCTTCCATAAAAATTGCTAGGCCTATTATTACTGCAATTAATCCTAGACAAATTGTTGTCGCTGAAGAGATCGGTTGTCTTAAAATTAAAAGCTGAAACAGAAATAAATATGCTGCAAGTGGAACAACAGCTTTAATTTGTTCCATAACTCTAGAAATCGTGTAAGGTGCTAACAGAGTAAGTGCCTTGGCAGGAGATACTTTAATTTTCTGAGGCTTTAGTGATTTTCCTTTAGCTGCCTTCGGCGTAAGAAGATTATAACTTAAAGATTTATGATTTATCTCTGATTCGTGAATGTAATCGGAATATTTCATAATCTATCATAACATATTGTAGAAATTAATAAAATCTTTATTCAACATGACTTGTTGACTTCTCTAATCTGTAAAGAATTTGCTTTGTTATTTTTTTAATTATTTGATTCTCAGACTCTATAATCTCATCTATTTCATCATGAGAATAATGTACATTTTGATACTCATTTCTTTTAGCAAGTTCTTTACATAAATTTAAAATTACTTTTTGTGCGGCCTTTGATCCAGAATTAATTAGTTCATCAAGATTTTCTTTACTTATAGATATCAACTCTGTGGATTGACTTGAGGTAATGGTTGCGCTTCTGTTTTGTTGTAAAATTAAAGCCATTTCACCAAAAACCTCTCCATCTCTCATAGACCCAACTTTTTTTCCATCAACTAATACGTCCAGCGATCCAGAAACTATCATGTAAGCTTTATCGCCTTTGTCGCCTTGATTAAAGAGCGTCTCGCCCTCTAACATCAAAACTTTTGTTGTTTTTCCGTGACTTATCTCTTTCAAGAAAATATCCTTTGAGATAATCTATAGTGAATCTGAAGCGCTAAAGCTCTTATTACGTTGGGAGAGTCCTTAGTTAGTTTTACAAGATCAGCTTTGGTAATTGGAAGTTTTTGGTTATCTGATTTTCCTAATTCCTTAGACATTTCATTAATTACTTTATGAAGATCAATGTTAGAGGATAATAAAATAGCTTCCAACGCCTTTCTTTTTATTTCAACAATTTCACTTGGTACAATTGCTTTTATGCTCGCAGTTCTGTTTTCATTTAGAATTAAAGACAATTCTCCAAAGATTTCACCTGTTTCAATTTTTCCTATCTTTTTTCCTTCAATTTCTGCAACTAGTCCACCTGAAATAACTAGAAAAGCTGTTTCTCCTTTTTCGCCCTCTCGAACAATATATTGATCTGGAAGAACTCTTATTTTTTTTAAACCCATTTAAACCTAATTTTTTTATTTAGAGGTTGCGACAAAAACACCATCCCAATCTTTTGGGGGAGGATACTTTTTAAATTCATTAATTCTTTCTGTCATCATTTCATAGTAATCTTTCATTAAATTTTTACAAAGTGTTTTTGCCTGAGTCATTTCCTCGACAGCATCTTTCCAATTTTGATTAAAATAATGATTTAATACATTTTTATGCTTTTTTTCAAGATTTTTGAAATCAACACTATTTTTAAAACTTGGATCACCAAGTAAACAAAAAATTGATACAGCTTCTTTTTTTCCTTTTACTGCTAGCATATCAAGTTGGAGTGTAGCAAAAGTATCTTTAACAGCATCGTTTGTTTCTTGCCCAATAACTGTTTTAACTCCATAACCTTTTGATTGACCTTCAAGACGTGATGCTAGATTTACTGCGTCTCCCAGTACTGAATAGTCAAACCTTTGATCCGATCCCATATTTCCAACAACACAACCTCCGGTATTTAGTCCAATTCCAATTTTTAATTCCAAAAAATCTTTATTTTCTGACTTCGCTTCTTGCTCTCTGATATCGTTAAGTTCTTTTAGTGCTTTATGCATACTTAATGCTGCTTCACAAGAAACTTGCTCATGTTTATCAACATCTATAGGTGCATTCCAAAAAGCCATAATACAATCTCCCATATATTTATCGATTGTTCCGTTTTTATTTATGATTTCATTAGTAAGAGGTGTTAAAAATCTATTTATAAGTTTTGTTAGGCCTTGAGGATCTGATTTAAAAGCTTCTGAAATTGTTGTAAATCCTCTTACATCACAAAAAAGAAATGTCATTTTTTTTGTTTCTCCACCCAAAACTAATTTATCAGGATCTTCAGCTAATTGTTCCACTAAAGCGGGAGATAGATATTGAGAAAATGCACCCCTTATTTGTTTTTTCTCATTGGCATCACGTAAATAGTTTGCAAAGGTGTTACTAAAATAAATTACAAAAGTTGTTACACCTGCAAAGGTTGGATCAAATAAAGTTTTATGTTCAGTAAATAATCTTACACTAATATAAAATGCTGAACTTATTATGGTTACAAGTGATGAAATATTTACAATTGGACCAAACTTTAATGCAGATACTGTGATAAATAATGCAAGCAAAATTGTAAAGAGTGCTTCATAAAATTTCATATTTGCACCAGATTTCAAAAAAGGTGATCCTGAAATTTTAACTTTGTTTTTTTCAATTATTGCTTCTTCTTCACTTAAACCTTTTTTTAATGCATCTTTATAAACTTTTTCAGAATTTTTTGTGGAAGTATAATAAAGAATTGCTGAAATGACTGTATCAATGAGATTTGCATGAATTTCGACACCTGGCATTCTTTCATCGACTGGAGTGGGTCTAATATCCTTTAACCCAGTGGCCGATGTGCCTAATATACCAAGTTTTCCTTGTAATCTATCTTTGCCGACCCTTCCTTTAATTATATCCACTGCACTTACATAATACCTTGATTTGCCTTCTTTAACTTTTCCAGCATCTGAATCACCATAATAAATCCACACTCTACCATTCTCATCAGTCGGAATAGCAGCATTACCAATAGCTTTAGTTTGAATTATTATTTCTTTAATTCCCGTCAAACCTGTCCTAGTGGCAATACTATTTCCTTGAAACGCAACCCTTATCATATCAAGCCCAAGAGTTGGTCTGATTTCACCTGCAACATTTGATATTAAAGGTACTCTTCTAATAATACCATCTGGTTCTTGTGCAACTGAAACTGTACCAGACCCAGAAGCAGCTTTTTCAAACTCTGTCACATTAGCAAGCAATCCAGGATAAGATATCAACCATTCCTTTGGATTTTTACCTTTGCCAATAAAAACTTTTACAGATGAATCGTTTATATCATTTCTGTTTGCATCACCTTCAATATCTAATCCCGAGTGACCAATTATTACAGGGAACTCATTCATAGCTTCCATTGCTAAAAACTCATTAGAGGGAAGTTCACTTAGTAGTTTGGCAATATTTGGGTTTCGTTTTTCTAAATCTTGAGAAATCAAATCGGGTGAAGTCCTGTCTTTTTCTGCAAATAGAACATCTAGGCCTAAAACGAGCATGCCCGATTCTTTAGATTTTTTAAAAAGATCAGCAAGTACAGTTCTTGGCCACGGCCATTGACCAATTTCTCTAAGAGATTTTTCATCAATATCTACTATTACGGAATAAGTTTGACCATCCGTAGACCTTGGGAATTTTTTTTGAAGAACATCAAAATACTTTAGTCTAAGAACTTCTACTACTTCAGGATCAGCTATACGAACCAAACCAAAAAGAATAGCCATTAATACAGAAGCAATAGTAACAATTAGTCTAAAACTTAGCTTAAATTTGATCATGGTTCTGCAAAACTATTACCGAGGGTTCTTATAAGTGGATAAATAAAATACGTAATTAATCTTCTTTGCCCAACTCTAAATTTTCCTGAGACTTTCATTCCTGGCATTAAATTAAATCCTGGAGGAATATCTTTTAACTCATTTTCTGTTATTTGAGCTCTAGCCCTATAAAAATTTCCAGGTTTTCCATCGACGTCTTTATCAATTGTGTCAGCAGAAACATAAATGAGCTTTCCTTTTAACTCACCGTGTTTTTGTGCTGGAAGGGCATTGAGTTGAATTTTAACAGATGTATCCGGAATCAGTTTACTAATATCAGAAGGATCAACATCAAAAACAGTTAATAACTCCACACCTGTTGGTACCAATGTAACAACACTTTTACCTTGTGTTATTACTGCTCCAGGATATAGAGAATGAAGGTCTAGAATCATACCGTCAGAGGGCGCTCTTACTACAACATCAGTTTGTTGTCTTTCAAGTTTTTTTACATCTTCTTGTAGCGACATTCTTTGATCCTCTAATCCAACAAGCTCATCGTTTATTCCTCCAAAAAATTGACTGTTATATTCTTTTCTATTAGATTTTAATTCGCTTAGTTTATTGCTTGTTTTTGTGAATTCTTTTTCTAAAGATAGTCTTTTGTTTTTCTCAGCTAAAACTTGTGATTCTGCTACTAGATCAAGTTCAAATAACTCCAACTTTGAATCTTCTAGCTGCTTTTGTATATCAAGTTGTTCCTTTATAAACTTCAAATCGTCTTCTGTGGAACCTATTTGTTGATCTAAGGAAGCAATCTTTGCTAAATATTGGTCTTTTTTATCTTTGAAGATTCTGCTTTGTCTTTCGTCATTTGGATTTGCAACCGAAACATTATTCCTCAACAATGACTGCTTTTTTAGTCTATCAATTTTTGAATTAACAACTGAAAGCTGATAATCAAGTTTCATTTTATCGGCTCTTTGAAGTGTAGCATCGAATGTTACGAGTGGATCTCCTTGATTGACACTTTCACCTTTTTTAACAAGTATTTCTTTAACAACAGAATTATAGTTTGATTGAACCTCTACATTTGGAACAACGGTAGTTATTTTTCCAGAAGCAGAAATTGTAGTATCAATTTCAGAAATAGTGCCCCAACTAATTAAAAATAAAACTAGGAAACCAAATGAATAAACTGACATTTTAACAGAACGAGGTACCTGTTTTGTTTTAATTCTATCAATGTCGTCATCAAATTCATCTAATAATTCACTCATCATTTTTTTCTTTGATCTATTTTCTTTTTCTTCCTCAGTTAAAACCTCTTCTTGATCTTTGTTATTTTCATTTTCATTGCCAGATTCGAAAGCATCTACAGATAATTTTTCGTTTGCATTTCTGGCGTAGCTTGCAAGCTGCTGCATCATATTAAAAGCGGTTTGTGGAGAGTTTTTGAGATAGCCTAGTAAAGCATTTTGATCAATTTCTTTTACCGTTGTCTCAACTGTCGCTCTTGCCATCGCACTTCTTGGTTGTTTGTCAATTAATGCCATTTCTCCAAACAATGCACCTTTTTCAAGTATTGATAAAGTGACGTATTCGTCACCGTTGAATTTGCATACCTCTATTTTTCCTTTTACTATTTGATAGGCATAGTCTCCAACTTCACCTTCTCTAAAAAGTACATCACCTGCAGCTAAATTTCTAACAGCCGGTTGTATATTTTTTTTATCAGCCATTTTAATTTATCCGGCCTTTTTTAAAGATTTAATTTTGTTCTCTACGCCTAAAATAGACATTTGCTTATTATACGTTTGACCAAAATAACCTGAAATTTGTCTTAATTCTTCAAAAGAACCCTGTTGAGATATTTTCCCCTTTTCAAGCACAAAGATTTTGTTACAAAGTCGAAGATGCCAAACCCTGTTTGATACGATAATTATCGTTCTACCAAGTGCAATATCTGATAGTGCATCGTATAATTTTATTTCACTGTCAACATCAAAACCTGTGAAAGCATCATCAAGTATCATGATACGAGGGTTTCTAATAAGTGCTCTGGCAATTGCTAGTTTTTGTCTTAAGCCAGTTGCAAGATTTGTGGCATTTTCCTCTAAGAATGTTTCATATCCATCAGGATAAGACTCAATTTCTTCATGTGCGAAAACTTTTTTCGCAGCCCAAGTTATCCTGTCCATGGAGGAATTTGGCATTGCACTCGCTATTGTTTCTCTTATTGTTCCTGGAAAAAAATAACTATCTGTTCCAACCAATGAAACCTGTGATCTTACATGACTAAGATCCAGTAAACGTAGATCTATATTATCCAGAGCCACGATACCAGCCTGGGGTCTATATAGACCCTGAATTAGTTTTGCGATAGTACTTTTTCCACATCCACTTTTACCTGTAATACCAATTATCTGTCTTGGATTAATTTCAATATCAATATCATTTAATACTTTTGTATTATCATCGTATCCAAACTCAACATTTTTAAAACTAACTTGTCCCATAAGTTGAGGTTTTTGGCCTCTGACAGTTGTTTCGGAGTTTGCATCCACTATTCCTGATATAATCTGAAGAGATTGAACTAATTTTGTTATTTCTGTTTTAAGTGTAACTAGATCAATTATTGGCTTTGATACTCTGCCGGCAAGCATATTAAAACCTACTAAAATCCCAGCTGAAAGAGATCCAGAAAATACAAGATGCACCCCTACAAAAATAACCATTGCAGTCATAAGTTGATTTATGGTTGATGAAATATTGTTTAAAACTGCTGACTTTTTTTGCATTTCTTCATTTGCAATAATATAATTTGCTTCCAAATCTCTCCACTGATCTTTCAAATTAGGTTCAAGAGCAAGTCCCTTAACATTCTCAATTCCGTTAACAGCAACAGAAATAAATTCTTGTCTTTTTGATTCAGCCTTACTTAAACCAGCGAGCGAATCTCTTTGTTTTTTTGAGTAAAACATTGATGCTAAAGCTCCTAATATACTAAAAGAAAACACAACAATAAATAGTAATGGGCTATAAAAAAATAGAATGGGAACAAAAACAAGTAAACTAATTGAGTCCAGTGCTGTTGAGAAAACTTTTTGCGTCAGAAGGCTTTTGATCTGCGATATTTGGCCTGTGAATCTCAAAAAAGTAGCTGATTCTTTATGAAACCTTTGCATTGGTAAAGCAATTAATTTTTCAAAAACTTTAACTGAAAGTTTCGCCTCAACCTTTTGTGAGAAAAAATCAAGAAGATATGACTTTAAATACCCGAGTATTCCGTTAAATACATAAGCAACAACTACACCTGAAGTTATAACATATAAAGTTGAATAAGCTTCATAGTTTACAACCTTATCCAAAACCAACATCATGAAAACAGCTGGTATAACTGCGAAAATGTTTAAAATCAAAGCTACAATTACAACTTGAAACATAACAGACTTGTTTCTAAAGGATTCACCTATTAGCCATCCAATTTTTAATTCACTGTCTTCTTCAAATTTTTTAAGTTTGGCTTTAAGAAGTATTACTTCTCCGTTCCAGCCTTTTTTTAATTCTTTTAAATTAATTTGTTGAGGTTTCGGACTGGTAACACCAGTATCAAGACATAAAATTGACTTATCATCATCTTTTTCACCCTGAATAACTCTTAAAGCTATTATGTATCTTCCATTTTTAAGTCTTAAGATCTGTTGTTTTTTAGACAAGAGCTTTACTAGTTCCTTCTCGCTAATTTTGGTTGCTTTTGCTTTTAAATCAAAGGATTGAGCTAAGTCACACATTTCAGAGGTTCTAAGTTCTCTATCCTCAATTTGAAATCTTTCTGGAATATCATTTGGACCAATATGAACACCTAATTGTCTTGCAACTAGAATAATTGATTTTTGAGAACCTCGCATCGCTTCCATGACAATATAATATATTAATTTTTGATTTAATCAAAAAAAAAACCCCCTTAGAAACACCAAGAGGGTTTTTTTATTTATAAAGGTATAGGTTTAGACTACCTCACCACCATCATTTGGATCGTCAGGAGGTGGAGGCATATCTGCGGGCATATCACCTGGCATTGGCCCTGGATCTCCCGGAGGAGGTCCTTCTGGACCTTGATGTGCTCCCGCATCGTCCATGTGTGTATGCATGTCACCCATTCCATCCGGAGGAGGTGGAGGCATTCCATCGCCGTCCATGTCCATGCCTGGAGGAGGTCCCATTGGATCACCCGGAGGAGGTCCGCCTGGTTCTCCTGGAGGAGGTCCACCAGCTGGTCCACCTTCACCAAATAATGGATCTGGTCCTTCACCACCTGGAGGTGGTGGAGGCATTCCATCTCCATCCATATCCATGCCTGGAGGAGGTCCATCTGGTCCCATTCCGCCTGGACCCATATCACCTGGAGGAGGTCCGTCTGGTCCGCCGGCCATATCACCTGGAGGAGGTCCGTCTGGTCCCATTCCGCCTGGACTCATATCACCTGGAGGAGGTCCATCTGGTCCCATTCCGCCTGGACCCATATCACCTGGAGGTGGTCCGTCTGGTCCGCCGGCCATATCACCTGGAGGAGGTCCACCTTCACCTGGAGGAGGTCCATCAGGAGCTCCTGGTAAATCACCAGGAGGCGGAGGTGGAGGAGCATCAGCACCTGGTCCCATGTCAGGAACAGGAGGCATATCAGGACCAAAATCCGAACATGGTCCGTCAGGACAACCATCTAAATGGGTGTCCATAACATCAGAGACAGCGTCAAAAGCCTCTTCTGCACTTGCACCAGGGTTTTCAGCCATAAAATCGTTGTATGCACCTTGAGCTGTGTCAGCCATATTCATCATAACTTCGGGGGGCATACCTCCATCAGTCATAACGTCCATTGCTGCAGTCATACATTCGTCAAAACTACCTCCACCTTGCATTACGTCAAACGCAGCAGAGCCTGCAGCGTCGCCGAGATCCATAAGTTCAGGAGGCAGTGTAGTAAAATCTGCCATAATAAATTCCTTTATTAAATTGTAAGATTAAATTGTGTTAATACTTTAAAAAGTCGATACAGTCTATTTTAATCATATTTTATTTTTCAATTTAAGCAAGCTTTAATTAATTTTATTTTTCAATTGTTTCAAAGTTTAAAATTCCGCATAATTTTAATAATTCAAAGGATGAAATAATAAGTTGATATTGTGCGTTTACTAAATTTGATTCAGAATCTGTTAATTCTTTTTGTGCATCTAGAATTTCCAATGTTGTTCTGGTACCAACACTAGCTTCTTTAGTTACTCCCTCAACTGCCATTAAATTTGACTCAACTGAAACCTCAAGGGAATCTATACTTGATTTGGAACTTTGTATTTTCTTCCATGCCGAATTAATTTGAAATTGTAAGTCAAGTTTTTTTGTCTCGATGGATTTAATAACTGAAAGTGCAGAATCTTTTGATTTTTCTAAATTTAACAAATTATGTCCTTTGTTAAACAATGGAACCGTAACATTGGCAGTTACTGAGTATGAATCTGTTCTTTCAACTGTCCTTGATGGATCAAGTGATTTTCCTACTGAACCAGACAAAGAAAATTCTGGTGCAAAATTTAAATTATTTTTTCTTACATCCAATTTTGAGTTTATAAGTTGTAATTTTAATTTTCTATAATCTGGGTTCTTTTCCAAACCTGTTTGTATTGAATCTTCCAAAGATTTTGGAAGTTTTGGTATTTGCCCAAATTTTAACCAATCTTTTGGATTGGCGTCGACAATTTGGGCATTATTGGAATCAAACCATTTGATATCTGGAGCTCTACCGACAATAGTTTTAAAATCAGAAATTGAAATTTCTAAGTTATTTTCAGCTTCTATTCTCTTTGAAGTAGCACCTGCTAATCTTGCTTTAGCTTGAAAAACGTCAGTTTTAGTAACGTCTTTAAATTCGAATCGCTTTTCAGCAGCATTTAGTTTTTTTTCAAGAGTTTCTTCGTTCCTTTTTGAAACATCTAAAAGAAAATAATCCTTTAAGACAGTATAATAAGCTCTACTAGCTTTAAACAAAACATCTTGGACTGTGGCATAAAAGGTTAACTTTGCGATGTTCAAGTTATTTTTAGCTTGCTTGAAATTTATAGCTTTTGTGTAACCTAGAGGTTGAGATAAATCTACGTCGAACGTAGTTGGGTTGAAAGCGCTATCATTAATTCTAGATGTATCGGGATTACTTTTTGTAATTTTCCTTCCTTGTGAAGCTGAAAAATCAAGGGATGGAAGAAAATCTGTTTTTGAAATTTTTAAATCTTTTTCTGAAATTTTTAGTTCAGTTTTACTTTTTTCAATGTCTGGATAAAACTTATATGCATCTTTCAAAACATTGGAGAGTTCTTCAGAAATTGAAATAACGGGAAAAAATATCAATGCTAAGATAACCAGATTTAATTTGGATTTCACTTCTAAATTTCCATTTCCTCAAAAATAAACTAATATTAAAGTAACTTCTAATTAACAACAACATTTAAAAGAAAAATTTAAATTTTTCGCTTTTCATTCACCAATTCATATATTATAAGCAGACTATCGGGGAGTAGCGCAGCCTGGTAGCGCATCTGTTTTGGGAACAGAGGGTCGCAGGTTCAAATCCTGTCTCCCCGACCATTAAGTTTTTGGAAAGCATTGATATTGACCTTTATGGGAGAAAGTTATGTTTAAAAACTATTTTGTGGCAATTTTTATTACAGTAATTGGATTTTCTGCTTTTGCAAACGACTATTATAAAGCTCTAGAGCTTTTCAATAAAAAAATGATTGAACAATCTATCATCCACTTTAAGAAAGTTGCTGAAGACGAGAATCATGAAAAAAGAAGTGATGCAATGTTTAATATTGCTCTTATTTATGATAATGGTTTTGGAATTCAAACTGATAAAACTAGAGCACTATATTACTATGAATCTGCTTCAGAACTTTCAAACAAGTATGCTCTATTCAATCTGGGTTGGATGTATTATAATGGCGAGAACGTAAATAAAGACGTTTTCAAGGCATTCGAATTATATAAAATGTCGTCAGACTTTGGTCATCCAAGAGCTATGTATAATTTAGCTAATATGCATTTTACAGGAACAGGAACAGTTAAAGATTTAAAGATGGCTTATAAATTATTTTTAAAATCAAAGATGCACGGAATCAAAGAAAGTGAATATTTTATTGAACAAATTGAAATTTCTTTAAATCCTGAGGAGTTAAATCTACTTAATAGAGAGTTTGAATCATTGATAGAAAAAAAAATTGTTTTACCTCCTATAAATTAAACAGATATTTTACTAATACTAGTATTAAGTAAAATGAAATTAGGAAGCATAAAATAACTACTGAAAACTTATTTTTTTTTAGCTTTATAAAAAATTTATAAGTAAGGTATGTATCAATAATTGCAAGTATGAATGCTAAAAGATAGATATTCATGAAACGAATAAACAATATTTTGAAAATAAATTTTTATAAATATAGTAGAATGTTATATTTATATTACTTCCTCCCCAATATTAGTCATAAAAAGGCGTTTTTTTCTAAAAACGCCTTTTTATTTTCTCACAGTCATAACGCTTAATAAATTGATCTTTGTATGTTATCCATTTGTTAGTGGAAATATTGAAGGTGCTCCTAGTGTTAAAAATATCATTATTAAAAATGATTTCATTTCTGCCAAATAAAACCACATTATCAAAAACACCCCCCGAATAATTTACAATAGTCTGATCTTTTAAGTTAACAATTTTTGAAAAGTCTCTGCTCAAACCTATGTCTAAGGAGGAATTTATTTCTGAACATACAAGTTTAAAGTCTTGGCTTATTGAAGACTTGTTAAATAATAAAATTATAATTGTCAAAATTTTAATCATATTTTTATAACTTGGCGACCCCGGTACGATTCGAACGTACGACCTACTGCTTAGAAGGCAGTTGCTCTATCCAGCTGAGCTACGGGGCCCGCTAGATCTATTTATACATAAAGATACTAGAGATTGAAATATTTCTTTTTTTTTTACTTTATTATTTTAAATACTAATGTTTTTCTTTAATTTTCTTTTGATTTTATCATATTTTCTTTTAATTCTAGTAATGTATGAAGGATACATAACATTATTATTCAACAAACATTTGTACATTTTATTAGTCAGAGAATCAGAGAGGTTTGGACGTAGAATATTAAAATAATTAATTTTTTTTTTTATTAGATTTAACTTTTTCTTTACATCTATTTTTTTTAAATTTTTATAAGACTCTAATTCCGCATTACACCACAAAAACCTAAGTTCGTAACGTGAGTTTATTTTACTGTAAATTATAATTTTTGGTTTTTCTAACTTACTTGAACCAGATCCGGACAATTTATCATTAATTTGATCAATATAATCTATCGAATTTTCAATGTATTTTAATGCAACTTTTTTTTCACGATAATATTTCTGTTCGATATTCTTTGCATCTTTTCCCATCACATTATTGAAAGGATCAAAAGAATTTATTTCTATACTATCTTTAAATTTTATTTTGATTTGCTTTATGTTACTTTCTTTTGCACTCAAATTGAAACACTTGATTATATCTGGGTGAGAGAGATCAGGTTTTATAACTGAAATTTTTGAATAAAAATTCTTCATCGCATTTAATACATTTAAAACATCTTTTTTTTCTATATTTGTTTGAGATCTTATAATTTTTTTTGACCATCTAAGGTGAACATGAAAAAGATTTGACATGAAATTTGAAGTCTCCCAATGAATGGACTTCTTCTGTTTAGAAAATATCTGGAAAAAAAAATTCTTTTCTTGAAATTTATTCCACTCTTCAATAGAAATTTGAATATCTTTTAACGCTTGTTCTTTGTATGGTCTTAAAAAATTACCTTTTTTGTGATTTTGAAGAATGTTTGTCATTTTTTTTTCTCATTATGAATACTGGAAATAATGTTATAAACGAAATCACAAGTGAAGCTATTAAAATAACAATCATCCAGTATGTGGTTACAATTTTTTCACAAAGATCTTTATTCGTTATAACGAAATCCTCGCTACATTTTTCGTAGTTATTGAATAAGTGATGTATAAGTTTTGTATCTGAAAAGTAAATTAGGTTAATTAAGTATCCAAAAGAAATTAAAAAGAGCGTAAGAAAAATAATGCCTATCAAAAATAGAAAGAGTCTCAGAAGGAAAAAAATCATCTTATTTTAATATGAATATGTTACTAATTTTTGATTTTATATTCTAATTCATTGACATGTCTTTGAAATCTATCTTTTAGTGTTTTATGATTTTTTAAGAATTTTTTTAATTTATTACAGAGTGTTTTGTAGTACCACAAAATATCGTTCGTTGTTTGTACATGATTTTTCCATAATTTTTTTCCAATTTTATTATGATCATTTATCATACAGCTAACGCTATGTAGTTTATCACATAAAATTACAAAAAGAGAAGATTGAGATTTTTTCTGAATAGTTTCCAAATATTCTTTTTTTTTTTCAAGCCATTGATCATTCTGGTTGTCTAATTCTTCGTAATCAGAACACTGCTTTACTATGTTAAAAACTTTAACACCGAATTTCTTTTTTATAAAATTTGACTTTTTATTTATATCTTCCAACTCAAAATAATCGTGAATTAATGCTGCAATTGCTTCATCGGTATTTCCATTATTTTCTATTATCAAATTACTAACTGAAGACAAATAATTAAAATATGGAAATTTAATTCCTTTTCTGTATTTATGCCTATAAAAATTATATGAAAAGTCCAATGCTCTTTTGTATTGAATTAGGTCTAATTTCCCCATGTTATAACTAAATGTTTAAAAGATTATAATTTATTGTTCAGAAGAGTAATATCAGCATTGCGAATCTTTTTAAATGTTTTTGTAAAAATTATTTAAAGTTTCAATGTGTGTTACAGCTGCTTTTGCATTACCTACAATATTGTAACCTCCCTCTAAAATAGACAGAATTCTTCCATTACAGTGGTTTTCTGCTATTTGGAGCACAATTGTTGTTAGTGTTTTAAATCCTTTATCTGAAATGTCAAAGCAACCAAGAGGATCATCCTTTCTACTATCAAATCCAGCAGATATTAAAATAAAATCAGGTTTAAAAATATTTGCTTTTTTTACTAATATATTTTCATAAGTACTTACGATTTTTTTATCAGTTGTACCGCAAGGAAAGTGAATATTAACATTATACCCTTTACCTTTTCCACTTCCTGTTCTGTCAGGCGATCCAGTTCTTGGATAGGCGTTTGCATCATGAGTTGAAAAGAAAAGAACTGAAGGATCTTTATAAAAGAATGCTTCTGTTGAATTCCCATGATGATAGTCCCAATCAATGATAAGTACTCTCTTTAATTTATATTTATTTTGTATATATTTAGCTGATATTGCAACATGATTATAAAAACAAAATCCTTCATGTTTACCAGTATTTAGTGCATGATGTCCAGGTGGACGCACTGCACAAAAAATATTTTTATGCTTGTTTTTCATAATTTCATCTATACCTTGCAAACATCCTTTAACTGCTGTTAGTGAAGATTTCTCACCAATTGGATACTTACGCTTTAAAGACTTAATATGATAATTTGAATGTATAGTCTTTAACCAATTTTTTTCTTTTGTTTCAAGATTGATTTCACGAATCAAAGTTCCTAATTTTTTTTTTTCAAGTAATTTTATTAATTCTATAATCCTTTCGGATTTCTCTGGATGATCAATTGAGATTAAATGATTTAGTACAATATCGTGTGTCAAAACTCCGGTTTGATTCCGTTGTTTAAAATTTGCAAATAAATTATTAAAAATCTTTATTTTGAAAAAGAAAATAAAAATAGTATAAAAAGAAAATAGCAGAAATTTTCTTTTTTTTTTCATGTGAAATTATCTTTTTAATTGAGAAACTGATTCATAAGTAGTTTCGTATATTCTTTCTATTAGATTTTCAAGAGCTTTTTGTCCAGATTTAACTGCACCACTCTGTAAATTACAATTAAGAAAAATATTCTTTTCCCAATTCATGCTTGAAGAAATATCATTTGTGACACGTTTTGAGGAATTTGAGACCTCAATTTTGATATCTAATGAAATTTGGTACATTCCAGTATTTCTGACTGTTTTAAATTTTGAGTTCCCATTAAAATCATAGAAAGAAACCTGTGAAACAAAACCATCTCCTTCTATTTTTTCTTTTTCTAACTTTTGATCTACTATTTCAAAATCTTTGAACATGTTATTAACTAAATTTTCAATTGATTTTTTGATTGGTTTTTCAAAGTTTAATTTTAGTGCCCATGATTCACAGCTTTCAGACTTAATTTGATTAATTTGGTTAAAGTTTTTTTTGGAAATGAAGATTGCATGCTTTCCCTCTATTTTTGCTGTTGAGGGAGGAGAAACCTCCATGATATTTAGTTTATCAAAATTTTTAGCGCAACTTAAAATAATAAAAAACAAAAATATAGGGAAAGTTTTTATCATAATATTTAGATTATAATAATTAGAAACATTATTGAAACGAAAATTTAAATACGTAGGACTTTGTTTTTTCCTATGTATTTAAGATAAAAAAGTACTACTTCTGTGAAAGTTTATATCCCCATCTGTTTTCAGATGCGTCCCAAACTCTATTAGTTTCTTTGGGTATTTTCACAAAAAAGTTGTTAAACTTTATAATATTATTGGTTAATAACATACTATTTACTCCATTAAAGTTAATAAGTATGTACTTTTGACGCATGTACTATGCGCCACTTTTGAACCATGTGGATGGTAAGTATATTTTACAAATATTTTAGCCAATTACAACAAATAAATGGATATTTAATGAATTTCATAAATCAATAGCTTTTAAATACGCATGTTTTAGTTTTTTTCTTTTAAAAGAGTTTACAGAGGTGTTGAATATCCAAAAGAGAACTATATTCTAGAAATCATGATTTTGTTTTTTCTAGTATCTTTATTTTCTATACCAGCTTATGCAGGTGAAATTGATGGTAAAGGTATAATTTGTAATGTATATGGAGATACTGTGGGATATTTCTTTGAAAGTGACAGAGCTTTTGAATATAAAATCGCCGGAGGAGATAAAGGGCTAGAGGTTGTAAAGAAAGATGTGGGAAAATATTACACAAATGAAAATTCAATTTTCATAAATGAAATCAAAATTAACAGAAAAGATTTAAAGTATCAAAAGTTCTCTTCATTTAGAGGTGAATGCAAGGCTTATGACAATTTTAATTCTTTTAAAGATGGATTTGATATAGAAAAACTAATTGAGGATAACAAAATTTAAATGAAAAGCTTCAATCTGACCTATGCAGCTTTTTTATTTCCAGCTATTCCTTTGATGATGCTTACCTTTGGAAACAGATGGATTGCAATTAGCAAGTTAATTAGACAAATGCATAGGGATTTAATTGACAAACGAAAACAACAAAGTAAATCAGCATCTAAATATTTAGTTCAAATTAAAATTTTAAGTTTGAGACTTAAATATGTTAAATATATGCAATTATTTTCAGGAATAGCTTTTATTATTAACCTTTTGACAATTCTATTTGGAATGATCGGGAGCACAATAGCCCCTTATTTGTTTGCTATGGCCTTATTAATTTTTTCGACTGCATTGATTATTTTTCTAATTGAAATTAATTTGAGCAGTCAAGCTCTAAAAACACATCTTGAAGATTTGGAAGATAAAAAAAAATAGTTTTTAACATACTTGTTAATTTTATCTTGTGTTTTTTTTTTTTAATATTAAAAAACTAATATGATTTTTGTAAGGCTAATAATTTTATCACTAATATTTTCAGGAAGTTCGAAAGCTTCTGACTTTAGCTCACGGGAAGTCTTCAATAAGCTTTTAAAAGGCTTTTATAAAAACGATATACATAAGTGTAATTATGTTAATAAATCGTGGAGTACTGGTTTTGAGGCGTATCCTTATGGAATGGTTTTAAATAGCAGTGCATTTAAGAGTATATTAGTTTTTAACAACAAAAATGTTTTAGGAACACTATGGCCAAACATAGGAGAAATATCATTGGAAAGAGGCGTGAGAAAGTATCAATTATGGAAAAAAAATAAAAATGATGAATATGAATTACTTAATTCAGATTATTTGGATGATGCAAGCAGTGCTGATATAAATTTGAAATCTGAAACAAATACAAATTATAAAGTATACTTTGATAACAAAACATTAAAAATTGGAGTAAAACACTGGATTACAGATTTCTACAGTTGCCAAAAAATTGAATCATCTAATTTTGCAAAAAAAAAATTAATTGATATCTTTGTTAACCAAAACGAATATGTTAAGAAAGATTTCGCATACAGGGAGAAAAATCCAAGTCTATTCACCAACAATATTGAGCTTCTTGCTAATTAATATAGTAGAATTGTGGTAGATATTAAATTTGATTTAGATTATTTGGTGTTTTGTTGGATTTTGGATTTTGAAGTTTTTGGTATAAATAATTAATATGAAAAAAGTTAATTTTGGGCTTGCATTACTAGTTTTATTGATAGTACTTGTTTCGTTTCTTTACAAAAAAATTAATAAAGACTTTGCAACAATCATTGACCAATTAGAAGTAATAGATTCAAAATTGGATCATATTGAATACGATCTGCACGAATTGGAAGAAAAATAATATTAAATTAAGTTTTACTTATATCTTAAGATTAACAGCTGAATTTTTTCCATTTTCTTCAGCAATTTCAAATGTTATATCTTGGCCCTCTTCTAAATTATCAATGCCAGAGCTTTTTAAAGCCGTCTTGTGTACAAAAACGTCTTTAGACCCATCTTCTGGCTGGATAAATCCATAACCTTTTTTAAAATTAAACCATTTGACTTTACCTTTTATCATTTTTCTCCTTGTTAAAATACGGATTTAGATTACAAAGCAACTTAATGCAAAATAAATTTAATTGAGTCTAAATCATATTCCAAAAAAAAGAAATTATTGTAAGATTCAATACAATTTATTTATTTCATTATAATCAAAATCTCTTAATTAGATAGTTTTAATATTTAAAAAAGCAATCTTTAATATTTTTAATTTAAAAGCCACCTTGCTTTTGCTTCAATATAAAATTTACTATTACAAGGTGGTTCTATTAAAATAATAGCAATTTGAAAAAAAAAAATGAAAAAGTTAATAATTTTTATATATTGTTTTAGTTTTAGTCTATTTTGTGAGGATTTCTGTGTCATTAATAATATTTTAGACAACAACAATAAGATCCTTAATTGCAATGATAAACAGTTGCTTTTTGGTTATATACAATTTAAATCAAAACAAGAAAATTTAAAATTCTCCTATAACAAAGAGGTAAGAGAATATGTACCTCAACTTTATAAGTCAGAAATTTTGACTTTTGTCAGTAATAATTGTTATAAAAAATCTTTAAAAATAAAAACTATTACAAATTTTTATAGTAAACCAGATGAATATATTAATAAAATTATTGTAGAATGCAGATTTAAACTATGAAAAATGAAGACGATATAAAATTAAAGGTTTGCAAAGAATGTGATGCGCCACTACCTTGCGATGCCTTAAAGTTAAGTTACTTTAATTTAAACTCTTACGTTTGTGATGATTGTTTTAAACAGTTGTCCTAGCATGAGAATAAGAGAGGAAAGAAGTTGTTTTAAGTGTGATAAATCGTTTTCTGAATTATTTCGATGCAAATATGACGAAAGAGGTAATTGGGTATTTCTATGCAAAAACTGTTTAGAAGAATCCAAGTTAAATAATTTGTTTTATCAATATGGTGGGACCTGGAAATCAAAGAAAAAATAGAAATATAAAAATTATGTGTGGCAGATACGTACTTTATTCAAAAGAGAAATTCAAAAACAAATATAATATAAATATAAGCCCAAACTATAATATTTCGCCGAATCAAGAGGTATTTGTGATTGATCAAAATATGAATATTATGAAACTAAAGTGGGGAATAAGGGCTGAGTGGAAAAAATCGTTAATCATAAACGCGAGATCAGAAACAATGGAAATAAAGAAGTCTTTTGCCAGCTTAAATAGATGCGTTTTTATAAGCGATGGATATTATGAGTGGAAAAGAAGTGGAAAATTAAAAAGCCCATATTATCATTACATCCCAAATAGTTTTTTGTATTTTGCCGGCCTTTGTAATCATAAAGGCTGCGTTGTTGTTACTATGGATAGTTTTCATTACCTTTCGAAAGTTCATAGAAGACAACCATTTTTTTTAAAAGAAAATCAAATTGATTCATGGATTAAAAATGATAAAAGTAATATAATTTTTGATGAAATAATAAATTTTCATAAAGTATCAACTGAAGTAAATAAAATATGGTGTAACTCAAACAATTTAATTAGTGAAATTTAAGATAAAACTCAATAATCACATATACTTATTAAATATATCTTATGCTTAGCATCATAAAAATATTTCTTTTCGCGTCCTTAAATATTCTAGTGCTTTCTGAACTTCAAAGTAAGCCAATTGGTAAAGGTTTATCGTGTTTTTCCAAGGAAGATTCGGTTAATAATAATCACGAATCATTTCGAGGATTATATTTTGAATCAGACAATTCAATTAGAGTAGTTAGTTTTAAAAGTAAAAATAAATCTCTTAAAATTATTTCAAAACTTACTCCTTATAAAATTTCTGAGAATTTCGTAAAATTTAAAATAAAGTTTATTTGGTACGGTGATATTTCTTTTGAAGAATTTACTTTGAGAAGGAAAGACCTTGAACTAAATCATGAAATAAATAATAAAAACAGAGTTTTGAAGTGCAAAATTCTAGATGGTGAATTTATGCCTGAAATGATCGAGTTAAAAAATTTCTTTCAAGTGAAATTTGATGATGGTTTAAAATCAAATAAAATATAAAAAAAAGCCTGACTTAATTAAGTCAGGCTTATTAAATACATGAAAATCTCTACTTATTTACTTTTCAGCGCAAGCGTAAGAGTTGATTTCAAGTCCTACTGAGATTTCAGAAATAGTTGGTTTTGTCCAAGCCATTGTATTCTCCTTTATGTTAATATTAATAATTGTAAAAAATATATTATCTAAACCTTAATTAACTCTGATAAGTTTGTTCATAATCCATTAATGTTTAGTGGTCTTAAAATAAGATTTTATCGGTATTCTGCCTACAAGAATGAATTAGATAATAAAGAGAATGAAGTTTCATTCTCTTTATTACTATAGATTAGTTGTTTAGCAGTGCAAGAGCTCTATCAAAGATTTCTTCAGCATTATCAAGCTCACCAATTTCTAACTTTTCAGCTCCTTGAGATCTAAGGTTAGAAATCTGTGCAAAAGTTTCTGTGTTAATTGAACTTTTGTTAGAAAATAGCTTTGAATCGACTTCAGCCATTTTTTGATAAGGACAAGCCTCAGCGCTTGTTGAAATGATGAAGGCAGCAGCTAAGCATAAAATAATTTTTTTCATTGTTTATCCTTTTGTTAAATATCTAAGATAGTATATTAAATTTTTTTTTCTATTATTATTTTTTTTAAGGTGTATTTTAATATAATCTTTTATACTGCTAATTGATTTTTTACTCTTTACTCATTAATAATCTGAAAAAAATTTTTTTTTAAAATTCTTTTGTAAATAGGAAAAAAATCTAAAAATTAAAAAAGGTCTTGGTCTAATGGAATTCACTGGAGGTAAAAATTATATTTCGACAAATGATTTAACTGTTGCTGTAAATGCGTCAATCGCTCTGGAAAAACCATTATTGGTTAAAGGGGAACCAGGTACTGGAAAGACTGAGTTAGCAAGACAAATTGCTAGTAGTTTAAAATTACAAATAATTGAATGGAGCATAAAGTCCACAACAAAGGCACAGCAGGGCTTATATGAGTACGATGCTGTCAGTAGATTAAGAGACAGTCAGCTTGGAGAAGAAATAAAAAATATTTCTAAGTATATAAAAAAAGGTAAGATATGGGAATCCTTTGAAACAACAAAAAAATCAGTTCTTTTAATTGATGAAATTGATAAAGCTGATATTGAGTTTCCTAATGATTTACTTCAAGAATTGGATAAAATGGAGTTTTACATTTACGAAACAGGAGAAGTTGTTAAAGCTAATCATAGACCTATAATAATCATAACATCCAATAATGAAAAAGAGCTTCCTGAAGCATTTTTAAGGAGATGTTTTTTCCATTATATTCAATTCCCTGAAATTGATACCCTAAGAAAGATAGTTGAAGTTCATTTTCCAGACATAAAAAAATCATTATTAGAAACTGCACTAAAAAAATTTTTTCAGATAAGAGAAGTTCCAGGATTAAAAAAAAAACCATCTACATCAGAAGCTCTTGATTGGATAAAACTTTTATTAGTAGAGGATTTAGAATCAAAAGATTTGAAATCAGATGGAAAGAACATATTACCAAAGCTTCATGGGGCGTTGCTAAAAAATGAACAAGATATTCAACTTTTTGAACAATTAGCGTTTATGTCAAGAAGAGAAGATTAAGTTTATGTTTTTAGATTTTTTCCTCAAATTAAAAAATGCTAAAATACCTGTATCGATAAATGAATTTTTAAATCTTCTCAATGCTTGTAATAATCAAGTAATTTCGTATGACGTAAATGCATTTTATTATTTGGCAAGAACATGTTTGATAAAAGACGAAAAACTTTTTGATAGGTTTGACTTAGTTTTTGGCGAATATTTCAAGTCAATTGAAAGAATTGAATTAGAAGATGTGATGTCATCTATGGATATACCTGATGATTGGATTAAACAAATGTTTAACAGATATTTCACAGAAGACGAAATTAACAGAATCAAGTCTCAAGGTGGTTTTGAAAAACTTTTAAAAACTTTAAAACAAAGATTAAAAGATCAAAAAAAAAGACATCAGGGTGGAAATAAATGGATTGGAACCTCCGGAACGTCTCCGTTTGGAGCATATGGATATAATCCTGAGGGCATAAGAATTGGGCAGGATAAAAGGCGTCATGGAAAAGCAATAAAAGTTTGGGATAAAAGGATTTTTAAAGATTTTGACAATACCAAGGAATTTAATAATAGAAGTTTTAAAGTAGCTCTAAAGAAACTAAGACAATGGGCTAGAACTGGAATTAACCAGGAGTTAGATATTGAAGAAACAATATCAGATACGGCAAAAAATGGAATTTTAAATATAAAAACTAAAAAAGAAAGAGAAAATTCGATCAAAGTTTTATTGTTCTTAGATGTTGGTGGTTCCATGGAAAGTCATATCGAGCAAGTTGAACAACTTTTTTCAGCTGCCAGTAACGTATTTAAAAATCTTCATTATTTTTATTTTCATAACTGCTTATATGAGGGTATTTGGAAAAACAATAACAGAAGATGGAATGAAAGGTTATCAACATATGATGTCATAAGAACCTATGGAAAAGAATTTAAATGTATCTTTGTTGGAGATGCAACTATGAGTCCATACGAAATTGAAATTCCAGGTGGAGGTAATGAACATTTTAATAATGAACCTGGAAGAGTTTGGCTGGAAAGAGCTATTACCCAATGGCCGTCATATATATGGATAAATCCTGTTATCGAAAAATACTGGCAGTATTCAGAATCTACAATGATAATAAAAGATATCTTTCAGAATCGGATGGTACCATTAACATTGGATGGAATTGACAAAGCTACAAGTATCCTCGCGAAACCAAATTATAATTAAGAAATTATTATTTTTTAATTATTAAATTTTTCTTATTTTTAGTTTCTTGTTTATTCTTTTTTTCCAAATCAAGAGGTTTGACTTTAATTGAGTATGAATTGTTCTCCTTACCGTATTTTGATCTAACTGAATCAAAAAAGTTATTATTAGAATAACCTTTAGAAAAAAAAAGGACTAAGATTAGAATTATTAAAATTTTCATTGTATTTAATTAATAATTTCACTATTAACTTCAATTAAAATTTTAATTTTTAATCATGAATAACTGAAAGTTTTATAAAATGAATGAAAAAGTAAATACACTCTTTAAAAAAGTTGATTGTTGGAGATGGTTTGGTTTTTTTTTAGCAGTAATCGGTGCCTATGTCCTAGGAAATGCAAAAGTATCGTCTCAATCAATTGGTTGGATTATATGCAGTTTTTCATGTCTCATATGGATAGTTATGGGCATAAAAGATAAAGATATACCAAGAACTTTAATGGAAATAATGTATTTTGTTATTGGTATAAGAGCAACAATTAATTGGCTCAACTTTACATAATTGACTGTTAACATAAATCCAATAAGTAATTTTAAAAAAGATTTTACTAAATTATTCTCTATAATTTGTGAAGGCAGAGAAAGGAAAATCATGTATAATATTTTAATATGAAGAACTGGTGGGTCTATATAATTCAATGCAGGAATAAAAGTTTATATACAGGCATTACAACTGATGTCGAACGACGACTGGATGAACACCAAAACGATAACAAAAAGGCATCAAAGTATTGTGCAAGACTTCGTCCACTTAAACTAGTTTACAAAAGTTTAGCGTATGAAAGTAAAAGTGATGCATCCAAAGAAGAATATCGTATTAAACAATTGTGTCATAAAGATAAACTTAAAATTATAAAAAATATTTATGAACGAACTAGCTAAAACTCTTGAAGATATATTTGGATTTTCTTCTTTTAGGCCAGGGCAAGAGGAAATTATTAATCATTTAATGCAGAAGAAAAAATTGTTAGCAGTTATGCCCACAGGAGCAGGAAAATCTCTATGCTTTCAACTTCCAGCTTTGCTCTTTGAAAATCAGACTATTGTAGTGTCTCCGCTTTTAGCTCTTATGGATGACCAAGTTATTGGCTTGAAGGATTTGGGTGTTAAGGCTGAACGTGTTCACTCAGGAATGACTGAGTCCAAGAGAGAGCAAGTATGGGAAGAGTTTAAAAATAAAACAATTAAAATTTTATATATCTCGCCTGAATCATTAATGCGTAATGAAATGATATGCGCATTAAAGCCATTGAATATTAGCATGTTTGTTGTTGATGAAGCTCACTGTATTTCTAAATGGGGGAATGATTTTAGACGAGAGTATGAGCTACTAAAAGAACTTCAAAATCATTTTCCTGAAGCAGTTATTTCAGCATTTACTGCAACAGCTGATGAAGAAACACGCAGTGACATTAATAACAAATTAACTAATGGTGAAGGTAAAATATTTCTTCATGGATTTAATCGTCCTAATCTATCTTTAGCTGTGCAGCAGAAAACTAACAATTGGAAAGCTCAGCTACTTGAGTTCTTAGAAAATAGAAAAAATCAATCAGGTATTGTGTATTGTTTGTCTCAAAAACTAACTGAACAATGTTCTGAATTTTTGAGATCAGAGGGATTCAATGCCTATCCGTTTCATGCTGGATTAGACAGCCAGGTAAAAATTGATACGCAAGACAAATTTATGACAGAAGACAATGTTGTAGTTTGTGCAACAATAGCTTTTGGGATGGGAATTGATAAAGCTGATGTTAGATACATCGCTCATATAAGTTTGCCAAGTAGTATGGAAGCTTTTTATCAAGAAATTGGCAGAGCCGGGCGAGACGGTATGGAGGCTGATACATTGCTAATTTTTGGTTTACAAGATTTGTTTCAACGTAAACGTTTTATTGATATGAGCGATGCCCATAATAGCTTTAAAATTAAAGAGCATAAACGATTAGACGCATTGATTACGTATTGTGATTCGGCTACTTGTAGGCGCCAAACACTATTATCTTATTTTAAAGAAACCTGCGAAATATGCGGTAAGTGTGATAATTGTCTTAATCCACCTCAAATGATTGAAGGAACAGAGTATGCACAAATGGTTTTATCAGCCATATATCGTACAGGTCAATATTTTGGTTCGGGACATATTGTTGATTTACTGAGAGGGGTTTTAAGCGATAAAGTTAAGGCAAAAGGACACGATAATATTAAAACATTTGGAGTAGGGCAAACAGCTACTGCTGATTTTTGGAAAACATTTATTCGTCAGATGGTTTCAGCAAATTACTTGCGTATTAATATTCAGCGTTATGGTGCATTACAAATTACATCAAAGGGTGAAATGGTTCTTAAAGGAGAGGACGAATATTTTTATCGTAAGATTGAATTTAATCAGCCTATTAAATCAAAAAGAATTAAACCTGAAACTATTGATACTGAAACACTTGATGATGAAAAAGAATTGTTCTCTGCATTAAAATCTAAACGTTTGGAATTGGCACGAAAAAGGCGTGTTCCTGCTTATATAATTTTCCCTGATACTACTCTTCATCAAATGGTAATTCACAAACCTCAAACGATCTATGAGATGGGAAAGCTGAATGGAGTAGGGCCACAAAAGTTAGAGAAATATGGCGAAGCTTTTTTATCTATTATTACAAACGAAAAATATTCTTATGATTAAAATCATTCACATTTTTATAAGTTTCTTTTTAATTATAAATGTTTCCAAGGCTAAATCTCCTGAGGAAATGATTAAAGAATCTATTGCAAATTATCCAGGAAAATGCCCATGTCCTTATTCAATAATGAGTAGCGGTAGGAAATGTGGGAAAAGAAGTGCTTATTCAAAACCCGGTGGTTATGAGCCGTTGTGTTATATTTCAGATATCACAGGTATAAAATATGATAGTGTAAATATTCAACAAAAAATAAGAATTATTGATGGAGACACCATCCATATAAATAAAATTAAATATAGACTTCACGGTATTGATGCACCTGAAATAAAACAATTATGTAAAATGAAAGAAAAAAATTACAAATGTGGGGTTAAATCAAAGGAATTTTTAGTTTCTCTCATCAGCAAACAGTCAGTAAATTGTAATTACAAAGATAAAGATAGATACAAACGAATTGTAGCTGAATGTTTTGTAGGTCAAATCAACCTAAATAAGGAATTAGTAAGAAACGGGTGGGCTCTTGCTTACAGAGATTATTCCAAAGACTATGTTATGGATGAAAAATACGCCCAAGAAAACAGCCTAGGTATGTGGAAGGGAACATTTATTCATCCAAAAAAATGGAGAAAATTTAATAGATGAAAAATATCAAGGGTACTGAATTTCAAAAAATGGTATGGTCAGAGATAACCAAAATTCCTAAAGGAAAAACAATCACTTATAAAGGACTCGCGATAAAAATAGGTAAGCCCAAAGCTTATCGTGCCGTTGCTAATGCATGCGCTAAGAATCCATTATTAGAAATAATTCCATGTCACAGAGTCATTAGAGAGGACGGAAAAATGGGTGGATATAAAGGAAAAAAAGGAGTAAGAAGAAAAAAAAAACTTCTTAAGAGTGAAGGAGTAAAATTATAAACTTATTATTCTATAGAGATTAAAAATCATTATTTTGAACGTAATTCAAAATAAATATCCGGTAGTGATATTTAGTGTGTTTGAAATTATTTCTTTATTTATGGTATTATTCATAAAGTTTGATTTGATAGTAAAATGAACAAATTGAAAAAGTTTAAATTTGGAGAAAATTGGTATAGCTTTTCTAAGCTAATAAACAATAAAAAACTAAAATATTCTGTTAATTCACTTCAAAAATTGACAGATATGAAAAGTTTCAAAAACATGACGTTTCTTGATATAGGTTGTGGTTCTGGTCTTTCATCTTTAGCAGCAATTAATTTAAAATGTAAAAGTTTATTTGCAATAGACGATGATCCAAAATCAGTTTTAACAACAAAATTAGTTTTAAAAAAATATAAAAAAAAAGCTAAAGTAAAAAAATTAAGCGTTTTTGATTTAAATGAAAAAAATAAATTTGATATAGTTTACTCTTGGGGTGTCTTGCATCATACAGGATTTATGATTAAAGCCATAAAGAAGACCTGTAAAATGGTCGATAATGATGGTTTGCTAATTATTTCTTTGTATAAAAAAACTTATTTGTGTTCCTTTTGGAAAGTTGAAAAATTTATTTATAATAAATCTCCAATCCTTATTCAGAGAATTATAAAAAATGCTTTTATATTTTTTATCAAATTTGGTTTATTTTTAACAAAAAGAAATTTTAACGATTATGTTAACAATTACGAAAACATGCGAGGTATGAATTTTTATCATGATGTTCATGACTGGCTTGGTGGATATCCTTATGAGTCAATATCAGTAAAAGAAACGAAGAGTTTGTTAGAGTCATTGAATTTTAAATTAATAAAATGCTTTGAGACGAACAGAACGGTAGGGTTATTCGGAGCTAGTTGTGATGAATACGTGTTTAAAAAAAATTACTAATTTCATTTCTTAAAATAACATTTGAAAAAATAATTCATTTTACGTAGTGTTTAATTATGAAAAATTTAATTATAACTTCACTTTTATTTCTAGGGCTTACTTCCTGTTCAAGTATCGATAACAAAACAATTGGCAATACGCTAGGTGCAGCTGCAGGTGGAGTGATTGGTGCTCAATTTGGAGCTGGAACTGGCAAATTATTCATGACAGCTATTGGTGCTGGTGTAGGAGCTTTAGTTGGTGGTGAAATTGCAGATGAATTGTCTGTAGACAAAGTCAAAAAGAAATGTGAAGAGTTGGGCTTTGAAGAAAAAACTCCAGAGTTTAAAAATTGTCTAAATAAACTTAAATAAGAGCATACTAAAATAATCAAAAATTAGAGGCTCTTTGATCTTTATGCTAAATGTAGTTAATAGGCAAGGGAAAAGTTTTCTGTTATGCTCCTGTGTCTTTTTTTTGTAAATATTTCATTAGATAAATATCTTATCATTGCTTGAGTTTTATAATTTATATTCACATATAAATAAATGTGAAAAAATTCCTTTCATCTCTTGTTATGACAACGCTTATTTCGTCATGTGCAGTAGAAAAAAAGAAACTTACAGAAAATGTTGGTAAATATGTTCCACCAAATATTGATGATACTAATTTTAAAAATTCAGTAATTACTAATAAAAATTTTGACGAAACTTGGACCTCTTTAATTAATTTTGTAAATGATTCTTTTTTTAAAATCGAAAAATTAGAGAAAAACTCTGGATTGTTAACGTTATCATTTGGTTCAAGAGAACCTGAAAACTTTATAGATTGTGGTGATTTTGAATATACTCTTTTTTTTACTGGTGAAAAATTTAAAGGCTCTTATATTGATTATGCTAAAAGTGGCTTACTGGCAGTACTTGCAGCAAAAATGTATGTTAATATACGAGAAATTGATAATGAATCTACAAAAATAAGTGTTAACACAAATTATACGTTCTCAACACAACATGCACTTGGTTATTATGACCCTAAACTAAACCAAACTTATAGTTTTGTATCAGGAGGCTATCAAACAATAAATGTTATCAACCCTATTAAAGGAAGCATTCCAACACGAACTTGTAAATCAACTAACTTTGCAGAAAATGCAATTTTTAATGTAACTAAGTAAGGTTTCTTTGCTACTTTTTAAAGAACATTGATATTAAACTTACAACTACACTCACAACGATACAGGTAACTATTGGAAAATAAAAAGAAGAGTTTTCTTTTTTAATAACAATATCACCCGGCAATCTACCCAGTCCAATGTCCTTTAAAAAGGGAAATAATAACCCTAAAAGAATAAATAAAACTCCTATGATAATAAGTGCCTTTTGTATCACAATTTAATCTTATAAGATAAATTTAAACAATCAAATATTTATCAATCTTTTACATTTTTTCAATTATTATCAACATTTAAGAGTTCTGAATGAAAACAAAATTGATTCACTAATAATCATTTTTAATAGTGAAATATTCTTAAACTGAATTATCATCCTTAGGTGATGATGGAAGTTCTTTTTCCCATTTAAATTCTTCAATATATTCTTCCATCTCTTGAAAGATATTTTGAATCTCATTGTAACCATCGCCAATTAATCCTATAAACTGAAAGATAGGAATCAAAAACATTATAATGATGTAAATAATTGCCAAACCAATGGGAATGAATATGAGTTTAAACATATTTCGTTCAAACCATTTAAATATTTTATGGATGTCTTTCATAATATTAACTTGTTCCTAATAGTGTTGAATTTTAGAATAGTTGCTTGAGGTGAGTAATATAAAGTGTAGCCTCAGTGTAGCCCACACCAATAATTTATAAGCAACTTTTCGGAAACCCTTGGTGAGTGGTGCCGCTTGAGAGATTTGAACTCCCGACCCACTGATTACAAATCAGTTGCTCTACCAACTGAGCTAAAGCGGCATTTAAAATCAAATTACATAAAAATTATTATTTTTTCAACCTAATTTTGTGGAGGCTCAAATGGTAGTTCGTCTTCAACATTGTTCTCATTATTCTCCATATTTTCAATATTATTTGGGTTGGAAAATGAACTAGGTGTGCACTGCTTCATTACAACTTGAGCAAAAAGAGATTCTTTACATTTGACCCATGGTGGTGCTTCTCTATTCCTTCCAAACCAAAATGAACTAATCATTAGAATTAGAATTAAAACTGAGATTATCCACATACTTCTAGACATAATTATATTGAAACCACGTTGTTACGTTGAACAGGAATTGAAGATTTGATTTTATCAATGATATTAGAATCATTTTTGAAATAAATAAGTTTTGGAGTGTGTTTTTTAATATCTTTTTTATTTATCTCTGCATATGTGCAGATTATAACTTTATCATTTTTGTTACCTTTAAAGGCGGCGGCTCCATTGAGTGTGATTATGCCGCTCCCGCTCTCAGCTTTGATTGCATAAGTAGTGAATCTCTCCCCATTTACTAAATTATAAATATGAATCATTTCATACTCTGAAATTTCAGCAGCGTTTAACAATTCACAATCAATTGCACATGAACCTTCGTAGTCAAGGTGAGTATTTGTAATTGTTGCTCTGTGAAGCTTTGATTTTAAAACGCTAATTTTCATAAATGTAACTAAAAACATAATGATGATGGATAATCAACAAAAAATATAATATAATATACTGTTTATGAAATTAAGAAGATGGCAACAAAAAGTAATTGATGAATTTCCTGAAATTACAAAAAATTACAAGAAGTTTATCTTAAAAGCTCCAACAGGAGCTGGTAAGACTGTTTTAGCAAGTGAGATAATCAATAGATTTTATAAAAATAAAAAAATAGTTGTCCTTTGTCATAGATTAGTTTTATTAGAACAACTTGAAAAAGGGTTATCTACCGATCACAAAGTTAAAAAACTTGGTCTATCCGAAGAGGGAACTCCATTTGAGAATTATGACGTTTTAATCTCAACTAATTTAAGATCCAGAGATTTTCTTCAAAATGCAATTAAACATTGTGATCTACTCATTATTGACGAGGCACATAGAGTTTCACCTAACGGACAAGCTTATAGGGAATTACTTGATCAATTTGACAAAGAATCTGCAGAACAATCTAAACTTCTTGGCCTAACTGCCTCTCCAGAAAGAAGAACAGGTGATCAAAAAGATCAATTAGGTTTAGCATTTGATGCAATAATAGATTGTGCTGACATTGAGGAGTTAATCAAAGAAGGGGTTCTTGTCCCTGCTGATTATCGCTCGTTTTTTATTCACGATTTAGAGCTCGATAATATGGATATTTCCACAGGCGATTTTCCAATAGAACAATTGTCTAATGCCATTATCAAGTCGTCAATGATTGAGTATGCTATAAATATATATCTTGGAGAAACAAAAAAAATGAAAGACAAACCTATTTCCGCATGGTTTTGTCCAGATATTTTAGTTGCTGAGGAAACCAAAAAGCAGGTAGCAAATAAAAATCTCAATGTTGAGTTAATAACAGCTAAAACTCCAATTAAAGAAAGATTAGAGATACTTAAAAAGCATGAGGTTGGTGATCTTGAGTGTTTGATTTCTGTAGGAGTTCTATCTGAAGGGTGGGATAATCCAAATTGTAATATTATTGTTCATCTAAGGCCAACTTTATCAAAAGTATTTTGGGGACAATCAGTTGGACGTGGTTTAAGATCGGCTAAGGGTAAGACTAAATGTTTGGTTATAGATGTAAGTTCAAATTTCACAACCTTTGGGCCTGTTGAACAACTCAAGTGGAAACTAATGAATCATAGAAAATCTTACTTGGAATTTAAAAATAGATTTAATTGGGTAAGTAAACAGCAATTTGTAAAAGACAGAGATTACACTTATTTACTTTGTGAAGGACCTAGTGTCACTGGGAAAAGATGTTCACTTGTATACAAAAAAAAGCAACTTTCAGACGAGGCATGTCCGATATGTAAGTCTTATGCGTCAACAGATCTTTATAAAGATAATAAGATTGAAAAACCTAAAAATGATAACAGTCTTCACAAAATCTTTTTCGAAAAAGTACCTAAAATTTTTAAGGATATGAATCAAAATATATGGCAAAATATGGAATCTACAGCCTGGCGAGACGCTAATATTTATGAAAAATTATTCCTAACATTTTGTTTGGCTTTTGACTTTGTATCAGGCGAAATGACTAATTCTGAACATGAGTTCTGGAACTTGACGTTGGATGCTGAAAAAAAAATACGAGAGTTTTTATTTGAAAGAGAAATTACTATTCCACAGCAGGAAGAGTTTATATTTACGACATTAGCAGACGGGTTAAGTAAAGGTAGAGTGATTAGACCAGTTCAAACCAATTATGGTATTGCTTTATGTGGTGAAAATTTTGTTAAAAACTCAAGTGATGAAAATGAAAGAAAATTTCAAAAAGCTTTACAAGTAATTGAAAGAATAGCCGCGATGGGTGTAACTAATACGGAGGAATTGCCGTACTATAAGATAAATTAATAATATTAGTTAGGTTCGTAAATACAAATTAAAGTAAAGCCGCTACCTCGTTTATGGATGATTTTAACTTCATCTTTTGTAATTATTGTGTGCTCAAGATTACATAACTTTACGATTAACTCTTCTTCTCTTACTTTTATGTCAAAATAAAGAAGTAGTTTATCACCTTTATCACATATTTTTAATTTTTCCTGAATTTCATTTTCTGATTTAATAATTGGTGGTTTGCAAATCTTTTTTGCTATACTCACGTTTGATGTAAGTAAAATAAAGGAAATGATAAAAATCTTTTGCATTAGATTGTTGCAGAAACCTTACCCAAATGTTTTGTTAGTTTCATATTTTCACCATAGTCGACAGGGACACCAATTATTGCAGGACCATTCTGTTTAAATGCTTCATTGAGTGCTGGAATAAATTGATCTGCAGAGTGCACCTGTTTTCCCCACATACCGAAAGATTTGGCTAATTCAAGAAAATTTGGATTGTCAAATTTTAAATCAGAATGTTCACCTTTAAATTGAACTTGTTGTTTCCATTTTATTAAACCATATTCACCGTCTAACCAAACAACAGCAACAATATTTATTTTCTTTCTAACAGCAGTTTCTAAATCTTGCACGTTCATAAGGAATCCAGCATCACCATTTACTGAAAGTACTTTTTTGTCTGGAAATGCCATTTTTGCTCCAATTGAACCGGGAAGAGCAAAACCCATTGTACAAAATCCATTGGAGATAAGACACGTATTTGGATTGACACAATTATACTCTCTTGCAACCCACATCTTATGAGCCCCAACGTCTGAAAGGATAATATCATCTTCTCCGAGTACTTTCTTTATGTCTGCTAAGACTCTCTGTGGTTTCATTGGAAATGAGTTATCTTCATTATTTTTATCTAAATGATTTAACATTTTTGATCTTAATTTTTTTCTTGAATCAATGTTGAATAATGGCAATTGACTTCTAGAAACTTTATTTATTAAAGCTAAATTTAGTTGATAGAGAGCACCTGCTAAATCTGCAATAATTTCAACATTAGGGAGATAGTCTCTGTCTACTTCTGCAGGAGTATAGTCAATGTGAATAATCTTCTTTTCTCTCCCTTCAATTCTATTCCAAGCTGATGGGGAATATTCAACTAAATCGTAACCTACGGCAATTACTAAATCTGACTCATCAATTGCCAAATTATTGTAATCACCACTTCCAAGTCCAATAGTAAATAGAGAATGTTTATCTTTAAAAGAAACTGATCCTTTGCCCATAAAAGTATTGATTACTCCGATTCCTAAATTCTCTACTAGCACCCTAAGTCTGTTAGAGGCTCTTTTTCGTATTGTTCCGTTTCCAGCAAGGATGATTGGATTTTTTGCATCCAAAATAAGATTAAGCGCCATCTCGATTGCCCTATTATCAGCTGCTGGTCTTCTTATCAAAGTTGGTTTAATTGGTGTATCTTTTATTTCTTCTTTTGCAATATCCTCTGGAAATTCAACAACGGTAACACCTGGTTTTTCAGTTTCAGCTACCTTAAAGGCTTTTCTTACTACTTCAGTTATATTTTTTGGGGATAAAATAGTTTGCGCCCATTTTGATATTGGGTGAACCATGCTTATTGAATCCATAATTTGGTGACTTTCTTTGTGAAGTCTATTTGTAGATCCTTGTCCAATTATTGCTACTACTGGGGATCTATCCATGTTAGCATCCGCTAATCCTGTCATAAGGTTAGTCACGCCAGGACCTAGTGTAGATAAACAAACTCCCGCTTTACCAGTTAATCTACCGTATGCATCAGCCATAAAAGCAGCTGCTTGCTCGTGTCTACATAAAATAAATTCTATTTTTTTACTTTGTTTTAAGGAAATCATAAAATCAGCATTTTCTTCTCCGGGAACTCCGAATATCCGAGTAACCCCTTCCTCTTCAAGACATTTTACAAATAAGTCTGATGCTTTCATTTTTTTCTCCTTTGCAAATCTTATTTTCTTAAAACTAACATTTTATCTATTTGCATGTCATGCATAGAATATTTTATACCACCGGTTCCATGTCCGGAGTTTTTAAGACCAGCGAACGGCATCCAATCCACTCTAAATGCTGTATGGTCGTTATGAAAAACTGAAGATGCGTTTATTTTTGCGTAGAATTGTAAAAGTTCATTTATTTGATTTGTAAAGATTGACGTTTGGAATGACACATTTACAGAATTTGCATCATCAATCGCTTTTTCTAAATCATCATATTCATTTATTGTTACAACTGGACCAAATATTTCAAACTGAGAAATTTTATCTTCCTTTTTTGGGTTTAAAATTATTGTTTTGTCATAAGTACATTCTGATAAAACCTTACCTCCTAAAATTAACTTTGATCCGTTTTTTAAAGATTCACTTACCCACTGGTCAACTCGTTTAATTTCAGAGTTCCTGATTAAGGGACCTACTACGGTTTTCTTATCCATAGGATCCCCCAAATTCACTTTTTTAACTTCTTCTTTAAATTTGTCTATGAAACTATCCGATACGTTCTTACTTAAATATATTCTTTGAACTGACACGCAAACTTGACCAGCATGATAAAAACCTCCTCTTGCAATACTTTTTGCACATAAATCTAGATCGCTATTTTTTGTGATAAAGGTGGGTGCCATTCCTCCATGCTCAAGAGAACAACGTGTTCCAGGTGCTAATTTAGAACGTAGGAACCATCCAACTTTACTTGAACCAATAAATGAAAAAAAATCTATTCTTTCGTCTGAAACTAACTTTGTAGCTAACTCCAAATTTTCAGGCATTACAAAGAGACATCTATTTTTTGGTAAACCAGCTTCATAGAGCATTTCAACAATTTTAAGACAAGAAAGTGGGGTATCTTCTGCAGGTTTAACAATTACGGGACAACCTACGGCTATTGCTGGAATTACTTGATGAATAATTAAATTAAATGGATGGTTAAATGCACTTATCGCAAGTACTACACCAATTGGTTCTTTTTGCGTAAATGCAATTCTATTTGAAGAAGCCTCGTTAATATTCATGGGAATAACCGAACCACTCTCTGATTTTAAAACTTCTATGCATGATTCAACACCCTCAGCACCTCTTTTAATTTCAATTATTGAGTCGGTAATTGGCTTGCCACCCTCAGATGTTGCAAGTTCTGCTAAACTTTGGGTATTTTCTTGTATAATTTTAATTAAAGATTTTAAAACATTAATTCGTTCTTTGGGGGGAAAGTCTTCACCTTTATGAACAGAAATTCTGCATGCTTCTTGAACAATATTCTCAATTTCTGAAGAGTTATGAGTTTTAACTGTTCCAACAGTTTCGTTGTTCCAAGGAGATTTAACTTCAAGCATAGTTATTTATTATTTACTTTATGAAAAATTTAATTTTATAATAGACATTGTTAATTACAACAAAATATTGAACAGGATTAATAAATGCCATCATTCGACATAGTATCAAAAGTAGATTTAGCTGAAGTAGACAACGCTCTAAATGGAGCAATGAGAGAAATTACAAGCCGATATGATTTTAAGAACAGCGAATCAAAAATAATAAGGGTTGATAATCAAATTGAAATGATGGCTGAGGATCAATATAAAATAGATCAAGTTCAACAAATTTTTAGGACACATCTGGTTAAAAGAAAGCTATCATCTGGTTCTTTTCAATTTTCAAAAGTTGAGGATGCAAGGGGAGGAATGTTAAGACAAAAATCTCCTATTATTCAAGGAATTGACAAAGACATTTCTCAAATCATTAATAAAACGATTAAAAATTCTAAGCTTAAAGTTCAGGTTTCAATCCGAGGAGATGAACTAAGAGTTACGAGCAGTAAAAGAGATTTGCTGCAAAAAACCATTGAAATGACAAAAGAATTGGATATAAAACTACCTTTACAATTTATTAATTTTAGAGATTGAATTGGCATAAATATTTCATAGAAGTTGCATGAAAAAAAAAGACGATACATTCAAAAAACTACTGGATAGTTCCTCAAATACTTTTGTTGACAAATTAGCATCACTTAAATATGTAAGTAAAAAGGATTCTAAGCTTCTTTCATCTGTCGTTTCAGGAATTCTTAAGAAAAAGAAATAACTATTTTTTAATAACGAAAAAAGCAACACCCTGATGCCAATCACTATTTTCGCCCGTGATTAACGAGCTTGAGTTATCGGTGGTGGTTCTAATTTCTAATTTAGATACAATTTTCAATTTTTCATTGTGTATTGAGTCCAAAGTACCTCTTCTAACTTGCTCCCAGTTCCAATCATCAATAATTAATATAAATTTCTTTGTTAATGCAGGTAAAACTAATTTAATTGCATCATAGTGATCCTTATAATGGTGAGATCCATCGTAAAAATAAATATTTATATTTTTAATTTTTTTAAAATCAACTTCTCTGAAATCCTTTTCTATAATTTGAGGTGAAATATCTTCATTTAAAAATTTTTTTAAATTGCTTTTAAAAATTCTTTTTGAATCAAGGTTTGTTGAAAAATTTTGAGACCAATCGTCTATGCAGGTAATGTTTACTTTATTTTTAAAACATACTGAGCATACGCTAGAGCCGAGCCAAGAACCAATTTCAAGATATTTTGGATCTTTAAAATTTTTGATTAGATTATTCATCATTACTCTAAATTTCCTACCTGACAATCCTTTCATTTTTTTTACTTCATCACTTAAGTTTGACTTTCCAGAAATTGCGGTTGTAAAAGAATTTTCAATAACCTTAAAGTAGGTATCATTTTTATCCCCGGAGAAGTTGATTGTTGTTTCATCCATAGAAAAAACATGATTTATCACATTCATCATTTTTTTTTTCTTTTTTAGTCGTATTTTTGTTTGAATACTTTCCATAATGAATTAAGTTTAGTTTATGAGCAATCTTTCAAAATGTAATAATATAAATGATTTTAGAAAACTAGCCAAAAGTAAATTACCTTTTCCAATTTTTCATTATATAGACGGTGGGGCTGACGATGAAACAACCCTAGAACGAAACACAAAATCATTTGAAGATTGTGATTTAGTTCCAAATGTATTAAGAGGGGTTGAGAAAATTGATTTATCAATAAAGTTGTTTGGTAAAACAATTGACTTACCTTTTTTTCTCTCTCCAACAGCACTACAACGTCTTTTTCATTATGAAGGTGAAATGGCAGTTGGTCGGGCAGCTGAGACTTTTAACACCTTTTTTGGTATTTCTTCTCTCTCCACAGTTTCAGCTAGTGAAATAAGCAAATTAAGGGGACCAAAAATTTTTCAACTATACTATCATAAGGATAAAGAACTAACAAAGAATATGATTGATGAATGCAAAAAAAAAAATTTTGACGCTTTAGCATTAACGGTAGATACAATAACGGGAGGAAATAGAGAAAGAGATTTAAAAACTGGTTTTACTTCTCCACCTAAATTTACATTAAAAAGTATTTTAAGTTATGCAACATCTCCTTCTTGGACTTTAAATTATTTAGTAAGGAAAAAATTTGATCTCCCTTTTCTTAGTGATTACGTTGGGGAAGGTACGAAGTTTGCAGTATCTGTGAGTGACTATTTTAGTACAATGTTGGATCAAAGTATGTCATGGAAAAATGCTGAAGAAATAAGAAAATATTGGAATGGTCCTTTTTGTCTTAAAGGAATAATGTCTGCAGAAGACGCAAAAAAAGCAGTTAAGATTGGTGCTTCTGCAATAATGGTATCAAATCATGGAGGACGTCAACTCGATGGATCAAGGTCACCATTCGATCAACTAAAAGAGATTCTTGATGCAGTCGGAGGAAAAATAGAAGTGATTTGTGATGGGGGTATAAGAAGAGGTACGCACATTCTTAAAGCTTTATCTCTAGGAGCAAATGCGTGTTCTGGCGGAAGATTGTATTTATACGCTTTGGCAGCAGCAGGAAGAGAGGGAGTTGAAAAAACTCTAGAAAACCTCCAAAATGAATTAATTAGAAATATGAAGTTGTTAGGGTGTAAAAAAATTTCTGAATTAAATCGTGACAATGTTCGTTTTAGAAATGTTAAAGACTAATTTAAATAAACCATTTTTTCTTTTAGCAATTTTTATTTTTCTGCAGGCAAACGATTTATTTAGTAAAAGTACGGATTCACCAGATCTTGACAAATTTCCAAAAAATAAAATATCCTGGAATGATTGGATTTTAAAAACTAAGAATGATCTGAAAAACAAAAATTACAAGGATGATACTTTAAATTATCTTGATAATATTAAATTTAATCCAAGGGTCATTGAGTTAGATAGAAAACAGCCTGAATTCAGGTTAACTTTTGACAAATATTTCAAAAATGTTGTTAATACAAAAAGTAAAAAAAAAATTAATGAACAATATAATCAGAATAAGACCCTTCTAAAAAAAATTGAATTTAAGTTCAATGTAAGCGCTAAAATTTTATCTGCTTTATGGGGAATTGAGACTTCCTTTGGCAAACATACGGGTAAAATGGACATAATTAGATCTTTAGCGTCCTTAGCATATGATGGAAGAAGAAAAGAATTTTTTACCAAAGAACTTGAGAACGCGCTTAATATTCTCGAAAGTAATCATTTCGAAAGAAATTCATTTAAAGGTTCGTGGGCTGGGGCATTTGGTCAAACACAATTTATGCCAAGTACTTTTCTAAAACATGCAATTGATTTTGATGGTGATTCAAGAGTAAATCTATTTAAAAAACCTGATGCATTGGCATCTGGCGCAAATTATTTAAAAAAAATTGGTTGGAATAATAATTTGCAATGGGGTGAAGAAATAGATATTCAATTAACAGATGCATTGAGAAAATTAGCAAAAAATAAAATTTATAAAGATATTACTTTTTGGTCAGGTAATGGAATCAAATTAAATAAAGAATATGGAAAATCTAAACTTAAACTCGTTATTCCTGATTCAAATTATAATGAATGTTATCTTGTCTCAAAAAACTATGATGTTATATTAAATTGGAATAGGTCTAATTATTTCGCATTAACAGTATTTTTATTCTCTGATGAAATTAAATAAAATTTTTACCTCCTTGAAATCCCTAATCATTCTCCTGATTCCATTGTTCTTATTAGGTTGTTCTGAAGCAACATTTCTTGTTAATTCAGCAAAAAGAATAGGAACATGGGGAGATGAACCGATATATAAAATAGGTACGCCATATAAGATTAATGGTAAATGGTACTATCCAGCTGTTGATTATGATTATGAAGAAATTGGCATTGCATCATGGTATGGACCAGGATTTCATGGAAAAAAAACAGCAAATGGAGAAATTTTTGATCAAAACAAAGTTTCTGCAGCACATAGAACGCTACCAATGCCTTCTATAGTAAGAGTTACTAATCTTGATAATGGTAAAGTACTCCCAAAGGTAAGGGTAAATGACAGGGGGCCTTTTGCTGGAAACAGAATAATTGATTTATCAAAAAAAGCCGCACAAGAACTTGGTTTTGTGAATACAGGAATAGCTAAAGTAAAAGTTGAAATTTTAGAAAATGAGTCAAGAGAACATGCATTAGTTAATTCAGGCAATAAAATAACAAAAGTTGAGTCCGCAGAAGTTAAAGAAATTAAGAAAACAGAAATCGTAAATAATTTTGAGAGGCAGAAAATCATAAAAAGTAAGAAAAAAAAATCTCCAAATGAAGATTTTGATGAGCAAAACTCTATTTTAAGTGATAAACAACTAGCTATTCAAGTTGGCGCGTTTACTGATCACAGAAATGCCAAATCATTAACTCAAAAACTCTCAGACTTTCAAGCATATATTGAGAGGACTTTTGTTAATAATAAGTATTTGTATAGAGTTAGAATAGGCCCAATAGAAAACCTTAATTTAGCCGAAAATATAAAAGAAAAACTTTTTGAATTAGGTTATACTGCCAGCCATTTAATAGTAAATTAAAATGAAATTTTTTTTAATATTTTTTTTCTTTTCTTGTTTATTTAATCATAAGGCTTTTTCTCTAGACACAATTGCAAAGCAAGCAATACTTTATGATTATGATACCAAAACAATAATTTTCGAAAAAAACTCAGAAGAACTCATGTCACCTAGCTCTATGAGCAAGATTATGACAATTTATTATGTTTTTAAAAAAATTAAAGAAGGTGATTTAAAATTAACAGACAAATTTAAAGTAAGTAAGAAAGCCTGGAAAAAGGGAGGTTCAAAAATGTTTGTTAACGTTAATACCATGGTTTCTGTTGAAGATTTAATAAGGGGAATAATTGTTCAGTCTGGAAATGATGCATGTATAGCCATTGCGGAAGGTATATCAGGAAGTGAAGCACTTTTTGCTGAAGAATTAAATCTTCTTGCAAAAGAGATAGGAATGCTTAACTCCAGCTTCACTAATTCTACTGGTTGGCCAGACCCAGATCATTTAACAACAATTCAAGATCTGCTCATATTAACAGTTAGAACTATCGAAGATTTTCCAGAACTTTACTATTATTACGCAGAGAAAGAATTTACTTACAGTGGAATTAGACAACTGAATAGGAATCCACTGTTATTTAACGAAATTAATGCTGACGGTTTAAAAACTGGACACACATCCTTAGGTGGCTATGGTCTAGTTGCATCTGTTTTAAAAAATAATCGAAGGTTAATTCTTATATTAAATGGTTTGAAAAGAAATAAAGATAGAAGTGAGGAGTCAGAAAGATTAGTAAAAGTGGGTTTCAATCAATATAAAGTTATCGATCTTTATGACAAAAATCAAACAATTACAAATCTTCAGGTTTGGGGTGGGGGGAAAAAAAATGTCGATGTGTATTCAAAAGAGAGTGTAAACCTTACTGTGCCCAATAGAATTAAGAATGATTTAGTATTTACAATTAAACATTATAAACCATTACTCGCACCTATAAAAAAAGATCAAAAAGTTGCTGATTTATTTGTAAAAAATAAAAACGCAGAGATTATAAAAAAATTCGAACTTTTTTCGAAAAATGAAATTAAAAAAATGTCTTTTTTTTCTAAAGTTTATAATAACTTAAAATTTTTGTTACTTGGCGACAGTATATTTAAAACAAAATGAAGAAATTTATAACTTTTGAGGGTGGGGAAGGAACCGGAAAATCAACCCAAGCTAAATTGTTATCAAAATCATTATCATCAATAAATGAAAATAATTTGCTCACAAGAGAGCCGGGTGGCACCAAAGTATCTGATAAGATAAGAAGAATTTTAGTAGAGGACATAAATAATAATATTTCCTCTGATGTTGAATTACTTTTAATTTATGCATCTAGACATCAGCATTTAAAAGAAAAAATAATCCCATCTTTAAAAGAAAAAACAGTAATCTGTGACAGGTATATTCATTCAACAATATCGTATCAATTTGATATGAAAAATTTCTCGAAAAAATTAGATTTTTTTCACCAAAATTTTGCTTTTAATTTGATGCCTGACCTAACTATACTCTTAGACTTAGCACCAGATGTTGGTTTAAAAAGAAGTCTAAAGATTAAAAATAAAGAAATTAGGTTTGAAAACAAAGATAAAATTTATCATGAAAAAATTAGAAAAAATTTTTTAAAATTAAGTAAAAAATACAAAAATATGTATAAAATTGATGCATCTTTATCTAAAAAGGTCATCCATAAAAAAATAATTGATCACTTAAATAAATTATTATTTTTCAAACGTAAACTTCCTTGCGTAATTTAATTATGATACACCCAAGTAAAATTATTGGACACAACGAGCAATTAAAGATTTTAAATGAAAGCTATCATGAAAAATTTCCACATGCTTGGATTTTTAATGGAATTAAAGGAATAGGGAAGTATTCAACTGCAGTAAGTTTCATAAGATCAGTTTGTAAAATAGAAAGAGGTTACACTCAAAATCTTTTTGAAATAAATTCTGAAGAAAATCCTGTGTTGGTAGACGATATTAGATTACTTATAAATCAAATAAACTTGACCAATGCAAATGAAAATCAAAATTGTTTTATAATTATTGATAATGCTAACAGCTTAAATTTCAATTCATACAATGCGATGTTAAAAACAATAGAGGATCCACCCTCGAATACTATCATAATAATTATTTCTCATGAAATTAAAAGAATCCCAAAAACGATATCATCTAGGTGTATTAAACTTGATTTTAAGCCTTTAAGTAAAAAAGATATGTTTGAATTTTGCAAATATAATCAAATTGAGTGCAAGCATTTTGACCTAGAAAAAAACTACTTTTTGACAAATGGAAGTATCGAAAGACTTTTTTTTTTTATAAGTGAGGAAGGTAAAATTATTCAGGAATATTTTGATAAGTTAAATAAAAATAAAAGTTTCAAGATGTCTGAATTTGAGTTGTTTTATGACCTTATAGGTAATAATTATGATAAATCGTTTTCTTCGATAATGAATCATATATTTTTTATCCAAAAAAGGAGGTTTCTCAAATATTATAAAAATAAAACTTATATAAAAAAAATTTTAATATTTTTTTCGAATATTAGAATTCTTTATACTCAAAATTTAAATATTGATAAAAAAAAGGAATTATACTACTTACTTTCAGAATATATCAAAACAAATGAATATTAAAAAAACTTATATTACAACACCGATTTTCTATGTTAATGATCTCCCACATATTGGACACGCATATACTAGTATCATATGTGATACTGTTGCAAGATTTAACAAATTAGACGGCAAAGAAATACTTTTTACAACTGGTACAGACGAACATGGAATGAAAGTTGAAAAAGCAGCTAAAAAAAAAGGTGAACAACCTCAAGATTTTGTGGATAAAGTTTCTCAAAATTTTAAAGACCTTTCTCAAACTCTCGGAATAATAAATACTGATTTTATTAGAACCACAGAAAAAAGACATAAAAGTTCAGCTATTTATTTTTGGAACGAACTCTTAAAAAACAACCAAATATATAAAAGCAAATATAGTGGTTGGTATTCGGTTAAGGACGAATCTTATTATCAAGATAAAGAGTTGATAAAAAAAGGTAACGTCTATACAACACAAGACGGAAGTCAAGTGGACTGGATTGAGGAGGAAAGCTTTTTTTTCAAGTTATCAGAATGGCAGGAAAAATTATTAAATTTTTATGAAGAAAATCCAGATTTTGTAATGCCTAAATCCAGAATGAATGAAGTTAAAAGCTTCGTAAAAAGCGGATTAAAAGATTTATCGATCTCAAGAACAAGCTTTGACTGGGGAATAAAAGTTCCTGAATCGGAACATATCATGTACGTTTGGATTGATGCACTAACTAATTATTTGACTTCAATTGGTTATCCAAATATCACAGATGAAAAAATGGAGTATTGGGAAAATTGCATTCATATAATTGGAAAAGACATATTAAAATTTCATGCAATTTATTGGCCCGCTATGTTAATGGCAATAAACCATACATTGCCTAAAACTATATTTGCACATGGGTGGTGGACAAATGAAGGAAAAAAAATATCAAAGTCTTCGGGAAACACAATTGATCCAAATCAAATGATTGAAAAATTTGGTTTGGATCAACTAAGATATTTTCTTTTAAGAGAAGTTCCATTGGGAAACGATGGTGATTTTTCTCAATCTTCTTTAATCAATAGAATAAATTCAGATCTATCAAATAATCTAGGAAACTTAATTCAGAGAGTTGTTAAATTTATTAACAAGAATTTTAACAACTCTGTTCCAAATTCATTAAGAGAAGAAGCAGACAAAATAAAACTTATATGTCAAGGTTATGAAATGATAATAACAGTAAAAAAAAAAATGAAGGAATTTCAGATAAGCAAATGTCTTGAAGATATCTTCTTCTACATAGATGAATTAAATAAATATATGGATGAAAGTCAGCCTTGGAATAGTTTTAAAATAGATCCAAAAAAAGCAGGCAAAGATCTTTCAATTCTTATAGAATGCTTTAGGGTGATTGGAATTGTACTTCAGCCATTTATTCCAAATGCTTCAAAAAAGATTTTAGACATTTTAAATATTAATAATGAGTCAAGAGGGTTCAATAATCTCAATTCTAAAAATATACTTATGAGCAACCATGTATTGAATAAACCCTCACCAATATTTCCAAGATATGAAAAATAAAATAGTCGATTCACACTGTCATTTAAATTTTGACGATTTTAAAGATGATCTTGATAATGTGATTACAAATGCGAAAGATAAAGATGTAGATTACATGTTAAGTATATCAATTAATTTAGAAAAGTTTGAGGAGATTTACAATTTAACTCAAAAATATAAAAATATTTGGTGTACTACTGGAGTTCATCCAAATAATGTTCCAAAGAAGTTAGATATTAAAAATATTATAAAACTCAAATCACAATTGTTGAAAAATTTACTGAAAAAGAAAGTTGTGGGTATTGGTGAAACCGGACTCGATTATTATAGAAGTTTAGAAAACAAGCAAAATCAAATAGATTTTTTTGAAACACACATGCAAGTCTCTGGAGAAACAAACTCTCCAACTGTAATTCATACTAGAAATGCAGATGAAGATACAATTTTCTTTTTAGATCAATTTGTAAAGAAATATAATTCTAAAGGCCTAATACATTGTTTTTCATCTGGAAAATCTCTTGCTAATTGTGCTTTAGATAACGGTTTTTACATATCATTTTCTGGGGTTATTACCTATGATAAGGCTGATGAAATTAGAAAAATTGTTAAGTATGTCCCCTTAAATAAAATTCTTGTAGAAACAGATTCACCATACCTTGCTCCTGTACCTAAAAGAGGCAAAAGAAATGAGCCTGCATTCACGAAATATACATTAGAGCAAATAGCAAAAATTAAGAAAATTGATATTGAGGAGGTCGCAAACGAAACTACAAAGAATTTTTTTAATTTATTTTCAAAGGCCAAAGATGCAACTTAAAATAACTGTTTTGGGTTGTGGAAGTTCTTCTGGTGTACCAGCAATTGGAAACAATTGGGGTGATTGTAACCCAGAGAATCCCAAGAACAGAAGACTAAGATCGTCGATTTTAATTGAATCTCCTAGCGTTTCAATATTAGTTGATGCTACTCCAGATTTGAGACAACAACTTTTGAATGCAAATGTTAAAAATTTGGACGCAGTCTTAATTACTCATTGTCACGCAGACCATATCAATGGCATTGATGACTTTAGATTTTTAAACGTCTTAATGAAAAAGGATTTAAATTTGTATGCTACCAAAGAAAATATAGACGAAATTAGAAGAAGATTTGCATATGTTTTTGATAAACTATCTCCCAAGGCCAAAGGTTTTTACTATAAACCTTGTTTAATTCCAAATGAAATAAATGGATTATTTAAAGTTAAAAATTTAGATATTTTGAGTTTTCAGCAAGATCATGGCTTTGGATTATCAACGGGATTTAGGATAAACAATTTTGCTTATTGTTCAGACGTTTTTGATATAAGTCCAGAGATTTTAAAAAAACTCGAAAATTTGGATTTATGGATTGTAGATTGTTTAAGATTTGAACCTCATAAATCTCATGCACATTACGATAAAGTTATGAAATGGATAGAAATTATTAAACCAAAAAAAACTATTCTAACTCACATGAACTACGAAGTTGATTACGACCATATCAACTCGCTTTGTCCTGATAATTGTCAAGCTGCATACGATGGACTAAGGTTAATTGTCTAATTATTTAAAATTATTTTTTCAAGTTTTAATATCTCCCCAAGGAAAGAGGTAACTGCTTTTATTCTTTGTAAGTTGTATAAATTTTCATGAACTACTAACCAATACTCTCTCTTTATATTCACGAGATTTGGTAGCACAGGAACCAAATCCTGATGATTTCTTGCTATAAAAGAATGCAAAAGTCCTAGCCCAACCCCTTTTTTAACAGCATGTAATTGAGAACGAAGGCTATTACTAGAAAATATCACATTAAGTTTGTTGTTAATTTCTTTAAGATAATTTAATTCAGGAAACTCTATTAATTCGTCAACATAGCTAACGAAATTATGACTATTTAAATCTTTTATACTTTTGATACTATTAAAATCTTTCTTATAATTTTTAGAACCATATAGTTTTACGAAATAATCACACAATTTCCAAGATAAGAGTCTTCCTTTATTAGGTCGGGACAAAGATATAAGTACATCAGCCTCGTGGTTAGATAAACTTCGTGATTTTGTGTCCGCAAGAAGTTCGATTTCAATTTCTGGGAATCTTTCGTAGAAAAGATTTAAATTTTTACTTATTATTTCAACACCCAGTCCTTCTCCAACACTTAATCTTACTTTTCCTCTGATTTTGGGATTTGATTTTAAAAAATTATCGTTTATTTCAAATACTTCATTTTCAATCTTTTCAACATATCTTAATAACTCAACTCCTTTTTCTGTTAAAATATATCCTTTAGGAGATTTATTGAATAGATCAGATTCAATGTTTTTTTCCAGTCTTGCAATTCTCCTTGCAATTGTGGTTGGTTCAACTTTTAATTTTTTCGACGCTAGCTTTAACTTTGAACATCTAGAAAGTGCAAGAAAAGAGCTTAAATCGTTCCAATTAAACATGAGGAAATAATATATTCAAATCAATGTTTTTAAAATGCTTTTTTGCATTTTTATAATTCAAAAATTAAAATTGAAATGCAAATAGGTTAATGTACAATAATATATGATGGTAGAAAATTTAGGACATATAGTCAACGGAAAATCAATTCATGATTATGGCACTCCCATTGAAGTTTTTGATCCTTCGAATGGTAAGGTCATTTCAACTATTTCGAATGCTTCTGATAAAACAATTGAAAACACATTGAACAACTCAACTGAAGCGTTCAATGAATGGAAAACTTTTTCAATTGCTAAACGCTCCTCCATTTTATTTGAATACAAAATCTTGCTAGAAAAAAATATACAAAAACTTGCGGAAATAATAAGTAAGGATTTAGGTAAAGTTCACGATGATGCAGTGGGCGAGATTAGAAGAGGTATTGAAAATGTAGAGTATGCCTGCGGCATAGGAGAAATTTTAAAGGGAGAGTTTAACAAAAATATTAGTACTTCTGTAGACTCATGGAGTGAATTTTCCCCATTGGGACCCGTTTTAGGTATTACGCCATTCAACTTTCCTGCAATGGTTCCTCTTTGGATGTTTCCACTTGCGATTGCTGCTGGAAACTCTTTTATTTTAAAACCATCAGAAAAAGATCCACTTGGTTCTATGTTTATAGTTGAGCTTTTTAATCAAACTAAAGCTCCTCGTGGACTCTTAAATTTATTAAACGGAGATAAGAGTGTAGTAAATAAGTTAATAAAAGATGACAGAATAAAAGCTGTAAGTTTTGTAGGTTCAACACCTGTTGCTAAAAATATATATGAAACCTCTGCAATTTCAGGTAAAAGATGTCAAGCTCTTGGTGGTGCTAAGAATCATGCTTTGATTTTACCTGATGCTGATATAGATTATACAACAGATCAATTGATATCTGCTGCTTACGGTTCGTCAGGTCAGCGTTGTATGGCTTTATCTGTTGCCGTAGTTTTTTCAGATATAAAGGATGAATTTATTCAAGATCTTGAAAGAAAAGTGCAGAAATTAAAATTTGGACTAGACGATCTTCATTCTAATAGTTTTGGCCCATTAGTTTCAAAAGAGCATTTAGAATCGGTTAAAAATTATATAGACATGTCTGAAGGGGAGGGAGCCAGAGTTTTAGTTGATGGGAGAGATCTTCTCAAAAGAAATAATTCTAATGATGGTTATTTTCTTGGTCCTACTATTATTGACAATGTATCCTCTGATATGAAATCATACCAGAATGAAATATTTGGTCCAGTTCTTCAAGTTATGGAAGTAAATAAGTTATCAGATGCAATTAAACTTATTAATAATAACAGATTTGGAAATGGATGTTGTATTTTTACAAGAAATGGAGAACAAGCAAGGACATTTTCTGAAAATGTAGAAATTGGTATGGTAGGTGTAAATATTCCACTGCCAGTTCCGACTTCATTTCATAGTTTTGGAGGGTGGAAGAATTCTCTATTTGGTGATCTAAATATATATGGTCCAGATGGTGTTAGATTTTACACTCAAAGAAAAACAATTACTCAAAGATGGCCATCTTCTGGATCGTCTAAAGGAGTAGATTTATCAATGCCTAATAATTTAAAACAATAAAAGGAGTAAAAATGAAAAAGTTATTGATGATACTTGCGATATTTTCGCTAAATTTTTTAGATAAAACTGCCCACGCTGATGGTCACGTTGAGAAAGTCTGGGAAACAGAAAAAATTTTCGAATTGCCAGAGTCTGTAATTTATGATGCAACGAATGATGTTCTCTATGTTTCAAATATTACAGACCATCCATTCAAAAAAGATGGTACTGGATACATTTCTAAAATGGGCCTCGATGGAACTATCATTAAGAAAAAATGGATTGATAAGCTTAATGCTCCTAAAGGGCTTACAATTAGTAAAGACAAATTATATATCGCTGACGTTGACGAATTAGTAGAAGTAGACATCGCTACTGCTAAGGTTACAAACAAATATAAAGGTTACGGTTCGGTATGTATGAATGACGTAACTCACGATAAGTATGGTAATGTTTATGTGGGTGATACATATAATGACACTATATATAGGTTGAATCAATTCGGACAACTTCCTGCATGGTTTTATAGTCCTGGATTAGCGCCTAATGGAATTCACATTGATGATGAAGAGGGTAATCTAATTGTTGGAAGCTGGGGAGCAGTTATGGAAGGCTGGGGAACTCCAGAGCTGAAAGGAAGCCTGAAAAGTATTAATATTCACACCAAGGAAATAAAGAATCTTGGTAAGAAACCTATTGGTAATTTAGACGGTATAGAGCCAGATGGTAAAGGCTCATACTTTGTTACTGATTGGACCGGTGCAAAGCTTTATAACATTAACAAAAAGGGAAAATTTAAAGTAATAGCTGAAGTTGGTAAAGGTGCTGCTGATCATGAGGTTATTTTAGATAAGAATCTTATTATTATTCCAGTAATGGCTGAAGGAAAGGTTGTTGCCCTAAAAGTTAAATAAGAAAATGTCATCACAAAAACTAGGAATATTTAATAGCTTATCAAAACCATTTGTTAAACTAGTTGAAAAATATTATCCAGATGCATTTATTTTTGTAATTGTTTTATCTGTGTTAACATTTGTTTTAGCACTTGTTAGCACAGATTCAACTCCCACTGAAGTTTTAGAAGCGTGGGGTAACGGTCTGCCAAAACTGTTTACTTTTACTGCTCAAATAACAATTATAATGATAACAGCGCATGCTCTAGCGCATACCAAGCCCGTTGAAAATATTTTATCGAAAATAGGCTCTTATCCTAATTCGCAAATAAAAGCTTATGCCCTAGTTACGTTTATTTCGGGCTTAGCAAGTTTATTTGCCTGGTCATTTGGATTAATTGTTGGTGGTATTATTTCAAAATTTGTGGCAATTGGATGCACAAAAAAAAGAATAAGGATTCATTATCCTCTTTTAGTTGCATCTGCTTATTCTGGTTATGTGATTTGGCATATGGGATATTCTTCTTCTGCAGCATTATTTGTATCCTCTAGTGGACACTCTTTAGAGGAACAAATAGGAATTCTCCCTGTTACAGAAACAATATTTACTAATTTTAATATAACGTTAGCAATAATAACTCTTGCGATTATAACAATCATAAATCCTTTAATGAGACCTACGAATAAAACAGAGATTAAAGAGATAGATCCAAATGTTTTTCGATTTAGTAAAAGTAATGACGATGAAAAAAATCTAAACCCAAACAATAGAACATTTGCACAAGTAGTTGAAAATAATAGATTAATTAGTCTGTTTGTAGGTTTTGTCTTGTTGTTTTTCATTTTTTATATTTTCCATCAAAAAGGATTTTCCTTAGATTTAAACCTGGTCAGTTGGACATTTTTAGGGCTGGGACTTATTTTATCTAGTTCGCCAATTCATTATGTGAAATTAGTAAATAATGCTGCAATAACAGTTGGACCAATTATTCTTCAATATCCGTTTTATGCTGGAATAATGGGCATGATGGCTGATACTGGTCTGATAAATGTAGTAGCAGCAAAAATTTCTCAAATTTCATCTGCTGAAACTTTAGGTTTTTATTCCTTTTTATCAGGTGGCCTGGTAAATATGTTTATTCCTTCCGGTGGAGGGCAGTGGGCAGTTCAAGGACCAGTAATGATAGAAGCTGCAAGAAACTTGAATGTGGAGCCATATGTCGTTGTTCTTGGTGTAGCTTATGGAGATCAATGGACTAATATGATACAACCTTTTTGGACAATACCTCTTCTCGCAATAGCTGGTCTCCACATGAGACAAATTATGGGTTATACATTTGTAATATTTTTAATTACCGGGTTTTTGTACGGAGGGGGTATGCTTTATCTAGGATCTGGATAGCTATAATCTGAAAAAAAAATAAGTACGCAATAAACTAAATTCTGACAAGTTTCTAAATAAAGATATTCTTTCAGTCGTATAATATATATTATGTTAAATTATTAGTTTAAAAAATTTCACAGTTAATTGTCGTTTATTTAATTAATTTTTAGTCAGTAAAAAGTTTGGTTTACCAACATTGATTATTATAATCATAACTTTTGATGTAAAACTTTTTCTATTTGATAATTAGTGTATCTTATAATTTTTAAAATTAATTGGATTTTAATAAAACTCTAAACTAGATTTTCTTTCGTCAACTTTAACTTACTGTATATAAATAAACTCCATAACAAAAGCCGAAAGTCTCCTCCTCTTTCATGATTAGCAATTATTTTCCGCAACTCTTGAAAATTAAAATTTCCGAAATTTAATGCTCTGTCATCAAAATTTAAATTTTTTAACCACTTAATAAGTGGTATGCCAAAACCTTTTTTTTGTCTAAATAATATTTTTTTAGGCAATTTTTTAGCATATGTTAGCTTTAGTAGATCTTTATTTATTTTAAATTTACTTGGTAAATTAATCGCAAAATCTACTACCTCATTATCTAAGAAAGGTGCTCTTATTTCAAGGCTATTTAACATTGATGCTCTATCAGTTTTAACCAGGATATTTTCACTTAAATAAAAGTTGTTATAAAATTCACTAGTTTTTTCAATTAGATTTTTACATTTAGATTCATTCCACAATTTTACAGCGTCTTCGTAAATTTCTTCATTTGTGTATTTGCAATCAAACAGATGATTTATTTCTTTAATATATCCTGGAGCTAACCATAAAGGATTCCACAATGATTGTCCTGACCCTAACCCTCCTAAGCTTCTTTTTATTTTAAAGTCAATTCCCATATTAATATCCGATACAGGCAAGAGATCAGCAATTTTTTTAAATTTATTTAAAGTTTTATTTGAAAAAAAGTTTTCGAAAATTTGTGCATATTTTAATGCTCTGAATGTATCATAACCACCAAATAATTCGTCAGCTCCATCTCCACTTAGAGTAACTTTTACATATTTAGAGGTAAATTTTGACAAATAATAGGTTGGTAATAGTGAAGGATCAAGAATTGGTTCATTAATTTTGTCAAAAATTTTGTCAATGTTTTTTAATAAATCATTAATACCAAAATTCTTGGTGTAATGTTGAGTATTTAAAAATTGACTGACTATTGATGCGTATTCTTTTTCATCGAATGTAATTTCTGAAAATCCAATATTGAATGTTTTTATTTTTGAATTTATTTTAATAGCTTCATATGTGATTATACTTGAGTCAATTCCACCACTTAAAAAGACCCCAACTGGAACATCTGAAATCATTGTTCTTTTCAGAGACCTAGAAAAGACCTCTGAAAATTCTTCCAATATTTCTTCCTTTTTTTTAAATTGTTTATTTTCTTTAATTCTAAATTTCCAGTAATTTGATGAGACAATTTTCTTTTTATTTATGTCAAATTCAAGATAAGAGCCGTGTTTTAGTTTAAATATATTTTTGTAAATAGTTTCAGTTCCTGGAATAAAACCGTAAGCTAAGGATTTTGCAACTGCTAGCTTATTTACATCATTTTTTACATAAAAAAATAGAGGCTTTATTTCAGATGAAAAAAAAAAATTATTATTTTTAAATACGAAAAATAAGGGTTTTTGCCCAAACCTGTCTCTGGCAAGAAATAATTTACCTTTTTTCTTATCATAAATAGCTAAAGCAAACATACCATTAATTTTTCTAAATAGTTTCTCTCTCCATTCACTAAAACCATTTAATAAAACTTCAGTATCAGAGTTATTGGTTTTAAACCTATATGATTTTGCCAGCAACTGTTTTTTTAATTCATTTGAGTTATAAATTTCTCCATTGAATGTTATACAAAAGTTTCCACAAACAGAAGTCATTGGTTGTTTGCCGTATTTTAGATCAATTATTGCAAGCCTTGAATGAGATATAAATATTTTATTTTTTGGACAAAAGAAATAATTATAATCATCAGGTCCCCTATGATTTAAATATTTAGAACTTTTAACTAGCAAACTTTTATTAGGATTCTCTCCATAAAAACCAAATATACCACACATATCTAATCAATTGACTTTATTTTATAAGACTTCTTGCTCTGACTTTCATGATAAGTTCTGGATAGAATTTCTGAAATTATACCAAAAAACAGAGACATAATAGAAGTAATGAAAAAAAAGATTATTAAAATAGGAAGTGGAGTTAGAATAAAAGAAACCCCGTCAACATACTTCAATTTAAGTGTATATATCAATGTTAGACAAGAAAAAAAAAAAAAAATGAGGCCTACTCCCCCAAAAAAATAAATAGGCTTATTAATAAATCTTCTAAAAAAAACTAATAATATAACATCAAGTAAAACTTTAAAAATTCTACTCATCCCATATTTTGACTTTCCAAATCTTCTTGCAAAGTGATTAACTTTTACTTCGCCAATTTTTGCTCCCTCAAGTTTTGCATAAAATGGAATAAGTCTATGCATTTCTCCATAAAGTTTTATATTTTTAATTATATCTCTTTTATACGCTTTTAATGTACAACCATAATCATGAAGTTTTAAATTCAAAATAAAAGATAATAATTTGTTAGCTATTTTACTGAAAAACACTCTAAAAAAACCGTCATTTCTTTTGTATCGCCAACCTGAGACAACATCCAAACCACCATTTTTAATCATATCTAAAAGTTTAGGAATGTCTGACGGGTCATTTTGTCCGTCAGCATCCATCATAACAATTATTTCACCTTTACAATTATCAATTCCAGCCATGATTGCAGCCGTTTGTCCTAAATTTCTGACTAAACTAATAATTTTAAAATTTTTCTGATTAAGTTTTTTTATTATATTTAATGATTTATCAGTACTTCCATCATTCACAAAAATAAATTCAAACTTACTATCGATAGATTTTGTACTTTTTATCAACTTTTTAATCAAAATTGCTAGACTATCTTCTTCATTAAAAAGAGGTATAATTATTGAAACTAAATTTGAATTTGCCATTTTTAAAAGTTAGGTGTTTTTGATATTATATACAAAACCTCCAATGTTAATAAGTCTAATAAAAAATAAAGTTTTCTGGTTTGTAATATTAACAATTAAGTTTATTTTTTTATTTTTATTTGGTGTCCAGGAAATGCCTGATTCGAGTGCCTATATAGAACTTGCCGAAGAAATTGAAAATAATATAAACTCAATTTTTGATTTTCAAAATAATTCAAGAATGATTGGATACTCATTCGTTATCTATATTATAAAATTAGTTTTTGATAAATACTGGATTGTTTCAATTGGTTTTTTTCAAATATTTTTTTCTTTTTTTACATTACTATTTATTTTTGAAACACTTAAAAAGCTAAAAATTTCGACTGTTTCGATTAAAGTACTGATTATTCTGTTTTCATTCTCAACGATTAACAAACTAGAGTTACTAATTCTAACAGATAGTATTTATGGAAACTTATTGGTTTTAATTTTTTGTAACTTTTTAAGAATTTATGTAACAAATAATAATCTTCAAATCATAAAAAACTCTTTAATGATTAGTTTACTTCTTGTAATTTGTTTTTTGATTAAAGATACTACTCTTGTTTTCCTCCCTTTGTTATTAGTATTCTTTACAATAATAATTGTAAAACTTTTTTTAAAAGAGATTACTTTTAAAAACTTTGTAATTAACTTTATGATTATTTTTCTTCCTATTTTAAGTATCTCAGAGACTATAAAATTTCAAAATTTAAAAAAAGAAAATTACAGATATATAACATTAGGTGGATCTACAATTTATCTGTACGCTACAGTTAAACCATTTCTTGATAGGAATTTAAAAAACTTTAATAACAATAATGAAATTGACATTACTTATAAAAAATTTGTAACAAATAATGAGTTTTCAAATATATATAACATGATTTCAGAGCTTAAAAGTAAAGGTTTTTCAGATGTTGAAATATTAAAATATTCAAAAGAAAAATATTTTGAAATTATTCAGAATCCAAAAAATCTGATGACTATTATTATTGGAAATTTAAAACCAACTTTTGTTTGGGGAGTGTTTCAACCATTTTTAAGTTTAAGTCAACTATATTCAATAAAGATAAGTGATAATTCATATTGGAGAACAAGACTAATTTTAAAAAAAATTTTGAGCGAAAAAACTCTTAACTTTGATCTAATTCTGTTTGTTTTATGCTTGTTTGAAATTTTAGTTGCTTCTTCAATGTTTATTTTATTTTTATTTACCGGTATGACGAATTTAAGAAAAATATTATCAATCAAAAAGAAAAAAAAGCAGAATTTCTCTTTTATAATTTTAATATCAATAATTTTCTATTTGTTGTTTTGTTTCCTTCATTTAATTGTTCATATTGAGCCAAGATATTTGGTAGGTACCAATTTTTTGTTTATTCTATCAATAATTTTAAATTTTGAAAAAGACATATCAGTATTTTATGATAAAATTAACAATTTTACAAAAAAAGTTCTATGAAAAAATCTCATTTTTATTATGAATCAAGTATAGAAAAATACTTTTGGTGGTTTACAGTAAGAAGATTTTTCTTCTCAAGGGAAATAATAAAATTAATTGACAAAAAAAAAAGAATTTTAGACATTGGAAGTAGTAGTGGAACTAATCTTAGAATGTTAGAAGAAATTGGTTATCACAATTATACTGGTTTAGATCCAAATGATGTAGCAATAAACCAATGCAAAAAAAAAGGTTTTACTAAGATTATTAAAGGCAATGCCTGCAACTTACCATTTAAAAGTAATAGTATTGATCTAGTAATTGCATCAGATGTCTTAGAGCATATTGAAAATGATAAACTTGCATTATCTGAAATTTATAGAGTTATGAAAAAAAATTCTTATGCTATTATTACTGTTCCAGCCTTTAATTTTCTATGGAGTTTACACGACGAAAATTCAATGCATAAAAGAAGATATATAAAAAAATCATTAAAAAATTTAATAAACCATAAAAGTTTTGTAATAAAAAAAATTTATTATTTTAATTTTTTGTTATTTATACCGATTTATTTTGCCAGAATTATATTTAAACTTTTAAAACTTAATATTAAAAATGAAAATAAGGTAAATAGTAAATACTTAAATGTTTTATTAAAAATTATTTTTAAATTTGATGTTCTAATAGCTGAAAAAATAAATCCACCTTTTGGAGTCTCGATTTTCGCTTTGATTAAAAAATAAAAAGTATCTTATTAAAATTAAATTTTTCAAGAAATAAACAACTAAATTTCAATATAATAAAAAGATAAACATAATGTTCATATTTGCGTAAAAGAAATAAAAAAGTTTACATTATGAAAGAAGTTAATCCTTTTATTGTCTATTGTAAAATAAACTTATTGCATGTTCTTTTATTAAATCTAAATCAACAGCTGAACTACTAGCAATAAAGGCTCCATTCTTAAAATTTTTTTTCCCATATAAAAATTCACATATATCGTTATTTTCAAAACCTATAAGGTTAGCATTAGCAGTTTGAAGTATTGAATGTCCTGCTGCAATATCCCATTCCATTGTTTTGCCAAACCTAATATATAGATTAGCTTTTGAATCAGCTATCATACAAAATTTTAAAGAAGAACCTTTTTTAATTAAATCATTCTCGTAATTAATTTTAGATAAAAAATCCTCTGTCTTTTTATCTAAATGTGATCTGCTGCAAACAATTGATAATTCAGGTGATTTCGATGAATTAATTATTTGAATCTCATTTTTGATTGATCTGAATGAATTATATCCATTTGAATAATATTGTGTTTGTAGAACAGGTATATCAATAACGCCGATTTGTGGACGGTTTTGTTGAATAAGTGCAATATTTACTGTAAATTCGCCGTTCTTATTTAAAAACTCTTTGGTACCATCTAAAGGGTCGATTAATATAAATTCATCAAAATCTGCACCATCAGGAATTTGAGACTCTTCAGAAACCCTCGTGATTGATCTTAATTCTTTTTGAAGTATTTCAATTATTATTCTATTGGACTCAATATCCGCTTTTGTTAAAGGTGTGTTGTCCTTTTTAATTTTCTTAGATAATTCATCGCATTCATATATTTCTAAAATTTTAGTAGCAGCTTTGCTAGAGGCAAATCTAAATATTTCTGTTATTTCTGCAAAGTTATGTTTCTTTATTTTATTTTTTTTTGACATTATATAACTTTTATTAAAGTCCTACCTCTTATTTGCCCCTTTAATATTTGATTAGATATGTCATGTAAATCATTAAAACTCTTACTAACTTTAATTTCTTTTAAAATTCTTTTGTCCAAGTATTTTTCTAAAAATTTCCACGCATTTACTCTTTTTGTGTAACTAGCATAAACACAATCAATTCCAGATAAAGTTATATTTCTTAATATAAAGGGATAAACAGTCGTATTTAATGTTGCACTCTTCGCTAAACCTGTACTAACAACAATTCCATCATACATTGTTTCAGCTAGTATAGTAGATAGGATTTCTCCACCAACAGTATCTATAGCCCCTTGCCACTTTTGTTTTGATAAAGGATTTTTTGAATAATTAAAACTATCTCTTTTAATGATACTTGTAGCACCCAATTTCGTTAAGAATTTTTCATCTTTATTTGTTAAAGCAACAACTTTATAATTTAAATTAGACAATAAATTTACTGCAATACAACCAACACCTCCTGATGCACCCGTTACTAAAATATTATTAGTTGAAGGTTTTTTTATTTTTTTTATTAATTCTTGAACGCACAATGCAGCGGTGTACCCTGCTGCGCCAATAATCATAGCTTCTTGAAGCGAAAAATTATTTGGTAAATGAATTAACCAATCACTTTTGACTTGTGCATATTCTGAGAACCCGCCAAAATGTTTTTCTCCAATACCCCATCCATTACATAAAACTTTATCTCCCTTTTTGAATTTTTTTGAGCTTGATTTCACAACTACACCTGAGAAATCTGCTCCTGGTATCATCGGAAATCGTTTAACGATTGGAGCTTTATTAAGAATTGCCAAACCATCTTTATAATTAAAACTTGTGTAATGAATTTTAATTAATACGTTTCCTTCCATTAATTCAGAAAAGTTCATATTTGTTATTTTACAAGTTTTATCTTCATAAATTACAAATGCTTTAAATGTATTTTTCATGTTATAAATATTGATTTTTAATGAGATTTAATTATTTTTGAAATTAGATTAACAAATATTTTAAAAAACACCATTTATAATGTATGTCAAGACGAACATATGAAAAAGATGCAGATTTTGTTGAAGTTGCAGACGATTTAGAAAATTTAGTTGCTGACAAAAGAATAAGTTGGAGAGCATCAGCAACGAAAGCAAGAAGAAGACAAAGAAGGTATAAAAATAGACTTACTTATGAAATCTTAAAAATATCTAGGTAAGATTCTTGTCGTTAAGTTAAACTGGTAAACCCTTGTAACACTGACCTTCGAAATGGAATGTTTCCTTTGGTTTTAAAGAAAATGATTCAAGAGTCTTCAAGGATAGCCTCCCTTTTTTGTTATATAACGGAACATTTTTTGTATTGGCTTCAAGTTTACTTATAGCATTAAAAAATTTCGGATCATTAAAACTGTAAAATGATCTTTTTGTTTCACCTGTAATTTTGTTGATTCTATATGATTCTAAATAATAAGCTTGAGAGACAAATGTATTAATAGTTATTGTATCTTTAACTGTTTTATATTCATCTAGCAGTATTCCTTGATGATTGAACCAGGAATTTCTTAACCTATATTCATTTTCACTATTAGATAAGCTGTATTGATTTACTTCAATAAAATCTTTACAACCAAGGTTTTTACAAATTTGCTGATTGTCAATCTTATCATTTTCAACAAATCCAATTTCATTTATCTCTTTTTTGATAAGGCTAGGATCAAATTCACATGTAAGTTTTAAAACGTTCTTAGGATTTGTGTATGCATTGCTTGATGCGAACAAACAGTATAAAAGGATGAGAAGCTTTTTCATACAATTTGTAAAATAGGCGTATAAAGGTTGTTTACATTATCTGCAATTAGCAAAAGTTGTGAGCTATAATCAGCTGTAAACTTTTCTTTTATTTCAGGAAATTTTTTTAAAAAGAACCATAAGGTAAAAAAACATGACCAAAATATAATTAAAAATCGTCTGACAATTTTTGGTTTAACTTCAATTTTCATGGGACTTAATTACTCAGTTAGATGTTATATACATTATTTATGACTGATTATAAATAATTCAATAATTTCTTATGAGTTTTATTAAATTACTCTGTTTGAAATAGAAACATAGTTGAAATCTTCTAAGTTTTGTAATATTTTTTGTTTAAAAATGAGTTATATTTTTATATCTGTTTTGATTTAAAAAATATAAGGTTTTAGAGTTTAGTAGTGAACATTAATTGAAAGCGCTATTATCTAAATCAAACTCGGATGAAGGAGAGATGGCAGAGTGGTCGAATGCACCGGTCTTGAAAGACAACAGAGTCACTCCGAACACCCTTATTTGCTTGAGTTTTAAATAAAAATATAGTCGACAACATAGTCGACAACATATATTATCAAATATTCTGTACTAACCTTACACAGATTATTTAACTAATAGTATTTTGACTCGAACTTACATGGAAAACTCGCTCAAAAACATTATTAGAAACTATCAAAATTCTTTTAAAAGGAAAGTCTACACAAATGAAAATAACGATGTCGACTTATTAATGAACGTTTTTGGTATAACTCCCGATTTAAAGCGAGAAAATCGACAATATTGGGGACGAGAACTGGGAATGTGCTGGCAACTTTTAGTCATAGAATTATTCAGGAACACAAGAGATGATTTTGGTGCTGCCATAAAAATCGGTTCAGACGAACCCTGTGACCTAACTGCCGGAACCTATGCGATTGACACAAAATATAGAATAGGGTCAGGAGACTCTGGTACGTTGAAAAAATTTAAATCTTACGGTCCTAAATTAAAAGAAATGGGTTACTCACCAATATTTTTAATAGTTAGAGAAGATAACTTACCTGCGGCGATTACTGCTTGTCGAGTTGGTGGTTGGAGGGTATTAACCGGGAAAGATACTTTTAAATTTATCAGAGAATTTACCAATTTTGATCTGGAGCAGTTTCTGCTCGACAATCGTGAAAATTTCAACGTTGAACGTTAAAAAAGAGAATAATTGAGTCTTTCCCTGATTATCTCTACATACTTCTTTTCAATCTCAATTCCAAGATATCCTCTACCTAAATGTTTCGCAGCGAGCAGAGTTGTTCCAGAACCAGCAAAAGGATCTATTACCACATTTTGAGTTCCTTCTGGAACAAGTATGCTTACTAATTTTTCCATTAATGATAGAGGTTTTACAGTACAATGCACATTGAACTCTTCCTTTTTGTCTCTTTGAATATTCTCTAAAATATTTGACTGAAATCCTCCATTCTTTAAAGTTGTATTGAAAACTCCAACTCCGTACTTCATTAATGTTTGTGAATAATTTTGTTCTAAAGGTTTTTGAACCAAGACAATGCCCTCCCATTCATTCCGAAAACAACTATGCCAACCCTGCCACCGATAATGTTCCTGGTAACCTTTACGTTTTAACTGAGATGCAGCGTTGTAACCCTTTGGGATGCCACTCGAACGTCGATACACAAGTATATCGCGAGCATAAAAACCTGCCTTTTCGAGGGCAACTTGGACATGCGCCAGTGTCCGGGTACTGTTAAATACAGCAACGGGACTTCCCGGTTTCAAGATTCTATAAAGTTCTTCTGACCATTTCAGACACCACTCCTCATAATCAAGTATGTTTGACCGATTTTTATCATACCATCGCTTATTCCTTACCCCACCAGCAAGACCACTTCCGTAAGGTATGTTTTTCACTAATGTGTTACTTTTTTTGGACCTACTAATCCTTCGTTCAACTTCCTCAGTATCCCAATTTTTTCCGATAAATTCATAGTTATATGGAGGATCAGTGATACAAGCAGACACCGTATCAGGTTCAAATTGCTTCATGATCTTGATGCAATCTCCATTAAATATCTTATCCAAACCTAATCCTATGTATTTTTAAATTAATTTGCTTGAACATATTTTTTCCTTCAACAGAATTGTAAACCCAATTTTAAACCAGATCTCTAAAATACAATTACCAAAATTTTATGAAAAAGTATCCTACTTTCCATTTTTTAAAAATTGTAATCTCAAATAATCAAACTCACCATTTTTTTTTCTAAAACTTTTTAGAATTAACTTTTCAGTTCATTGAAGTCTTCAATTTTTTTGAAATTACACATAACCCCTTTGACTTATGAATAATTTTATAACTATCAAATCTTTTTAAACTCTTCTTGTATTTGTCTAATGTCATCCAGACCAATTTTGGAGTATACTGATTACCTGTAGGAGATTTTAAATTGGAACTATTAAGATAATCACTGATCTCAACTGATGACTTTCCCTCATCACTTAGGTACTTTATAAGTTTCAATCTATTTTCCCTTTTTGAATTTAAATTAAATATAGATAATTTTTGGGTTTCGATAACAACTCTGAATTTAATGAAAAGGGTGTTTAAACGCACCCTACCCCCCTTTTTCCTAATCACATTCAAAATAGAATCATAGGTTGAAATCTAGGAAGATTTGTAATAGTTTCTTGATTTAAAATCTGTGATATTTTATGTCTTTTTTTTGATGTAAAATATGTGATTTTAGGGTCAACGGAGAGTTGGCAGAGTGGTCGAATGCATCGGTCTTGAAAACCGACAAGGATGCAAGTCCTTCTAGGGTTCGAATCCCTAACTCTCCGCCATTTTAGAGGTCATTAGTCGACAATATAGTCGACAACATTAAAAACCCTGTCCTCTGTAACGCAGACTCACATTGACTTATAGAAGTTTTATTAGTTGAATAAACTAGTCTTGAAAACCGGCAAAGATGCAAGTCTTTCCAGGGTTCGAATCCCTGACTCTCCGCCACTTTTGGGGTCATTAGTCGACAACATAGTCGACAACACTAAAAACTCTATCCTCTGAAAGACAGACTCACATTGATTTGTAGAAAATATATTAGTTGAATAATCTGGTCTTGAAAACCGGCAAGGATGCAAGTCCTTCCAGGGTTCGAATCCCTGTCTCTCCGCCACTAACTCTAACCCTATTATTTCTGTGCTTCTACGGGCTTTAAATTGGCTTTTATACCTAATCATTATACCAAAACTAGATACCCCACCCCCATATATTTTTACCCGGGGGAGGAAAAATACCCCGGCTTGTTTTGATTGTTATAGTGTCTTAATAATTTTAAATTCAATATTCATATTTTAAACAGTAAATCCCAACCAGTAATAAGCACCATTAAGTTTAAAAATGCTATTATAGCGGGGGCGATGTAGCCCTCAGCAGATGTCTTTACACCGTCAACAGTACCCCAATAACTATTTATAGTTTGAAAGCAAACAACTGCCCCGATACATGCTTGCACAAAACCATAGACAAACAGTAACCAAGCGCCTTCGATAGAAGTTAGTAAAGCAATAGACAAGGTGACTGCAAAGCCGGCAGCAAAAGTGCCAACAAGTCTTGTCATAATTGCGCTACCTTCACCAAAGCCATATTTCTCAATGTACTTGCGTGTTTGGAAAATACATTGATAAGCATAAATCAAATTTCCAAATATTATTAATGCTATGAGTACAAAAATTAGCATTTCAGTAAACCTCTATAATCCTCTCAAACGGGAAACAAATTATCAATCATTTACGTATACTATTCAAAATGTAATTGAAAAAGTGTTATTTTAATAAATAATCTAACAAATTATTTTCCCAATAGAATCACTACTCTCTGGAACCTTAATTTAGAAACTTTTCCCCTAAAAAGTATGGCCTGATGGGTTAGGAAAAATATGCTAGTTTTAAATTATAAAATATTATTTGAATTTGAAACTATCATATTTTTTCACTAGTCTGATTAACATAGAAAAAGAAAAGTTTGAATTTATAAAGTAAGAATTACTAGATAAAATTAATAATTTTTCAAAATAATCAGATTTGACCTCTGGAAGATTATATGAATTTAGAAAATCTAGACTGGTATATTATATTTGGATACTTAGTTTGTTTAATTCTTTTATCTGTTTATTTATCAAAAGATCAAAAAAACTTGAAAGATTATTTTGTTGCATCAAGAAAACAAAAATCAAAAAAATTGGCTATTTCTATTCTAGCTACTCAATGTTCAACAAATAGTATCCTAGGTGCTCCTGCTTTTGTTGCTTTTTCTGTTGGTGGTGGCTTGGGTTGGTTGAAGTATGAATTGGCAGTGCCATTATCAATGATTGCAATCATGATTTTTATTTATCCAATTTTCTATAAATTAAAGATAATTTCAATATACGAGTACCTTGAAAAAAGGTTTGATCTCAAAACGAGATTATTAATGAGTTCATTATTTCTTTTTGTAAGAGTTTTTGCAACTGGAGTAATTGTTTACAGTGTATCAATAGTTATTGAATTAATAACAGGTTTAAGTTTTGTATATTCCGTTCTCATACTTGGTCTTATAACAATCGTCTATGATGTTTTAGGAGGGATAAAAGCAATTATTTACAGCGATATTATTCAAATGATAATTTTGACTGTTGTACTAATCTTTATTCTTTTTTATTTAACAAGTATTTTTGGTGGTTTTAGATCAATGTTTAATTATTTCCCAGATCAAAGAAATGTAAATTTAAATTTCTTTGAGCATGGACTTGGTGATGGAAAAGAATTTGCTTTTTGGCCAATGTTAATTGGAGGTTTTTTTTTGTATATGTCTTATTATGGTTGTGATCAAAGTCAAATGCAAAAAGCACTATGTGCTAAAAATCAAAATGAGGGACAAAAAGTATTTTTTTTAAATGGTATTTTCAGATTTCCTCTTGTATTGCTGTACTGTTTAATTGGTGTAGGAATAGGTTCTTATTCCCAAATTAATGCTGATTTTATCTCAAGTCTTCCAAAACAAGATGGGATACCTAACTTTAATTTGGCTGTCCCTATTTTTCTAATAAATAATTTACCAATCGGAATTGTGGGACTGACGCTAGTAGCTTTGTTTTCTGCTGCTATGTCATCGCTAGATTCAGTGTTAAATAGCTTGTCTGCAGTAACAATGGAAGATTTTGTTCAAAGAATTAAAACTTTTAGATATCTTTCAGAAAAAAATAACCTTTTCATATCAAGAGTAATAACCTTATTTTGGGGTTCATTAGCAATTATTTTGGCTTTTTATGTTGAAGACATTTCTAGCAATGTTCTTATTGCAATCAATAAAATAGGTTCTTTGATTAATGGACCAATTATTGGTGTATTTACATTAGGTATTTTAACAAAAAAAATTAATGGTAATAGTGCTTGTATAGGAATAATTTGTGGATTTTTATTTAACCTATACTGTTGGGTTTATTTAGTTAACGTATCTTGGCTTTGGTGGAATGCAATTGGTTTTGTTGTTACTTTAAAAATTGCAATAGTGCACGACTTTTTTTTCTCCAACTTTCAAGCAAATGAAACTTTTGTTTGGTCATTAAAATCCTTCAAAAAATTGTACTTTAATAACACATGGAAAACTCGATATATTATTTTGTTTATTTGGTTTATTTTAATATTCTTTTTAATTTATTTCTTCTAGTGGTTTTTAACGGATTTATATAACATTTGGGTTAAAGATATTTCTTATCTCTTTCTCTCCTTCTCTATCTGAAATCCCTGAATTCTCATATCTTGAGCTTCTTTATTTAATAATTTTCCCTCCGAGATTACTCCCCTTAATTTTCAACTAAAAGATTAACCAAATGTGAATAACACCCTCAGAGTTGATTAAGAAAAAAATAATAATAAGGGTATAATTTTATTAACTTTTTATTTAAGGAGTAAACAATGGCTTGGACAAAACCAATGATTTCTGAAATCTCTGTTGGTCTTGAAATCAATTCTTACGCTTGCGCTGAGAAGTAATTTCGATCTATAAAGATGAAATTTTAAAAGCCTGGCTAAGAAGTCAGGTTTTTTTTTTCTTAAATTAAACCTTTCCTTACCCTTTTATCTTTAAGCCTTGTCTTTTTGCCCTCTAGAGCTGATTTCATATCTACGTATGCCCTATAATAACTATTTATTGTTATCTTTATGATTTCTATATATACCTAAAATGATAAATAGTTTTTTATAATAAATTTCTTATTTAATTTACTCTTATTTTTGCAAATCAAACACTAAATTATGTCAAAAAATATTAGGAATGTAGCTATTATTGCTCATGTAGACCACGGCAAAACCACATTAATTGATTCAATACTTAAGCAAATTGGAATGTTTAGATCCAATGAAGAGATTGGGGAAAGAATAATGGATAGTGGCGATTTAGAAAAAGAACGTGGTATTACGATTTTGGCAAAGCCTACATCAATTAAGTGGAATGGAGTAAAAATAAATATAATAGATACACCAGGACATGCAGATTTTGGTGGAGAGGTTGAAAGGATTTTATGTATGGCTGATGGAGTAATTTTATTAACAGATGCCTCAGAAGGACCAATGCCTCAAACAAAGTTTGTTTTAGGTAAAGCATTATCGCAGGGTTTAAAGCCAATTGTAATCATTAATAAAGTTGATAAAAAAGATAGTCGTGCAGATGTCGTTTTAGACGAAGTGTTTGATCTTTTTGTTACTCTAAATGCAAATGAGGATCAGCTTGATTTTCCAATACTATACGCCTCTGGAAAAAATGGTTGGTGTGTGAATGATCTCAAAGATAAAAAAGAAAATTTGCACCCTCTTCTCAATTTAATAATAGAGCATGTGCCTCCTCCAAAAATTAATTCAGAAACATCTTTTTCATTTCTAGCAACCCTTCTCTCTTACGATACTTATGTTGGTAGATGTTTAATAGGAAAAGTTGAAAGTGGGAATGCCGAAGTTAATAAAATTGTTAAGGCAATAAATCTAAATCAAAAACTTGTAGAAAAAGGCAAATTAACAAAATTATTTTCTTTTGAGGGAAATAAAAGAATTCCTGTTAATGAAATTGTTGCAGGTGATATAGCTTGTATTGCTGGTTTAACTAATGCTTCAGTTTCAGATACAATTTGTGATAATTTAGTCTCTAAACCCATAAAATCGTCTCCGATAGATCCCCCAACTATGTCAATAACCATTACTGTTAATAACTCACCTTTTGCTGGGCAGGAGGGCAAAAAAGTGACTTCTAATAATATTAGAGAAAGGCTTTTGGCAGAAGCTGAAACAAATGTGGCAATTACTTTTAGTGAAAATGAAAATAAAGATGCTTTTGAAATTGGCGGTAGAGGCGAACTACAATTGGGAGTTTTGATCGAAACTATGCGAAGAGAAGGTTTTGAATTATCAGTTTCTAGACCAAAAGTATTATTTAAAACAGAAAAAAATATCAAATTAGAACCAGTTGAAGAGGTTGTAATTGATGTTGATGAAAGTTTTTCAAGCACAGTGATTAGCTCAATGAATAATAGAAAATCAGAAATGATCGATATGAAAACTTCCTCAGCAAAGACTCGTATTATCTTTAAGTCACCTTCAAGGGGACTAATAGGTTATCAAAGTCAATTCTTAACAGAAACAAAAGGAACAGGTATTCTGAATAGAATATTTCATGCTTATGAACCATTTAAAGGAGAGTTTAAAGAAAAAAGAAATGGTTCCTTAATATCAACTGAGACAGGTCAAGCAGTTGCATATGCAATCTTTAATCTGCAAGATAGAGGAGTAATGTACATCAAACCGCAAACCAAAGTATACACTGGAATGGTAGTTGGTGAGCATAATAAAGAAAATGATCTTGAAATTAATGTTTTAAAAGGAAAACAACTTACTAATGTTAGAGCATCAGGTTCAGATAAAGCTGTTACTTTGGTACCACCAGTTAAGATGACATTAGAGCAGATGATTTCTTTTATAAGAGATGATGAATTACTTGAGGTAACACCTATGAACCTAAGACTTAGAAAAAAATATCTTGATTCCAATGAAAGAAAGCGTGAAAAAAAATTAAATTAATAAATATTTTACCAAAATAGCATAACCATCTCTATGTCATAAATAATAAAACTAAGTGGTTGTTCAGTAAAACCTATACTTTTTCCTATTACTCTGCCTGTATAAGAAAGCTTCGGATTCTTGGCTCCTTTGGATCAAAATTTGGTAGTCTTTACTTCTAATTTTATCCAAAAAAAATATCGACTTAGTATAGTTTAATGCATCGATTTGCTCTGATTTTTTACACACGCCAAACTGTAACACCACCTTGTCTATCCAATCCAGCAAGTGCTTTATCATCTTGACGCCAATATAATTTTGAAACAGAATCACTTACACTAGTTTCACTTAATCCACTTTCTTCATTTTCAGATTTTAAGTCCCAAAGTACTACAACACCATCCCTTGATCCTGAAGCTAAATTCATACCACGATTTGAAAAAGCTAGTGATGTAATTGGTTTAGTGTGAAGTTTTAACGATAAAGGAGATGTACCCTCAGGCCCATTGCCTTTGAAACTCCAAACTGTTACCTCTTCACTTCCCCCTGTGGCCAAGTAGCTTCCAGTTTCGTCAAAAGACAAAGCTGAGGGTTTTAGTGGATATCCAGACATCATTGAATCTTGCTCTGTTGATCTGCGCCAAAAATGAATTGTATTATCTTGGCTTCCACATACGACTATGTCGCTGTTTGGGCTTAATACCATTGAAACTAAAGACCCTTTCCATTCTAATTTCTGCTTTATTTTTCCTGAAATACCATCAAAAAAGGAAACACGCCCATAGCATGTTGTAGCTAGTTCTTTTTCGATGGACCAAGCTAAATTACTTACAGTACTATTATGACTGTCAGATTGCCACATTTCATTACCCTCTTTGGTGTATACATAAATGGTTCGAGAGCAAGAAAACGCCAGCATTTCTCCATCTTGTGACCACGATAAATTTTCTATCCAACCATCACCCAAATCAATGACTTTTTCCTTTTTTTTTTGTTGAGCATTCCAAATAATAACCTTTCCATCCTGACCTCCTGTTGCGAACCTATCAATTAATGGATGGATTGCTGTTGAAAGAATACCACCTTCATGAACTTGTCCTTGAGACCATTTCATTTTACCAGATGTACCATCAAAGACATATATCCCTCCAGCAGCATCACAAATTATGAGAGCCTCACCATTAAAGTTCCAACCCCCAGAAATAGCGTAATCATTTACATAGGCTTTCCAACCACTTCTGAGAATCTTTTGGGGTTGTGTTTCCATTATACTCATACAAGACAGTCCTCAAAATCCCTTCGCATTTCCTTTTCATCAAGGTTGCGTCCAATAAATACAAGCTGATTTCGTCGAGGTAAACTTCCCCAAGGGCGATCAGGTTTTCCACTAAAAATCATATGAACACCTTGAAAAACGAATCTATTTGACTCTCCAGCAATACTTAGAAAACCTTTCATACGAAAAATATCTACTCCTTTGTCTCTAAGAAGTTTAGAAATCCAAGCTTGTAGTTTTTGTTCATCCAAATCACCGTCTTTTTCAATTGAAAAAGAACCAACTTCGTCATCATGTTCATGTTGTGCTACCCATGTTCTTTCTACTTCGACTGCAACTTCATCGTTATTATTTACTTCAATTAACTTCATATTGAATTCTTCTGCTGTATGTTGAGCAAAAAGACCTAATTTTGTATCTTTCTCAATTTCAATATAAAATTCTTTTGGACCAGACGACTCAAGGTTTAAGTTGACATGTTTTCCTTTAGGAATTATTTCTTCTGGTTTGATTGATTTGGCGTCTTCAGCGTAAAGGCGAACGCAGCGCTCAGCAGAATTTCTCAAACTTACATCATCTGCATTCTGATCAGGCACAACAACAAGAGACATAGAAGGGTCAGGACCCTCAGACATAATGATTTTATATTTACCACATTTAGTTGGATAAATTCCCGTCCATTCAAATGGATATTCTGGTTCTAGAAAAGTAGGACGGCGTGTAAGAGCCTGGTCTAAATTAAAGGCACTTTTATCAAGGACAGAGTTAATTGGAACATTGGCCATTTCACTCCTAATGAATTTTGCCATTTTATTCATTTCCCGAAGACGGGCTTCTAAATTATCAAGTTCTGAGTCTTTGACAAGATCTGTTTTGTTAAGAACAATAACGTCTGCAAATGCAATTTGTTCCGTACTTTCGTTACTTCTTCCAAGTTGTTGATTTATATGAAATGTATCAACAAGAGTTATAATTCCATCAAGAGAAAACTCTGAACTTATCTCATCATCCATAAAAAAAGTTTGAGCCACTGGACCTGGATCTGCAAGACCAGTAGTCTCTACAACAACGTAATCAAATTTATCACGCCTTTTCATGAGGTTCCCAAGTACTCTAATTAAATCACCACGAACTGTACAACAAATACAACCATTGGCCATCTCAAAGATTTCTTCCTCTGCATTTATTACAAGAGCTTGGTCAATACCAACCTCTCCAAATTCATTTTCAATCACAGCTATTCGTTTTCCGTGTTGCTCGCTTAAGATACGATTTAGTAAAGTGGTTTTACCTGAACCAAGAAAGCCAGTTAGAATGGTTACAGGAACCTTTTTAGATGAACTATCCATTTTCTTCTCCATTTAAAATTGTCATTCTTTTTCCTAGATCTCTGCGAAGTTTTGTAATTGCATATGGTTTCATATTTTTCCACTTTTTGCATTCCTCACGTGTTCTGCCACAACCAATACACCATGAATTTTTCCCTATAAATTTGCATATGTCAATACATGGACTTTTATTACGTTTCATATGTAAAGTTCTAAATTTTATTTTTTATTATTGTAATGTTATAACATAACACTTTATAGTATAGTTTTATTAAATAAAAAAACATTATGTATTCAAAAACTTTATGTAAACATGGATTTAATTATTGAAAATCTTTTAGGCCAAGCAGGCGGAAATTTCAAAGGACTTATATTTGGTTTTGTTCACGTTGCGATAATGATTGTAGGTTATTACACTGGTTTTAGCATAAATAAATTTTTAAAGATTCTTTCCAATGGCTATGTTGCTGGGATCTTTGGCGTAGTTTTGTCTCATATCATTGCAGACATAATTGCTTGCTATTTAGATCCAGACCTTAGAAAAATGATTTTTGGAGTAGTTATTGGTGGTATAATTCCTCTTTTTTTCATACCAATATTAGAAAGATTTGTTGTAAAAAGTAAACAAAGTTTTTTAGATGAAACAAAAAAAGAGTTAAATAGATCCTGACTAAAGATCTATTATTAAAAAATTTTTTGTTGTTCTTTTCCTTGTCATTCCTCCAATATTTAGAAGCCACTGACTCTGACTATTTTGAGGCTTGATTTGATAATTTTTTACCAAAATAAATTTATTATTGAAATGTTATATTATAACACTTAATATAAAATCCTTACTTTGATTTAGTTAAATTTTGTGGAGAATTTATAATGAAAGTTTTAGATAAAAAACTTCCAGTCACATTATTGTCTGGATTTCTTGGTGCTGGAAAAACAACCCTTTTAAATCACATTCTTAATAATCGACAAGGTCTAAAGGTTGCAGTTATTGTGAACGATATGAGTGAAGTAAATATTGATGCAAATCTTGTTGAGCGTGGAGGTGGTAACTTATCTCAAACTGAAGAGAAACTTGTAGAAATGAGCAATGGATGTATTTGCTGTACTTTACGTGAAGATCTTTTAATTCAAGTTAGAGAGTTAGCAAATGAAAATAAATTTGATTACCTTCTTATAGAAAGTACTGGTATCTCTGAACCTTTGCCAGTAGCAACTACTTTTGACTTTCGTGATGAGGATGGAGCTAGTTTATCTGACGTAGCAAAACTTGATACAATGGTGACTGTTGTGGATGCTGCAAATCTTATAAAAAATTACAGCTCTACTGATTTTTTAAAAGATAAAGGAGAAAGTCTAGAAGATGATGAACGAACACTTGTTGATCTTCTTGTCGAACAGATTGAGTTTGCCAATGTTATTCTATTGAATAAAATTGATTTAATATCCTCTGAAGAATTAAAAACTGTTAATGCAATTATAAGTGGACTTAACACTGAGGCAAAGGTCTTTGAATGCTCTCATTCGACCGTGAATCTCAAAGAAGTTGTTGGTACTGGATTGTTTGATCTTAAAAAAGCTTACACTCATCCGTTATGGGCAAAAGAACTTTATAATTTTAAAGATCATCTTCCTGAAACAGAAGAGTATGGTATCACAAGTTTCGTATATTTAGCCCGCGAACCATTTGATCCATCAAAAATCTATAATTTCTTCAATCAAGAATGGCCTGGTGTAATGAGATCAAAAGGCTTTTTTTGGATTTCGAGTCGACCTGAATTTATTGGTGAGGTTTCTCAGGCTGGTGCGTTTGTTCGTCATCAGGGAATTGGAAGATGGTGGACAACTGTACCGAAAGATCGTTGGCCAGAAGGACCTAATTTTGATGCTTTGATCGATAAATATTGGAATAAAGATTATGGTGACCGTCGACAAGAAATAGTTTTTATAGGTTTAAAGTCTGAAATGAGTGAAAAGAACATTCGAGAGAGGCTAGACGCTTGTCTGATTAAGAACTATCTTGATGATCCTAGTGCATATCATAAAGCTCTAGATCCCTTTCCAGCATGGTTTAAAAAAGTAGCTTAAATGATTGAAAGCCCTTTATTTACTCTATCTCTTGAGCATAAAGAGCATCCAAAATCTTTAATTTTTTTAGTTATACTTATTTATTGCCTAGGATCTTATATCATCTCATTTTACCGTCCACCTTTACATCACTTTATAAAATTATATGATTAAGAGATGTATTTGATATTTAGTTTTTTTTTTTATTTTCTTCAGATTTGTTTTCAAAAGAAGTAAATGTGTACGATATTATTTCAAAAAACTCTAATTTATCTACTTTCAAAGATTATCTCGATAAAACAGGACTTGATAAAGTTTTACAAAAAAAAATTCCATATAATTGGACAATTTATGCTCCATCAAATAATGCTTTTGAAAATACTCCAAAAGAACTGGAGAAATCAGTTTTAAAAGATACTTATTATTCAAAGAGGCTGTTCACCGACCATATCTTAACAAAAGAAATTTTGGCTTCAGATGTAACAGATCAAATAACCACTGAACTAACAGTGAGTAATAAACCCATTAAATTATATAGAAGTGAAAATCTATTTGTTAAAGATGTAGTTATAGTGAAGGAAGATATAATAGCAGAAAACGGAGTTGTACATATAATTGATTGTATAATGTTTATTCAACCAAGTTCACAAGATAGTAGGTTAAGTTCAAGTCAACAAGATTCATTTCCAATAACTTCCTGTTGTATGCAAACTGAGAGTGAAATTTCATTATGGAAACAAAATACGAAAAAAATAGTTTATTGACCTTAATTTTAAAATAAAATTATGCATAATTTTTTTTTCTTTTTATTTATCCTCATGTTCTTTCACAGCAAAGCTGATTCGCTTTATGACCCACTAGAAAAGTATCTTGGAAAGATTGAAGGTAATAGCACTATACACGACTCACTGGGAAGTTATAAAGGAAGAGTTGAAAGCAATGGAGGCATATATAATTCTTTGGGAAAATACTTAGGAAAAATTGAAACTAATGGGCATTCTTATGATTCACGTGGTGGATATATGGGAAGGATAGACGGTTATGGTAATATATACGATTCATCAGGGAAGTTTAGAGCCAAGTTAGAAAGAAATGGAATTTTTTATGATTCCCTTGGAAGATATTTAGGTAAAATAATTAAGTAATAAGATATATTTAGGTAATTTTTTTTAAAAATTCTCTTATGTTTTTATCGATAAAAGCTACATCTTCTTGAGATGTTAACGTAGTTGACATTCCTCCAGCTAAATGACCATGTTTTGTTTTTATAACTTTGAGTTCAGCGTTCGGCATTCCTTTAACCTCAGGAATATTGTTACGTGCAGGAAAAGATAAATCAGTTGAACTTGGCATAACTAGAGCTGGACAATTTATATTTGCAAGAGCTTTTTTTGTGTTGTTGTTGAATTTTTTATGTTTTCCAATATCTCCCATTTGCCAAGTATTCAACATACCTAATAAATCATTTGCATCAATACTTCCAAAAAAACTATCCATAAAATTTAAGTATGACTCAGTATCTTCAAATCCATCAAACAAATTGAGATGTAACCCCTCTTCATATCCTTCTTTATCAAATAAAGTTGATGTATAATTTCTAGAAAAAGCCTTTAAACCTTTTTTAGGAGGTGAACTATAATCACCGTTATTATAATTAACATCAGATTGTAAAGCTAACTTACATCCCTCCAAAGTTATCCAATTCTGTGTTGTAGTTTTTGCAGTTCCACACAAGGGAATTATACCACCGGTTTTTTCTCCATGTAATGCACCCCAGTGAAAAGCCTGCTGAGCGCCCATAGAAAACCCCAAATACATAAGTGGGTTAGTAATGCCGAAGTACTCTGATATAAGTTTATCTTGTGCATTGATATTGTCGTAATATGTAACAGAGGGAAATCTTGGACCATCTTGAAGGGGGCTAGTATTACTCGGAGAGGACGAATAACCACTGCAAAATAAGTTTGGTGTTATAATGCAATATTTAAGTGGATTTAGCGCTCTATTAATTCCATATGCCATCTGATTAAATTTGTGGCTTCCTGCAAAACAAGTAGCAAATATAATTGCGTTACTCTTTGATTGATTTAATTCACCATTAACGTTAACTAACAAAAAGGCATTGTTTAAAGTTTCTCCACTTTGAAGCTTAAAGTTCTCCAATGGAAATTTGAATGTATTACTGCTCCAAGGTAACTTTTTTTCATCTTCGGATATGTTTACTTTTGGAAAAAAATTGATAATTGGTACTGATGCCAGAGCAATTGTTTTTATTGAATATTCAATAAATTTTCTTCTATTCATCTATAATCTATAAACATTTAATATTTTATTATACTAATGCCTCAAATACTCTCAACATAATATGTTATTTTCATTGAGTACGAATAAAAGATGAATAATTTACTGGTTTAAAAAAAAAAAGAATATAATGATATCAATGACTTAAAAAAAATAGTTTGACAAATGCATCTCAATTTAATATTCTGTAAAAATATATTCATTCGAGTTTTAGATTTTTTTGACATAGAATCAATACATCTCCTCACTGTTTCTTCATTATGAAGTTTTTACAATCACTTCATACTTGTTTAATTATATTCACCGATAGAGTTGTTTAAGGTGAAATAACAAGTTACGATCACCAATCTAGTTTAGATAAATTTAAAGGGATTTAATAGATGAAAGATACATTTATGCGAAGTTGTGAACATTGGAGTGAATCAAGTCGCAATGAAATGCAGAATTTTTATACTCTTGCCTCTGTCGATTATAAACATCTAGCAGAGAAATTTAACTGGAAAGAATGGCTTGAAGCACATCAGGCTAATATTGGCAAGCGTGGACTAAAACTTCTAGATATTGCTTGTGGATCAGGTAAATTTCCTTCAGCACTAATTCAAAATGCTAATTTGTCAAACGCAAAAATATTACCAGTGGAATATTCACTACTAGATCCGTCTTCATTTTCAATTGCAGAAGCACGCAAGGTTATTCAGTCACCATTTAAAACTAGTTCAGAATTTGAAACTACTTTACAGGAATTTTCTTGTGAGCGAGAAACTTATGACATTATCTGGGCAACGCACGCTCTTTACGCAATTCCAAAAAACGAACTTAAAAAGGCTTTAAAACGTTTTATTTTTGGAATGGCTAGATCGGGTTTTATTGCTCATGCAAGTGAAAAATCTCATTACCTTCGATTTTACAGACATTATTTAAATGGTTTCAAAGGTGGTTCTGGAGAACCGTATTCAAGTGCTGAACAAATTTTACAAATACTAAAAGAGATTGATATTCCTCATAAAGTTAAGAAAATTACATACGAAAATGGTGTTTCAGAGACAGCATCTTTGCAAGTTGAAGGATATCTGCAACGTTGTGTTTTTGATGATACAATTGACCTTGAGAAAATGCTCAAAAATTCGGTTACTGGACCTTATCTAGACAATTGTATCAAAGATGGACAATGGTGTTTTAAGCAAGAAGTAATGATGATTTTTCTATCGAAAGATTAATTTTTATGACTAAGAGTAATTTTTCTAGATGTCGAATGTGAGAAAGCAATCATAATTTTTAATACATGTTTATAAAACGAATTTTACTCGCTACCACACCAGAACTTAGTTTAGGTTTATTTTTAATTTTTAGCTCGAGCGTTGGTCAAACTTTCTTTATTTCTCTTTTCTCTGGAGAAATAAGAAATGCGTTTAATCTCTCTCATGGAATGTTTGGAATACTTTATTCCGTTGCAACACTAACAAGTGCTACACTTTTTTTTTGGTTAGGAAAAATCACAGACCAATTTAATTTGACTGTTCTTGGATTAATAACTCTAGGAATATTAAGCGGATTTTCATTTCTTTTATCAAGTGCTGAAACACTTCTCATACTTTTCTTGTCTTTATTAGGTCTTCGCTTGTTTGGTCAAAGTATGATTAGTCATATAGCAGTAACCGCAATGGCCCGCTGGTTTTCAAAGAAAAGAGGAAGAGCTTTAAGTGTTGCACTAATAGGACACCCTATTGGAGAGGCACTATTACCCTCTCTAATTACTTTCTTTTTATTTCAGTACACATGGCGAGAAATCTGGGTTGGAATAGGTACGTGTATAATAATTATTTTTTTACCTTTAGTTTACTGGCTTGGAAGACACATTAAATTTAATAAGCATAATAGTAAACAAAAAAAATCAAAAGAAAATTTGATTGTTTCTTGGAATCGATCACAAGTCTTAAAAGATTTAAGATTTTACCAGGTTCTTCCTGGATTACTTGCTTCTCCCTTCATAGTGACTGGAGTTTTTTTTCATCAGATTCACTTGATTGAAACTAAATCTTGGTCGATTACACTTTTAGCATCCTCCTACCCTTTTTTTGCTTTAAGTGTGATTGGGGTAACTTTTGGGGCTGGCTGGATAATCGATAGATTCGGCACAGTGCATTTATTGCGTTTTTTTTTGTTACCGCTTGCATTTGGTTTGCTCTTAATAGTAGCTACAGACAAAGCATTTGCTATTCCTATATTTATGATCTTAATGGGAGCATCTGCTGGATCAGCAACTATTATCATAAGTACTCTGTGGGTTGAACTTTATGGAATTAATTATCTTGGTTCAATCAGATCTATGTTTTTTTCTATGGTTGTGCTTGCTACTTCAATCTCTCCAGCACTTATAGGGTTATTATTAGACACAGGTGTAACATTGGAAATCCAATTTATTATATTTACAATTTATATCTTTATTTGCTCAATTATTTTTGCAATATTAACACCTAATCTTTTAATTGCTCGATCCCCTCCTTCATAGAGCTTTTTAGGATTTAGAAGCTCGAACTGATGTTATTTTCTTAATAGTTTAAAAACAAAAAAAGTAAGAACTCCAGATATTATACCTGGAGCTACCTCGTAAATATAAGTATTTAGTTCGTAATGTCTCCATACCATTAATGTTATCAAGGGTATAATCATCATCATTAATGATGAAAATTCAGAAACTTTTTGTTTTAGTGAGTTAACTATTAATAAAGGAGAAAAGCAACAAGCTAATGTTGACCATGACATTAAGACAAGGTTGAAGACGTTTTTATTATCATTTATTGCAATTGTAACAACAAAGACTGTGATAATTAAAGTTGCTAATTTATTTATTAAATAATTGTTATTTTTATTCAATGAAAGATCGTTTGTAATTGAAGCGGTACAAGCAAGTATTTGAGAATCTGCTGTTGACATTGTGGCAGCAAAAATACCAGCTAAGATTACTCCAACAAAAAATTCAGGTAATAAACTTTGTGCCAAAGTTGGTAAGGCTAATTCTGGGTCCAAATTGTTGGTTTCTGGGATTAGTAGTCTTGCTACAAAAGCCGCTAAAATGGAAAATAAATAGAATAAAGTATACCAAGTGTAATAATATATTCTTGTTTTTGGTATGTTTTTAGTACTATCAATTGTCATAAATCTTACCATAACATGAGGTTGACCTATCACACCCACACCTGAGAAAAACCAACCGATAATGAACATGTATGGAGCTAATAAAAATTCTGAAAAATTTGTTGATGGAAACCATTTCATATAATCTGGAGATATTTTGTGTAATTCATCTATGAAGATAGAAACCCCACCTACTTCTTTAATTCCAAAAAAAACCATTAAAAACATGGCAACTATCATTACAAAAGATTGAGCGGCATCCGTCCAAATAGAAGCTCTTATTCCTCCTGAAAAACAATAAAGTAATACAATAACTCCACCGATGATGGCACCTAGTCTATAATCTAAACCAAATATAACATGCATCGACTTACTTCCAGCATTAAGCTGAGCTGCTGCATATGTAGATAAAAAAATAAGAATGATTAATCCACCAAACAATTGTACATATTTATAATTTTTGCCATGCCATTGGCTTACCAAATTAGCAAAACTTACAACCTTTAATTCCTGTGATTTCTTCCTTAAATTTTTATGTACAAAAAGAGATGAAATAAAATCGCCAAAAATCAATCCAAACATTAGCCAGACAGATTGCAAACCATAAACATATGTAAACCCAATCTGACCAATAAACATGTATCCACTATTTGATGTTGCGATGGCTGATATAGCTGCCAACCATGGCTTAACTTCTTGATTTGCAAGGAGATAGTCTAGAGACGTATTTTTTTTCTTAAGAACTGACAAAGATCCTATCAACGTAAATAAGAAAAGAAATAAACAAAAACTAAAAAATATCATGAAGATATTATTTTTTTAGAGAGCAGATTTTTGAAGTCTTCTTTACTACTAATCGATTTACTGGAAGATTAAACTCACTAAAACCATCAACTGAAGTCTTATCAAAGTAATCTGAAAGTTCTGATACTAAAATCTCATAATGCTTGGACGATAGAACTAGTGAAGCGTAGAAAAAACCTGAAACTTCTTTAGCTAACACTTCTGGAGTTTGTTTAAAAGAAAGCACATGAGGGGTAATATTTATTTCACAGTCATAAAATATTTTTTTAACGAGTTTATCTAAAGTTTTTAAAGATCTAACCCTTGGATCACCTAATTCTAACAATCCATAATTAGGAAATATTTTTTGAACAAATTTATATATTATGTTGTGGATTTCTAAATATCCAGTTGCAGAATGTAAATCTCCATCAACAATTGCTGAGAAAATACCCTGATTTTTAAGTATCCTTTTAATGGTTTTTAACACTGGAACTAAAGGATCCATTAAAGTTAAAGCCCAATGACAAAATATAACGTCTTTTGAGGCATCTTTGATAAAGTTTAATTTTTGAGCCTTTGCGTTATAAAAATCTACATCTTGATCATAAAGTCTGGTCCGTGCGAGTTTAAGTTCGTTATCATTCATATCCACTCCGGAAAGTTTGACGTTAAATGGAAAACGTTTATTACAATACTCTAAAAGAACCCCACTTCCGCATGCCAAATCAAGAATATCGATGTGAGAATTTGTATCGATAGTATCAATTAGTAATTCATAACTATTCTTTCCATTTAAATCACAACAACTGGTTGCAATCTTTTCTGTAAAACCTGCATGTCGATTGTGGATAGTATGAAGATGATCTAGTAAATCTTGACTATTTGGGTTTTCACCTGAATCGATTTTATTCATCCATGAAGAGTTAAAGTTTTTATAATTATTTTTGAAGAGCATAAAATTTTTAGACTAAACTTGATTATTTGCAGGCCAACAAATTGGGTTTAAATTACTTGAGACAATTTCACCTGGCTTAGTTTCAGGAATAAATTTTTTCCAATCTCCTGAGATCATAGTAGGATTATTTACAACACGCGCACCGTCTGCAAAATAGGTATTGGCTAAAACAATTCGACTTTGGGTTGTTTTATTTTCAGAGGCAGTGTGGAAACTAAGATTATGATGAAAACTTACCTCACCTAATTCAAAAGGTTCTTCAACAATTGAAACTTTTTCCTTTTTAAAAATATCAATTATTTTTTTATCGTAACTAGTATCAAATTCGTTAAATTCAATATTTTCTACAAGTTTATAAATCTCTAATGGCTTTGCAAAAGTTAAAGGACCCATCTCAATCGGGATTGCTTGAGCAGGAATCCAGGCAGTTACCACATCATTTGTTTCTAATGGAAAATGATGATCATCATAATGCCAGGGTGTACGACCACAGCCTGATTCTTTAACTAAGGCGTTATCATGATAAAGACGAATTTTTTTTACTGAGAGTAATTCAGCACAAATCTTTGCAATACGTGAACTTAAAACAAATTCTTTGATTACAGTATTTTTTAACCACATCATTTCAAGACTTAAAAAACGATCTTTTTTATTTTCGTTATAATTTTCAAATGTCTTTTTTAAAAGCGATAGGATTTCATGTCTTAAAAGTTGAATTGCAGCTGGTGTTAAAACGTTCTTTAACTTTATAAAACCGTTTTTTTGAAAATTTGATATATCTTGTGTTGTTAGGTTGTAAGGTTTTGAGAGTTGCTGTTTTAAATCAATTTTTGATGCATCTTTTATATTTGGTGGTTCAGGCAGTTCTAACAGAACCTCCTTGGTTTTAGAATTTGAGTTATCAGCTAGAGAAACATACCAATCCCACCAAGCCTGATTATCCTTATCCCATTGTTTATTCTCACCTGTGCTTGATTCGCTGGATTTAAAATCAGTTTCTTTCTTTAAATTTATGTTTTCAGTCATATTTTAATATGTAATGAAAAGAAATCTTATTTGTATAAAATTTTAAATAATTACTATAACTAAATCGCATTAAATAGTTTTATTAATTTATACATTGTTTCTTTTGAATTACCTTTATTTAAAATTCTTAAAACTTGCTTGCTGAATTTTTAATTTCAGACTTAAAACATTATGAATTTAAACTAAAAATAGCATAAAACATAGAACTTCTTCAAATTTTAACTATTTTTAAATATTATGGAAGTGCTTGAAAATCTAGCTTACGGTAGAGGCGTTCTATTAATAATCTTCTTCACTGGATTGATTATTTATCTAATTATAAAAAAAAATAAATAAATTCAATTGTTTACCCGTGAATTCTAGCTATATAACTTAGATATTTTTCTTCAAAAATATTTCACCATTAATTCTAATTTAGTCTAATAAATCTTTAATATTTCATTTGGAAATAGTATTAAATTCCCTTGCATAACTGCGAAGTTTATCAATCATCACATTTCGTTGTTTGTCCGACGAAATTGCTAACATTTTTATTAAAAGTATCTTGAAACGAGATATTGAAGCTTGAGAAAAATCTTCATAATTGGGATTTATAATTTCATGGCCTCTTATCAAGAGTTTGTTTAAATAAGCATTAAGCTCTGCTTCATTTGTCTGAGATTTCATAAATCTTACGAATGCTTTTTGACGTAGTGTCCTGTTATGCAAACGAACCCTTGCGTCATTAAGTGTTTCATGCGAATGGGTTTCTAGAATTTCAATTTGAGCATTTGTTAGATCTCCAAAAAATCTTTTAAAATTTTTACTTAACTTATCAAAACGATCTTTATATCTTATTTCTCTTGGTTCCGAAAGTTTGATGATACGTTCTTGTTGACGCATCAACATTTGCTTTTTCATAAATTCGATAGCTTCATCATTATTGATGCGAGTGAGAAACCTTGATGCATTTGGTGTTAAACCAACAATAGTATCTTCAATTAGAGTACGACCTTCATCAATAATTATAGTTATTTTGTTTGCATCATATTCTCCCATTTCTAATGTATCTGCAATATTATCTAGGTAGGAAGCGTAACTTGGCATCATTGATGTTCTGTGCCAATTTATCATTTCTGAAACTTGCTGATTCATCAGTAATTTTTCTTCTTCATCCAAATCTAGAAAGTAATTAATCTCATCTTTAATGAATTTATCCGTAAATGAATAGATTAGTCGAGTACTTGAACAAGCCGTTACTAAAATGATAAAAAATAACAATGATAAGGAATGATAAACCTGTTGTTTAGAAAAAATTGTCATTACCATTTAATTTTATAGCTTGTTATAGTTGACGCAATTACGAAAAACTTTGTGCTTTTTTTTATTCTATAAATAATTTAAATAAACCAACTCTATCGTAACTAATCAAAACTAAGTGTGTTAAAATATTCATTTATGTCACCAGAATAAAAAATGCAGTCTCCTACTTTTGAATTATTTAAATGAACGCCTATAAAGAGTTCTAAAGTTTTTCGTAAAATTTCTCTGGTAAATATATCACCCTCTACATCAAGCTTTATAAACTTTTGAGTGATTTCATAAAGACCATTATTTTTATAATAATCGCTTTCTGAGTTTGACGATGCGTGTCTTATAACTTCATTATTATTTAAAAACTCATATCCAAATACTTGGTATTTTCCCTCACAAATAAGATTCTTTCCAATTAAATTATCAAATGACATTACTTCAAAAGATAGAAATGAATAAATAAATATTAGTAATAACTTTTTCATTAATTTTATTTCATTGTAAATGTTTTCAAAGGAATTAATAACCGGATTAATTTAATTACCTAATTCTGGAAAGGACAGTCCATATCATTCTCAAAGATATTAAATTTTTGAATACACCAACTACATAGGTAAAAGCTGCAGCTCGAAGAATAGAACGACATGAATCATGATAAACTGCTGGAATTTTTTTTTTAATAATTGGCATAGCTTTATTAAAACTTGCATCTAATTCCACTTCAAGTGTAACAAGATGAATAACTACCCCAACAAATAAGCTTAGTAGAATAAGTAAAATGCATACTTTAATAAGTGGAAGGTAACCTGTAGCAAATATTATTGGTAGTCCAATATAAATAACAGCAAATGCGATTTTATTAATCCATAGAGTATTTTTAACAAGTTTTGTTCTTGTAATCAGTGGAGTGTAGTTTTCAGCGTGTTGAATTGCATGACCTATTTCATGACAAATAATTGAAATAGATGTTAAACTTTTTTTTCTAAGTCTATCTTCTCTTACTTTGACTTTTCTCTGATCTAGATCATAGTGATCGCCTATTAAGGTTTTCTCCAAACAAACGTCTTTTAATTCCAATTCTTTAATTAGCTGATTCCCAAATTCAATGCCATTAAAGGGCATATTCGGTAAGATTTCATCATTCTTTTTAAAAACATAATTGATCCAAATAACCGGAAGAATTGATATTGATAAAAGAACAATTAGAAAAATCATAATATTTATTTAATGTATAAATTAATATTAGCTAGATGTTTATAAATATAAATTATTTTTCTACGTAATTATCGTATGATTTTGTATTCAATGTGAATAAAAAATAACAGAAGATAATCTACATTTAAAATATTTATTAATAATTGCTTACATAGTTTAGTAATAACATTTCTTTTCAAATACATTAACAAGATATGAATATTAGAATCAGTAAACGTTAATTTAGATTTAATATAATGAACTTTAATATTAACTTTTTAAAGGATAAATAATGGCTTGGACAAAACCTATGATTTCTGAAATCTCTGTAGGTCTTGAAATCAATTCTTACGCTTGCGCTGAGAAGTAGTTTCAAACTATAGATTAATTTCTTTAAAAAGCCTGGCTAAGCAGTCAGGTTTTTTTTTGTCTTTTAAAAATTGCAAATGAATTTAATTTTCTCGAAGTTTTCACTCATTAATTTCGGATGAATCCATTCTGAATCATCTGATTCAGTGTTTAAATTTTTTTTATATTCAAATGTTCTTCCTCTACCCATATTAGTCTTGTAATCAATTATAGTAATAACTTTAAATCTTTTATTTTTACAATCATACTTAGTATAAAACTTTGTACTTAGTTTTTCTTTTTTTTGTGCGATTTTGTAATCAAACATACTCCAGATGTAAATAATATCATCGATTTTTTTGATTGATTCCATTTCAAAATATTCTGTAAAAGTTTTATGCGCACGGAATACTTTCCATTTTCCGTAACAACAGGAAAACGAAAAAAAATAAAGAAATAAAAAAATAAATTTATTTTTAAGAAAAATTTGCATGATTCAATTATTATTTTTAATTTCTATCCTATAAAATATAGGTTGTCTTTTTAAGACATATTAATATTACATTGATATGAGTCTGGTAATTAGATCCTCAAATAACATTATTGAAACTTAATAATCGAAATTGTCCACCTTTGTGTTTATTATCCTTTTTGGAAACCATTTCAAGAACACTATAGCTTTGATATGTAACTTCCAATCCAATTGCAAATTCAGGTTTAATTTGTAAAGCATGAGATAATATTGCCCTTATTGTACCTGCGTGTGTTATGATCAAAATACTCTGCCCAGCTTTTACTTTTAATTTTTTGAGCCAAATCTCTACTCTTTTACTCTGTTCTAGAAAACTTTCTCCATTTGGCGGTGAAAATTCAGGAGAAATAAATGAAAAATTATGTTTGTCTTCATTTTTATTTATAAGTTTCCAAATTTCAGAAATTTTTTTTCCTGACCAATCTCCGAAGCTTTGTTCAACCAGATTGTTTTCTGTAATGATTTTTGAATACTGTTTATATCTTGATAAAGCTTCTGCTGTTTGAATTGTTCGTTTTAAAGGACTCACATACCAATCACAATTATCTGGTAAACAAGTTGCCAATTTTTTAATTTTATTATTTTTTATAATTGCATCTGGATTATGTTCAGAAAAAAAACCCGTAATTTGTTTTACAGGTGCATGCCGTATTAAAAATAATTTCGACGGTTTAATCAATTTACAACCAGAATCATTATAATATTTCCAAATAAAAACATTATATCTGTTAAGAAAGCGATTGCTCCTAATATGTCTCCGTTAATACCTCCTATGGCCTTTTTCGATTTTTTTCCAATTAAAAGTATTGTTAAGGTCATTAAGATTATGCCGAATAATATTCCATAGATATCTAACACAAACAATGTAGGTAATATCCAAGTTAAAGTAGCTATAAATAAACACTTATTTGAAATTTTTCCAACTATACTCGCTGTTTTTGCAAACTCTGAATTATTGAATAAGTTTCTTGCTATCATAATAGAGAGTTTGCCGGTAGCAAATCCAATGGAAAAAATAGCAACTAATGGATACCCTGACTCGAATAAAGCTAATATTATTCCTAGTTTAAGCAAAATACCTAATACTAATGACATTACTCCATAGGTTCCAAGGCGACTATCATGAATAATTTTATCAATATTTCTAGGAGAGCCTCCTGCACCGAGGCCGTCTGCAGTATCCGCTAATCCATCTTCATGAAAAGCGCCAGTAAGGAGAACACTTAATGTGATAGCTATAACACAAGATAAATAAACAGGAAGTCCCACTTGAATTAGTATATCCCCTGCACCACCAGATAAAATTCCTACTAAAAAACCAACTGATGGAAAAGACCAACTAGCTCTTGTTAAATCTGGTGCTTTTTTTGAGAAATAGGACCATTTTACCGGTATTCTAGTAAAGAACATAAGTGTTGCAAAAAAATCCATTACATATTTATTTTTAAGAAGTAAATGCATAATTAAATTTTTTTACTTATCCCTGCTTCTGAAAACGTCGACATTTTGTTGTGAGTGGTCAAAGCTGCTCTTATTATCAAACTTGCTACTACTGCTCCGCTTCCCTCACCAAGTCTCATGTTTAAGTTAAGTATAGGCTTTTTTTTAAGATGAGAAATTACTCCTGAATGACCTGGTTCAGAAGATTGGTGAGAAATTAAACAATGATCCAATATATTCTTTTTAAAAAGAGTTAGAGTAGCAGCAGATACAGTTGTAATAAAACCATCCAATAAAACAGGTATACCTTTGACCCTTGCTGCGATTACTGATCCTGCAATTGCTGCCATTTCTCTTCCACCAAATGCCTCAAAGATTTTACCAACAGTTTTAAAATTCTTACCATGTAACTTCAATCCACTCTTAATAATAGAAATTTTATGTTTAAGTTTTTGTTTAGAAATGCCCGTACCTAAACCTGTCCATTTTTCAACAGATTCATTAAAAAGTGCGCATGAAATAGCAGTTGCTGCTGAGGTATTAGATATACCCATTTCTCCCAATATTAACAAATCACAATCTTTTGAAACAGAATCAAATCCTAATTGCATTGCTTCAATTATCTCGCTTTGTTCCATTGCTTTTTCTTTTGAAAAATCCTTAGTAGGTGTTTCAAGCTTTATTGGAATAACTGATAATTTTACTTTAGCTAAATTACATAGTTGGTTAATTGCAGCTCCTCCATTTTTAAAGTTAGCAACCATTTGCTTTGTTACTTCTGCAGGATAAGCAGACACTTTTTTATTTGCTACACCATGATTAGCAGCATAAATGATGCATTGAAAACTATCCATTTTAGGTTTTTTTCTTTTTTGCCAACCAGCCATCCAAATAGCATAATCTTCTAATCGACCTAAACTCCCAATTGGTTTTGTAAGTTTATTTTGATGTTTTCTAGCCAAATTAGCATAATATTCATGGAACGATTTAAGTGGGACTTTGCCATTATTATTTAGCAAAATTTTAATAATATTATCATTAGACATATTTAAATATCAAATATACTCTTTAAAATTAAGCTATATTACTTTTGTAATTGATAGTCTAGTTTTTAATAAAAGCTGTAATAAATTAGTCCAATATTGGTATTCATAATTGAAAAGTATTAAAATTAACTTTTTAGTTTTTTAAATTAGTAAATATTAAAACCTTAATTTTGAGAGCAAAATTGCGAAGATTTTTATTTTATCCATTATTTATTATTTTTACTTATCTATTTTACGTTTATCCCTTTAGAACTCTTATTTCTATGATTACCGATGACGAAATCTTAAATTTCAATTCGTTTGTTGTAAGTTTATTTTTTTCAGCGTTAATAATTTATAACTCAAAATTAAAAAATACTTTTTTATTTTCTAAATTGTTAATTTATGAAGGATTAGGAATTGGGTTCATAAGTTTTTGGATAGTTAATTTGGGATTATTTATTGACATTTTTAATATCATAGAATCTTACAACTTAGGTATAGTCTGCATTCTAATTATATTGATTCTGACATTATTAAGTTTTTATAATGGTAGTAAAATTAACATTAAAAAATTAAATGTTTATTCTTCAAAATTAAAAAAACCTTTAAAATTAATTTTTCTCAGTGATATTCATTTAGGAACAAATACTATTGAGCACTTAGAGAAAATTAATAAAAAAATAATTAAGCTTGAATTTGATTTTATATTGGTGGGAGGAGATTTAATTGATTCGAGTTCATTTGAATTAAAAGATTTAAAGATTTTAAAAAATTTAAAAAAACCAATTTATTTTATAAGTGGTAATCATGAGTATTACATCAAAAACTATCAAGAGAAACTAGGTAAGTTAAATGAATACAACATTAACTTTTTAGATAATAAATCAATAAAATATAAAAATATGAATATTATTGGGGTTAGTGATAATCAAAGTACATTAAATCAAACTGAAACTGTTAATAAATTTTATAAGCCAAACTTATTTAATTTGGTAGTTGTGCATAAACCTACCTTATGGGAATTTATAAATAAACAGATAGATTTGACTTTATCAGGACATACACATAATGGACAAATAGTACCTTTTAACTTTTTAGTAAAACTGAGATTTAAAAATATTTATGGGTTATACGAAAAATTTCAGTCTAAACTTTATGTTTCGTGTGGCGTTGGTTGTTGGGGGCCAAGAATGAGGCTTGGAAGTACAAATGAAATTGTTTTACTATCAATTAGTAATCAAGCATAACTAGATACCTTTCTATATTAAAACTTTGTCGACTAAATTTTAATAAATTAACTTTTTCTTATTTTTTAAAAGAAGACTATTTAGTAAAAAATTAAGTCAGCTAAAAAAGCAAAGAAAAAACCTGTGATATAAACTACAAACGAAAAAGTCAATATAACGGAATTTGTTGACCTTAATTTCAAACATATTTTAGCTTCTGCTGGGTTTGTTGGACATGAAGCATTATTTCTTCTCCATGCCATATAACATGATAAAGCCAACATAAAACCTGCTAATATAAAGACATATAATTTATATTTTGATAGAACAACAATCCACGGAAATATTGATACAATGCTAATTAAAGTTGTACCCAATCCAACAGTCACAAGCAGAGCTGGTAAAGCACAACAAACTAGCGTACTTAAACTTGTAAATAAACTTAATATTGGTGCAAACAATTCTTTATAGAAATTATTTAACATTTTTTATTTCTCTGACGTCATAACCAGAATCCTTAATCATTTCAGTGATTTTTTCATAACTTAATTTTTGATTTTCTTTAAAATTAATAGTAATCAACATATTTTGTAAATTTACTTTTATACCTGCAACTGATTTTTGTTTTGAAAATATTTTTTCAATTGAACGAGCACAAAAATCACACACAAGTCCATTAACGTATACGTACAAAATATCACCATTGTATTGTTCATCCGATAGAATTTTACTGCTGTTAAACAATACAAATTGTAAAATAAACAAATAGATAATAATTTTTTTCATTTTTGCTCCTCTAAAATCTTTTAATGAAGTTAAACATAAAGTCTTTGTAGTTATTAAGACCAAACTCTGCTAAATAATCTCCTTTAAAAACTCTCAACATTGGAGTAAATGTCAAGTTTTTACGACTTCCAGGCATATGATTGGCTTGAAGCATTATCCAAGTATGTAAATATCCATATTCAGCCAAATAAGGAGCCACTCCAATTCTAAATTGTTGTGAAAAAAATCTATCTATTGAAGATGCATAAGTAGCTTGATTCTGATAACTTGTAAAAAAACTTCTATCTTCCCAATCAAATAAAATGCCTGTGAAAAGGGATGGTTCAAATTTATTTTCAAAAGCTTCATAATTACTATTTGCTAAACCTATTCCGTTCTTTAAATAAAAATTTGTTTGCGACTTAGGTTTATTTAGTCTTTTTATGAGATAATTTAATTGAAGTCCATGAAATTGCCATTCTTTTTCTCTCCAATATTCTGCTCTATAACCTATTGAATAATCAATTGATGGACTATAATGCAAATGAAAACTATGTTTACTAAAATCATTTGCCTGCATTAATGTCCAGCCTCCAGGATATGAAATTGGTCTAGCATTAATATCTTTTATGACTATAAAAGTGCACAAAAGAACTATTTTGCATAAAAATATCTTCATCTTTTCTCCTAATAATCAGAAATAAATTCAAGACAAACTTTGTCTCAAAACTTTGAAATAAAATTAGGAAAAAAGTTTTGGCGGGGGTGGTCTTAGTAAAGGGTTTAGGGAATCAAATGTAAACGTTAAGTTATCAAAAAAAGAATTAGCGATTTGAGCATCTAAAATATAGTCAACTTGAAATGTATTTATTTGAGTATAATAACACTCACAATTAAAACATACGTCTTCAACATCATTTGATTGAGAATGACATGATTTGTTAGAGTGAGCATTATTTGTTTCATTAAGTTGAGAATATTTTTTATCTAAACAATACGAAATAACTTTAGCTGAGATCGTCAAACTAGACAGACTAAATATTAAAACACTTAAAATAAAAAATTTTACGTGACTCATAATTACAAACTATTAAAAGTTTTAAAAAAATCAATGATTTTATTTGATTGGGGTTGACATAGAACAAAGTGTTATAATATAACATAAATTAATATCAACATCTTATTTAATGGAAAATCAATGTATAAAATAGTTACCTTCGTCTTGACTGTATTACTTGTAGCTAATGTAAACGCTGAAAAGTTAGAATCTATATTTGTTGCACCTGATGTATTTATAACATCTAAAATTAAGCCGAGTACTGAATATGAAAGTGATAGGGGTAATATTTTATATGATTCTCATGAACTAGAAAAAAGCAGACAATACTCTATTGGTCAGATGCTCAAAGATTTACCAGGAATTGCTTCACAAGGTCTTGGTAACGCTTCACGTCCAATAATCAGGGGTCTTGGTAATTCGCGAGTTAAAATTTTACAAAACAGTTCTTCACTCGGTGATGTTTCCGAATTTGGTGAGGATCATATTGTTGGATATGATCCATTATTAATTGATAAAATAGAAATTATTAAGGGGCCCGGTACGTTACTTTATGGAAACAATGGTTTTGCTGGAGTTGTAAATATTATAAACCCTTTAATTGCAGTAGATAAGCCTCTTTCTGACGAAAACGTCCAATTAGGTTTTGGATACAAGACCTCAGGTGGAGAGTTGGGAACAGCATTAAAACTTGGTAAATCTGTGGACAATTTTACTGTTAGAGGTTCTGGAAGTTTTGTAAGTGCAGGACCTTACGATTTAGCAAATGTTTCAACTAAGCAAGCAAATTCATCAAAGTTCATGACATCTGGTGGCGTTGGAATAACATACAATGATGGTCAGAACCATTTTGGAGTTTCTTTGGACAAACTTGAAGCTGTATATCAAAATCCTGGTCCTGAAGGTGAAGAAAATATGACATCGCTTAATCCTACAAGAAATACAATAAATTTTGATTCTTCACTTGCATTAAATTATTTAATCTTTGAAAAGTTTAACCTAGAAGGCACTGTTTCTGAATATAATCATGCTGAAAGAACAGGCGATGGGAACAATCATAATATAACATTTTTCAATGATATATATGAAATAAAAACATCACTGAATCACAAATCTCTATTCAATCAAAATGAAGAAGGATTAATAGGTTTTCATTTTATGAATAAAAATCAAGGTGCAACAGGAGCTGAGGAAGGTCATTTAACTCCAACGAAGACCAATAGTTTTGCTTTATTTGCTCTCGAAAAATTAAAATTTGATTTATTTGATTTAGATCTTGGTGGTCGAATTGAATCTGTAAATTTGAAAACAACACAGCATGAGCAAGGTTTTTTCCCTGCTGCATTTTCTTCCACTGTCAAAAGAGAAATCATTCCAAACAATAGTGTATTTTTAGGTTTTGATTTTACACAAAGAGCACCGAATGCTGTCGAACTATTCGCAGACGGTCCTCACCACGCTCTTGAAAATGTTGAGACAGGTAACGTGAACTTAGAAAAAGAGAGTTCTTACAATGTATCACTTGGATATAATTATGATGAAAATCTAAATAAATTAAAAATTGAAGCTTATTATAACTACATTAATGATTTTATTGCTGCAGATAGAAACGGTAATACTCAAAACGTTGAAGGTGAAGATTTTAATGTTGTTATTCACGATCAATATAATGCATTATTTACTGGAGTAGAATTAACTGGTCAGTATGGCATAACGAAATTGGATGATTTTGATTTCCTTGCTAATTTTGTAGGGGAATTTTTGAAGGGTTACAGAACATCCAATGACAAGGCTATAACTAGAATTCCACAATCAAAAGTAAATGTTGGTTTACAACTCATTAATGAGGAATGGGATACTAATCTTAAATATTATCATTATTTTGATAAAGAATTCACAGGTCCCTTTTATACAAGAACAGGTGGTCACTCAAGATTAGATTTTGATCTCACAAAAGATTTCATGTACTCAGATTTATCTGGCCATGCAATGTTTAGTGTAACCAATCTTCTGAATACAGTTGGTCGTGATCATCTTGAGGCAAAAAAGGGCCAAGTTCAATTACCCGGTAGGAGTTTTAATTTTAATTTAAAGCTATTCTATTAATAAAATATGTTTAAGTATTACTCTTCATACACATTGTTATGGATAGGCCTAACACATCTGTTGTGCTGTGGTTTGCCTTTGACGTTATCATTTGTTTCATTATCTTCAAATGCATTATTTTTGGACTCACTCCTTTTAAACTCTGAATTATTAGAAGCTGCTGAACCATATCTCTTTGCAATTACGACGCTTATATTTTTATTAATAATTTCTTTTGAGATCTACAATAAAAAAATAAAGTGCCAAGATGATGAATGTGATACTGAAAAAGAATGCAGTACGACCACTAAAAAAATTAAGACCAATCTTATTCTCGCAAGTATTCTTTATACTCTCAATAGTTCAATCTTTTTATCAGAAGTTATCCTCTGATTTATGATTTTAAATTGTGAAAATATGAAATCCTTAATGGACTTCAAACATAATAACCATCAATTAGCAATTTTGAATCGTCAAACTCCCGAGAATTCCAATGTTTTCTTTAGTGAATTAAACATAACTTCTTTTTCAACTTCAGGTTATGTTTCATTAGAGAATAGTTTAAATGACATTAGCAAGCTTACAGAAGAAAAACTTCCATCAAAAATTAGGAAAAACTTATTTTTTGAAAAATGGTTAAATGATATGAGTGAAATTTGTAAAATGTTTTGTTTATTTCAAGAAAAAGATAAAATAAGTTTTTGGTTGGGATCCGAGAGAGGTTGTAAACGTTTTCATGTTGATATGGTCCCTTATAGATGTTTAATAACCTATTCCGGACAAGGTACAGAATTACTACCTGATAATGCAGCAGACAGGAATGCTTTTATTAGTGGAAAACCAAATGAAAATATAATTAAAGACAGATCAGCGATAAGATATTTAAATAAATGGGATGTTGCAATTTTTCGTGGTGGAAAACATGGAATTTTACATCGAACTCCAGAGTCAGCACTAAATGATAGATCTTCAATTTTAATGAGGCTTGATGATTCTTCTTTTTTAGAGCAAATAGAAAAAATAAACAATGTTAATTAAATATTTGTTAAAAGTTCCTAGTTAAATAAAGTAAATAGTTTTACAACGAATGTTTAAAACTGAGGATCTATTTCTTTGAATTATCAATAAATTTATTAGCTTTGAACATTCCTTTTTTTATTGATCCGTCTTGTAAAGTTAGCGTTCCATAACCGTCAAACAAGTTTTTTTTAAAGCTGCCAGTGTATTTATCTCCATTCGAATAAGTTATTGTCCCCTCACCGGATCTCATACCATCTACAAATTGTCCAACATAAATTGATCCATCGGAAAATGTAAGGGTTCCTTTACCGTGAGGAAGGTCGTCTACGAAATCTCCTGTATAATTCTCTCCGTCTGAAAAAGTTGAAGAACCTTTTCCATGGTAATAACCATTTTTAAACCCTCCTTCATATTTATCGCCATTTGCAAATGTAAAGGTTCCTTGACCATTTTGTAATCCATCTTTAAACTCGCCAATATATACATTTCCGTTAATAAATAAGTATGATCCTTTTCCATTATACTTGTTATCTTTGATTTCTCCGACATATTTTTCACCATTTTGGTGAAAGATTGTTCCATAACAATGTCTTACAAAGTTTCCATCACAAGCAGGAAGAGCAGAAATCTTTGATGAAAGAAAAAGAAGTGGTGAAATTAATAGAATATATTTTTTTTTTAACATTTTATAAAGATAATCATTCAAAATTAATTTGCCATATCTAGTAAGTAATTCATTAAAGTTGATCAACGATTTTCATATTTGAAATTTTCTAAGCTTTGATATTGATAGTTCCCAGATAACATGTTCCAATATTCTTTATAAAATTTTTCATTAAAATCTCTTAAATTTTTAAAATCAACATGAATTTCAGGTGTATTAGTATTTATTTCAATTCCCCATAAAGATTTATCATCATAAGGCAAAAATCCATATCTAAGATCACCAATTAAAAATTTATTTAATGGATGAATGTATATAAAATCATTTGAAAAAAAAGAGAATCTCCGAATATCCTCTCTTTGTATTGAATTTGACTTTAACTCTGGGAAAACTGATTCTTTATCAATAGCATTTAATATAGCTCCCGATTTAAATTTTGGTTCATCAAAAAAAGGTGCATATACAGCGTCAACGTAATATTTGTTGTTTGTTCTATAAACACTTCTCCAAAGAATTATATTTCCAATTGTTGGTTTAACAATTAACCTTTCTATTTTGTGCCCTCTTCTCTCAGATATTTCCAAAATAAAATCTTTTACTTGTAGGTGTTTTTGATAACAGAGGAAAATATAAAAAAAACTAAACAAAATGCTTGATCTTATTAAAAATTTTGATTTTTTGAGTAATGAAAAAATTAAAAAAAATACTATTGTAAAAGTAAATATAGGATCTACAATCGAAATTAGATTCAAAGACACTCTAGATTGATCAAGAGGCCAAAAAAGAGATGTACCGTAACTTGTTAGAGAATCAAGTAAACCATGACTCAAAAATCCAATAGAAGTAAACAAATATACAAATCGTAATGACATTCTTAACTTGTAAAAACAAATAAAAATTATAAAGGAAACAAATATACTTCCAATTGGAGCAAAAAATAAAGAATGTGTAAAATGTCTATGGTATTCAATAAAAAGAAGTTGGTCATTTTCGGATCTTATAAAAATATCTAAATCTGGCGCTAATCCTCCAATTGCACCGCACAAAGAAGCTTTTCGAATATCTTTTTTATTAGAAAAAAGTGAAGAAAAAGTTGCTCCAATCAAACCTTGAGTACATGGATCCATAAATTTTTACTCTGATTTGCTAGCTGCGCATTCTAATTTTTGGCTCTCTAGTATTATTTTTTGTTGTCCGTCTATTGTATTGTAAATGCAGTATGTGTTATTTCCAGATTTATATGATTTTATCAACCCCATGCCCATTGGACCCGAAAATGTTTTTTCATCTGTTATTTTCATTTTACTTGAATCATCTTTTTTAAAGTGAAGAAAACAATAAGTGATAATTCCTGATAAGGTAAGATAGTAAATAGTTGGTATTAAAGTAATCCTTAAAACATTACCCTCCCTTCCAAATAAACCAACTGTAGCTGAAGCTGCTACAACATTATGAATAGCTATCATATTTCCAGCTGCTGCCCCAACACTTTGTGCAGCGACCATCAATACCCCTGAAATGTCCAAAAGATTTGCAGTTTCATATTGAAATTGACTAAGCATCAGGTTACTAACAGTATTAGAGCCAGCTAGAAATGCTCCAATAGCACCAACGGTTGGTGCAAATATAGGATATATTTGTCCCATCAGATTCGATACACCTTGAGCCATAGAAATTGGCATACTAGCAATATCATTATAATTAACACCAGAATTAATCATTATTCTTACCAGCGGAACTGTAAATATCAAAACAAAGCCTGCACTTAAAATAGTTTTTGAAGAATCGATTATTGAAGAACTAATTTCCTTAGAAGTCATTCTATGTAGAAAAAAAGTGATAAAACAGATAAAAATTAAAATTCCTCCAGGAAGATATAGTAATTGAAAACTTGCACTTATATTTTCTTCATTAAAAATATTTTCAAACTTAATATTTACAGATTGTAGGAATTTTTTTAACGGTTCAAATGTTCTTGAAAATACAAGTAGTAGAGCGAGTAATAAATAAGGAAGCCACGCCATAAAACTTCCTATATTTCTTTTATTTTCTATAACTTCTTTATTTAGAGGGTTACAAATCCAGTTTAATGGCCAATTTTTTGAAGGTTGAAAGTCCCATTCATCTTTTGGAATAAGAAATTTTCTTTTTGTAGCAATTGTTACTATAAATAATCCAGTTAATCCTCCTATTATAGATGGAAATTCTGGGCCAAGAAAGATACCTGTTAATAAATATGGTATTGTGAAGCTCAATGATGCAAAGATTGCAAAAGGAAATATTGATAAACCTTCAAACCAAGATTTTTTTTTTCCAAAAAATCTCGTCATTATGACTACTAGTAAAATTGGCATAAGTAGTCCACAAATTGAGTGAATTATTGCAACTTTAATAACTATAGAATCAAAGAATGAATTCCATTCCAATCCATTTTCCAATAACTTGTTTGAAATGCTTATTTTGTCTAGTCCACCCTGAACACCAACCAATAAAGGCGTTCCTACTGCTCCAAAAGAAACAGGTGTGGATTGTATCATCATACCAAAAACTACTGCAGCAATTGGAGGAAATCCAACAGCAACCATCAATGGTGCAGCTACTGCAGCAGGAGTACCAAAACCTGATGCTCCTTCAATAAAACATCCAAACAACCACGCGATTATTATAACTTGAACTCTTCTATCTTTACTTATGCCAGAAAATCCAGATCTGATAGTGTTTATTGCACCTGAATATTTTAGTGTGTTTAATAACAAAATAGCCCCAAAAATAATCCATAAAATACTTATACTTATAATTAGACCCTGAAGAGTTGAGGCTAAAATTCTGGCTTCACTCATTCCCCAAATAAAATAAGAAATAATGCTGGTAAATATAAAAACTAGGGGCATTGCAATTTTAGCTGCAATTCTAAAAACAATCAAAAGAATTCCAGCTAAAAAGATTGGAGAAAAAGCTAAAATGGGGAAAAAAATCTCTTTCATTTCGTCAAAATTTAAAAAATTTATTTTTAATAAAAACCATTGTTGATAATATAACTTTTTAAATAATTTAATAATAAATTATTATAAAATTCATATGTTCTTTATTTATTTCTTATAATTACCACATAATTCTTATGATCAAAAAATTATCAACCTTTGTCTTAGTGATTTTTATAGTTTCATGCTCAACGAATAAACTTTCGTATGAATATTTCTCCGAATGTGAAGAATTACATAACACATTTTCAACAATTTCAAAATGTGGACTAAATAAAGTTAATGAATCCTGCATAAACGAAAACGATTGTAATTTATCAAAAGACAGATTTGTTAATATTATTGAACAATTAAACCTAATGGTAACAAAAAAGCAAATTTCAGAGGATGAAGCCTTTTTTAGATACTTAAACATCATCAATAGTTTTGAAAATGATAAACAAAAAATGTTAAATCAAATGAAATCTTTTAGAAACGATTACAATTATATTGGCCTAGGCAACCCATTAAATTTAAATTGTAATGTAAGGTTTTTAAATGTCTGTATGTGAGTAAAACAATGGCTTATGTAAAACTTAAAAATCTTTTTGAAGAACAAAGTCTACTAAATGATATTAATGGTATCTTAAATTGGGATATGGCCACATATATGCCTCAAAATTCAAGAAATCAGCGTGTTAGACAAATACAAAAAATTCTTGATTACAAAAAAAGCATTTTTGACCAAATTAAAAAAAATGAATTATTTAAAAAGATCAATGATTCCAGCCTGAGTCCGGAAGATAAATTAAACCTTAATTTAATGAGAGATAAGTTTGAATACTTTGATATCGTTCCATATGAATATATAAAAAAAAAAACTTCACTTGCAATTTTATGTGAAGGGGAATGGAGAAAAGCTAAAATAAAATCAAATTTCAATTTAGTTAAAAAATCATTTAAAAAGCTTGTTGATGTTATAAAGATTGAGTCTGAAATACTATCTCAAAAAAAGGATAAAACAAAATATGATTGTTTATTATCTAAATACGACAGATCATTGACCTCTTCACGCGTTACAAAAATTTTTTCTAGGATAGAATTGTTTTTTAAAAAGAATATCCCGTTAATATTAGAAAAACAAAGAAGCTATAAATCAATTTCTTTTACCGAAAATCTCTCAGAATCAGAACAATTTGAACTATCAAAAGGTTTTATGAAAAAACTTGGCTTTGATTTTTCTCGAGGTAGGATTGACAAAAGTTCACATCCTTTTTGCGGTGGGAGTTCTGAAGATATTAGAATTACTACAAGATATAATGATTCAGACTCATTCTCATGCTTTGATGCTCTAATGCACGAGACAGGTCACGCTATTTATGAACAAGGACTACCTAAAAAATGGTTGCATCAGCCATTAGGTTCATCTGGAGGAATGTCGCTACATGAAAGCCAATCACTTTTTATTGAAATGCAAATTATTAAATCACTTCAAGTAAGTCATTTAATCGAAAAAATAATCAAGAATAATTTTGGGAAGAAAAATCCTACTTGGAATCAAGAAAATATTTATAGAAACAGAAAGCAGGTAAAAAAGAACTACATAAGAGTAGATGCAGACGAAGTCCATTATCCTCTTCATATAATGCATAGGTTCAAAATTGAAAAAAAGATTATTGAAGAAGACTTTGATGTAATGTTTCTTCCGGAACTGTGGAATCAAGAGTTTTATAATATTTTCAATATAAAAGTTGATAGTGACCAAAACGGTTGTTTGCAGGATATTCATTGGTTTGGTGGAGATTTTGGTTATTTTCCTACTTATAGTATTGGGGCATTTATTGCAGCTCAGATTTTTGATTCTATAAAAAAACAGAATCCTAAATTAGAAATCGATTTAAAAAATGGAAATTTTTTACCCATAATCAATTGGTTGAAAAAAAATATTCATAGCCACGGTAATTATTATAAAATTGACGAACTTTTATTAAATGTGACAGGTGAAAAGCTGAATTTAAAATACTTCGAAAAACACATTACAGACAGATATTTAAAAGAAAAAAAATAACGAAAATTCTCCATTGTAATTTAAGAAATTGAAAAATAATTTTGTTTTTTAATTAAATAGTGTAAGCTAATCTTATGTGGAGATTTATATGGATGATTATTCCATAAAAAAACATTTTGGTGGTTGCCCTCACGACTGCCCCGATACGTGCGCAATGATTTATGAAGTTGCGGGCAACAAACTTCTTAGCGTTAGAGGAAACCCTGATCACCCTATGACTGACGGCGTACTTTGTGTCAAGCTCAAAGACTACGAAAAAAGACACTACCATCCTGATCGTTTATTATATCCTCATAAACGTGTTGGAAAAAAGGGAAAGAAAGAATTTGAAAGAATTTCTTGGGATGAAGCACTAGAAACAATAACCTTAAAATGGAAGTCTCTAATTAATGAATATGGGCCTGAATCAATCATTCCGTATAGTTATTTGGGAAATCAAGGTTTAGTTCATGGTTTAAATGGAGGTGATTCTTTCTTTAATGCTCTTGGCGCGACTGTTTGTGAGAGAACTTTTTGTGGGGAAGGTTCATGTACAGCTTGGTTAACCACGATAGGCCCAACAGCTGGCTTAGATCCGGAAAGTTACATCCACAGTAAATACATTGTTATTTGGGCTTGTAACAGTGTAAGTACCAATCTTCATCATTGGACAATCATTCAAGAAGCTAAAAAAAGAGGAGCCAAAGTTGTAGTAATTGATTCATATAAATCTAGAACTGCTAAACAAGCTGATTGGCATATCGAACCTATCCCTGGTTCAGACGGAGCTTTGGCAGTAGCCATGATAAATCATATTATTTATAACGATCTAACAGATATGGATTACATAAATAATCACACTAATGGATTTGAAGAGTTAAAAGAGCATGTTAAAGATAAAGATCCTAAATGGGCGTCTAAAATAACTGGAATTAGTGAAGAAGAAATTAAAAAATTGGCTCAAGAAATTGCTACAGTTCAACCAGTTGGAATAAGAATTGGAGTTGCACTTGAGAGACATTATGGAGGTGGGCAGACGATTAGAGCTGTTACCTGCATACCTGCATTAACTGGTGCATGGAAACATGTTGGTGGAGGAATCACTCAATTTCCAGTTTGGGAACATCCGTACAAATTTGATGTTATATGCAGACCGGATTTGATACCTGAAGGTACAAGAGTTGTAAACGCTCTTCAGATTGGAAGAGCCTTACTAGGGGAAAATATAGATAAGGACAAACCAATTATGTCCATGATGTGCTGGAACGCTAATCCTGTTACTCAAGCAGCCGAAACAGAGAAAATAATTAAAGGTTTAAAGAGAGAAGATTTATTCTTAGTTTCTGCTGAACATTTTATTTCTGACACAGCATCTTACGCAGATATTCTTCTACCCGCCACAATGGGTGCAGAACATGAAGATATGATATTATCTTGGGGTCACTTATACCTAACATACAATGAGAAATGTGTTGATGCTCCAGGAGAAGCTTTACCAAATTATGAAATATTCAGGAGGTTAGCAAAAAAGATGGATTTAAAGCAAGATCAATTCAGTTGGAGTGATGAAAAATGTTTAGAAAACTATGTAGATTGGTCAGCACCAGCATGTGAGGGAATTACTCTTGAAAAATTGAAGGAAAAAGGGTTTGCAAGATTAAATGTTGGTTGCAAAGATACACGAGCACCCCACAAAGATGGTAAGTTCCCTACAGAATCAGGTAAATGTGAGTTTATTCTAAAAGATGTGAAAAATTTTGTTGCCGGTCCGTTCAGACAAATGTACGAGGATTATCAACCAGGTCAAGACCTCCCTCCTCTTCCGGATTATGTTCCTCAACTTGAGTCAAAACAAACTAACCCGCAACTTGCCAAAAAATATCCTTTAAACGTAATAACTCCAAAAAGTCATGCGTTTTTAAATTCGTGTTATGCAAACATGACGGATAAGCAGAGGGTTCAAGGAGACCAATTTGTTCTTATAAGCGAAATTGATTCAAAACAAAGAAATATTAAAGATGGTGATAATGTCAAAGTATTTAATGACAGAGGTTCCTATAAAGGTGTTGCTAAAATAACATCTGATGTTTCGTCAGGTATTGTCGTTTCAACGCTCGGATATTGGAGACAACTCAACGATGGAACAGTTAACAGTATAAGCTCAGCTAATTTAGCAGATATGGGAAATGCTCCAACTTTCTCAGATAATCTAGTTGAAGTAATAAAAATATAAAAAATTTATTTTCAAAATCTCATATTATTAATTAATACTTTGCAAATCTCTTACGTTTGTTTTTTTGTTTCTTTAATTTCTCACCATAAAATTTACCCCATCCTTTTGGAGCTTTTTCATTGCATACCCAACTGGGTTTGTTTATGTTAGGACCTCTCACGCATTCAAATCTGGATAATAAATTTAAATAAACAGATTCGTTATTAGTTTTATAAATTTCATTTGACGCTATTTGGGACGATATAAAGCTGGTGGTAAAAATGATTATCAAAGTTTTTTTCATAATTCTCCTTATGTTTTAGCCTATTAAAAATTATTATTACATATTTGTAAAATTTATTTTAAAAACAGGCTTTATTCATATAAATAATATCATTATTAAGGTTTTATATAAAAGAATTGAATAATGTATTTAAAATAATAAATTTAACCTTATGGAAACTACAACTTACATTGCAATGAATAGATTTAAAATCGTCAGAGGCAAAGAGGACGTCTTTGAAAAAATCTGGAAAGAGAGAGATTCAAAACTAGGTGAAGTCAAAGGATTCATAAATTTTAATTTAATAAAAGGAAAAGAAAACGATGAATTCACAATTTACGCTTCACACAGTACATGGTCATCTGAAATAGACTTTATCAATTGGACTAAATCAGAATCATTTCGAGAGGCCCACAAAAACGCCGGACAAAGTAAAGAAATATATATTGGGCACCCTGAGTTTGAAGGATTTAAAGTAGTTTTGTAAAGAGCGTTTACAATTGCAAACACTCATGTATTACAAATTATTTTTCAAGATCGAATCTGTCTGCATTCATTACCTTATTCCAAGCTAGAATAAAGTCATTAATGAATAATTCCTTAGAATCATTGCATGCATAGACTTCTGAAATTGCCCTTAATTGAGAGTTTGATCCAAAGATTAAATCTACACGTGTTGCATATTTACTATTTTCCTCTGTTTTACGATCATAACCACTGAAGGATTTATTATTTTTACTTGGTTTCCATTCAGTTGACATATCTAATAGATTAACGAAGAAATCATTAGATAGGTTATTGATATCATTTGTAAAAATTCCATTTCTTTCTGAGGTTATTCCCAGAGATCTAAAACCTCCGATTAAAACTGTCATTTCTGGAGCTGTTAGACCCAACAATTGAGATTTATCGAGAAGCATTTCTTCTGGACTTACTTTAAAATCTTGTTTTTCATAATTTCTAAAACCATCGCTCAAGGGTTCTAAGACGGCAAATGAGTCTACATCCGTCATTTCCTGAGTTGCATCACCTCTACCAGGTGTAAATGGAACCTCAACTCCACACGCCTTTTCTATGGCAACGTTTCCACCCAGAACAATTATATCTGCTATTGATGCGTTTACTTTGTCAGCAAGTTGGTTGTATACATCTAATACTTTTGATAATTGAGCAGGTTTATTGACTTCCCAATCTTTTTGAGGAGAAAGACGTATTCTTGAACCATTAGCTCCTCCTCTCATATCGGTGTGACGATATGTCGATGCACTTGCCCATGCTGTTTCAATCATTTCTTGTATAGACAATCCACATTCAGAGAGTTCTTTTTTAGCTGCATCTAAATTGAAATCAGCATTGCCTTTGGGAACAGGATCTTGCCAAATTAAATCTTCTTTTGGAATCTCAGGTCCCAAATATCTGGTTTTTGGTCCCATGTCTCTATGTAATAGCTTGAACCATGCTCTTGCAAAAGTGTCTGCAAAATGATCAGGGTTTTCCAAAAAGTTTCTAGATACTTTGTTGTAAGCTGGATCTTCTTTCATTGCCATGTCAGCAGTTGTCATAATAGTAGTAACTAGTTTAGAAGGATCTGCTGAGTCTGGAGCTAGATCTTCTTTGTCAGGATTAATTGGATGCCATTGAAATGCACCAGCTGGACTTTTGACCAGTTCCCAATCATATTTGAAAAGTAATTTAAAATATCCATTATCCCACTTTGTAGGGTTGGCTGTCCATGGACCCTCAATTCCGCTGGTAATAGCATCTCCACCTTTACCGACTCCATGAACGTTTTTCCAACCAAAGCCCATTTGTTCAATTGGTGCTCCTTCTGGTTCAGGACCAACATTATCTTCTGAGGCTGCTCCATGAGCTTTACCAAAGGTATGACCACCTGCTGTAAGTGCTACAGTTTCTTCGTCATTCATGGCCATGCGCGCAAATGTTTCTCTGATATCGTGAGCACTTGCTAATGGATCGGGTTTTCCGTCTGGACCTTGTGGATTAACATAAATTAACCCCATTTGAACGGCTCCAAGAGGTGTCTCTAATATTCTTTCACCGGTGTATCTCTCGTTCTTCAACCATTCATTTTCTTTTCCCCAGTAAATATCTTCTGGAGGAGTCCAAATATCAGGTCTACCACCACTGTAACCGAATGTTTTACCGCCCATTGATTCTATTGCTACATTACCAACTAAGATAAATAAATCAGCCCAACTTATTTTACTTCCGTACTTTTGTTTAATAGGCCAAAGAAGTCTTCTTGCTTTATCAAGATTACCATTGTCTGGCCAACTATTAAGGGGCGCAAATCTTTGGTCGCCAGTACCTCCTCCACCACGGCCATCCCATGTTCTGTATGTACCAGCTGCATGCCAGGTCAATCTTATAAAAAAAGGCCCATAATGTCCGTAATCTGCTGGCCACCAGTCTTTTGAGTCAGTCATCAAGTCATTTAAATCTTTTTTAAGTGCTTTAAAATCTAATTTTTTAAATTCACTTCTGTAATCAAAGTTCGGACTCATTGGATTGGATCTTTTGTCATGTTGATGAAGAATATTAATGTTAAGTTGATTAGGCCACCAATCCTTGTTTGAAGTGCTTAACCCTTTATTATTAGTTGCCGAGCCATGCATAACAGGGCATTTACTTGCATCATCCATAACGAAATTCCTTTCAAAAATTTAAATTAGGTGGAAAGGTGCAAATAATTTTGTACCATCTCGAATCTCCACAAACTTTATATGTTAAAAAAAATAAAAATTTCAACAAATTTATACTATTAAATTAAGCTGAATTTAATATTAATAAATTTTTGATTTTTTCTTTGTTTTGCTAAAAACTAAATAAAAAATAAAATCATTTTTTTGTTATAAAAGCTATGTCTGATATATTTGTTTTTCCTTTAAAAATTTTAATATCTTTAATATTTTTAAATAAATACTCTTGATCACTATTTGATAAAATATTGGATTTAAACTTTTTCTTTTTCATTATATTTTTAAGTAAATTATTCATAAACAATTCTTTACCTTTAGTATCGTTTAATGCTTCAAAATAGACTGGTGCGTTAAAATCCTCAATTACAAAAATGCCGTTAGAATCTAATTGTTGAAAGAAAAATTTTAAGCTTTTTATCATGTCACTCAATATATGAGAAGCGTCATCAATTATAATCTTAAAATTAATATTATTAAATTTCGAAGAAAATCTGTTCATGTCTTTTTTATTGTTGATATCACAATTGAAAAAAGTAATTCTTTTAGATTTAAATTTAAAACGAAAGTTTTTGTCGATGCAATAAATAGTTGCATTTGGAAAATAATTTAAAAATGCTGCAGAAGAAGCCCCCTCCCATGTTCCGATTTCTAAAATATTCAATTTTTTATTTTTATAATGTTTAAATTCTTTTTCATAAAATTTTGCAAAACCATGACCATGGATTTCATTAGACTCTTTTGAATAAGGATTAAGAACTTCTGTTCCTTTGTCGGTTCCAAAGTGATTGAATAGCTCGTTTAAAGATTTATTATTTACATTCTCAATATCCAAATTTATCTTATTTTTAAAATTAAAAACAAATCGTTTATAAAATTTGGTAATTTCTTTCATTTTTAACTTAAAGAAAACGAATGTATGTAATTAAAACAATATAACAAGTTAGCGTAACTTGTCGAAAAAGATAATAAAATTATGTTCAACTAACATCATCTGGGTCAGAAATATTATTATTATCAATGATTGTATTATCTAAAGAAGTATTTTCGTTCAAGGGATTTCTATCTATTTTATTTGATTGATCTTCCATATCAGCTTCCATTTTATCTAAGTTTTTTTCATCTTCAGAAATAATAATATCATTTACGTTATCAACGTTTTTATAATCTGCAACATTGGGTGGTCCGTAAAGTTCCTCTGTAGGTTGATTTATTTTATTATTTGCAAACTTAATAGCCTCCTCAGTTGACATGCCCTTAGATATTGCTTCGTCAATGAGAATGGACATTTCATTAGACATCGAGCTTGCAAAGCTTAAATCGTAACCACTGTTTTCAGTACTTAATTTTTCAACTGAAGCATCAGTTGATATTTTTGAATTAATAATTTCAGACAAAGATTCAAATGTTTCTTTAATAGAATTTTCTGGAGTCAAACCGCTTTGGATAAGTGTATTAAATTTTGTTGATAAAGATGATGTAACTTCATCAATGATATTTTCTTTAATTCCTAACTTTTCCATACAAACCGAGATATCTGTCAAAATATTATCAAAATTATCGTGAGAGACACCCTGATCTGAATTCAGATTTTTTTCAGCAATGTTAAGAATCTCACTATGAATATGATCTGTAAATTTAGTCATTATTTGTAAACTTAATTATTTTTGCAATACTTTAAACGGGGATACTCAAATTTTCATTATACACCAAATATTTTTGCCTTTTCATATAGTCTATCCGTTTCTGAAATATAAACTCCTTTACTTATATATCCACCGACATACAACTCCCTGATAGCCGTCATTTCTTCCTCTATAGCGACAAGAACGTCTACAAATTCGTTATCATCACTTACTTTAATATCTCTTTTATCAATAATGTCGTCTAAATTTGGTTGTTTTCTTGCGACATCATTGTTTTTCTTAATTGCATTTTTCTTTGTAAGAATTGTAATTAATATAAAAATAGTAAGAAAAATCGCGCCAAAAATAATTATCAAATATTTGGTATCACCAATATATGGAATAAAATTATTAAATTTTTCTAGATTCAGTGTATTTATTATATTATCCATAAATAATCAATATATAGTGTTTACTTCGTTCTAATTATACATTATATTGTAATAATGGGTATCTTTAATATTTATAATAAAGCAAAATATCATATTAACAAAACATATTTTAGTGAAAAACGAATTATATCATTTGAAGCATATAATTTGCTAAAAAAATACGTTGTAAATGGTTTGTCGCAACCAAATAGCTTAGACACTGCCTATCCAAAAAATCTTAAAATGAATGTCTTAAAAAATGTTTCTCAACGCTCAATGAAAACTTTTTATAAATTATCTGATCATTATAAAAAAAATAAAAAAGGAGTGCTTTGTCAATCTAATGAGTTTGATGTTGGAAATAAATTATCTAAAAATGCAAAAAAACTTTTAAAACAAATTAAGAATGACAGCCCTAGATATCAAGAAATCGATAGACTAATTGAAAAAATTAAATCAAATTGATTTTTTTTTCCTGTACATACCTAATTTAACTTTCTCAGCTATACTAATTAGAAATTCAGAAACTTTTTCATCTGAGTTTACTTTTGATAGCTCTCTTATTGTTTCGTCGATAAAGGCACCTACTGCAATATAAGGGTCTATTCTCTTTACTCTGCATTCTTCTCTTGCTTTCAATACAATTGCTGAAGCAAGTTTTTTTTGGTCTTTTTGATCCATTTTTAAACCTTAACTATTGGTATATCACACCAACTTGTAGTATAGCAAGGTGAACGATAATTGGATTTCATCTGCCAAGCTGAATTTTGATCTTTTTTGTTGTTTTCTTTGGAAAAAAAATTTTTATCACAATCTGATGATAGTCTTAGTTTACCATATCCAAATCTACCATTAATATCGTCAATTAATTTCATTAGTATTATTTCATTGTTCTTCACTTCCAGATTACATTTACTTTTTATCAACGATTGTTGTATAAATTTTGCATCATGAAATTCGGATAGTATAATTCCAACCTTGCTATATAAATGATGGTTTTTATATATGCTTTTTAATAAATTTTCCGCAGTTTTCCAAATAACTCTTAAATCAATTGTCGGTTCAATCAAAGTGTATGTTTTGCTATTTGCATAAAAATTTTTTTCATACCTAGAGGTTTTTAAGAATACAGTTATAACTCTGCAAAATAAATTATTTACTCTTACTTTAGAGGCGGCTTTTTGTGTATAAACGATCAATGCACTTCTTATTGAGTCGTAACTAATCAATTTATTGCCGAATGACCTCGAAACACAAATCGATTTTTTAATAGGTACAGTGATCTGAATATAATTACATTTTGTGCCTCTCAACTCGAGAACAGTTCTTTGTAGTACAACACCTTTCTCTTTTCTAATAAAATTCTCATCACACTCTTTTAAGTCATGGGCATTATTAATATTATTTTTCTTTAAAAATATTGATAATTTTTTACCGACTCCCCAAATATCCTCAACTTCTGTATTTTTCAATATATACAATAAATCATCACTTTTATTTACCTCTAAGACATTACTATAATTAAAACTTATGTTCTTATATCGCTTATTTTTTTTAATTACTCTATTAGTTATTTTTGCTAGTGTTTTTGTTTTAGCTATTCCTATACTAACTGGAATTCCAGTCCATTTTAATATTTTATTAGCAAGATCAATACACTTATCTTCTCTATTTTGGATTTTTTTCAAATTAAAGAATGCCTCGTCTATTGAATAAACTTCAACCTCTGAGAGATCTTCTTTTAAAATATTCATAATTCTATTTGAAATATCTCCATAGAACGAATAATTAGAAGATCGTACTATTACTTTATTATTTAATAAGGTACTTCTAATTTTAAAAAATGGTTCTCCCATTTTTATTCCAATTTCTTTAGCTTCATCAGAGCGAGAAATAATACAACCATCATTATTTGAAAGAACTACAACAGGTTTTCCAATTAGTCTTGGATTAAATAGTCTTTCACAAGACACATAGAAGTTATTGCAATCTAATAAAGCTATCATAATTTTAACTTAAACTGTGTATCACATAAGTAACAACGCCCCATATAACAGTATCTCTGTTTGAATTTAACTTTATATTTGGATAATTACTATTTTCAGATTTTAAGTAATAGTTTTTTGATTGATCTTTCATCAGCTTTTTTATTACTAACTCTCCATCTATCGACACTATAACTATTGATTGTCTTTTGGGGTCTAGTGATCTATCTACAATCAATATGTCATTATCAAAGATACCTACATTAATCATAGAGTCACCAGATACTCTTACAAAGAAAGAAGATTCTTTGTTTTTAATTAAATAACTATTTAAATTTAATTTTTCCTCAACATAATTTTCTGCGGGCGAAGGAAAACCTGCTGACGCACTAATCAATTTTACTTTGTTTTTCACTAAATTTTTCCTCATATTTCATTATAAGAACAAAAGTAGAACTTTCAAGTTAATTAATTAAGTCTTTTATGTATTTTAATGAACAAACCTGAGATATTGGTTTATCCCAACGAATTCTTGAAAATCTAGGAAACCTCAGAGCCACCCCTGATTTGTGTCTTGAGGAATAATTGATATTGTCAAAGGATACTTCAACTACTAATCCAGGCTTTAAAGATCTAACAGGACCAAATCTTTCAACTGTGTTGTTTCTAACCCAACGATCTAAACTTTTGAGCTCATCATTTGTATACCCTGAATATGCTTTTCCAACTGGAACAAGTTTAGTAAATTGTTCGTCAATCCAGCAACCAAAAGTAAAGTCTGAGTAAAATGAAGATCTTTTACCGTGACCACGTTGTGCATACATAATAATGAAATCAACAGAAAAAGGATTTCTTTTCCATTTATACCAACCGTTAACAACTCTACCTTTTTTATATAGGCTAGTCTTTTTTTTAATTATCACACCTTCAATATGGTTGTTAAGAGATGTTTCTTTGATATTTTGTAATTGATCCCAACTTGAAAATTTAATTAAAGATGATGTAGAAATATTGTTAAATTTACAAATATCAATAAATCTATTGAGATATTTTTTTCTTTCAATTAGAGATAACGCTCTACAATCAACACTAGTATAAAAAAGTATATCATATGCAATAAAATGAATTGGATAATCTTCAATAAGTTTTTTAGAAGGATTTTTTCTTCCAATTCTTTTTTGAAGATGATTGAATGATAAAATTTTGTTATTTTTTTTTACAACTATTTCTCCATCAACAACAAAATAACCTTTAATAAATGTGTTAATATCACAGAATGAATTAGTAATGTCTTCTCCATTCCTTGAAAAAATTTTCCCATCTTCTGAAAATATTATTTGGGCTCGAATACCGTCCCATTTAAATTCTGCAATATAATCATCTGTTTTATAACTTTTAAATTCATTAGAATTGTAATTATTTGCTAACATAAAAGAATTAAATAATTTTTTTCTATTGATGTATTTTGGAAGTTCTTTTCCGTCCAACCATTCAAATAAGTCAGTAAATGGTAATTTAAAACCGTGCCAAAACTCTTCTATTTCTGATTTCTCTCTGACACCAGACAATTTTAACGCTTCTTTAATCAATCCATTTGAAACACCTACTCTTAAACCTCCGGTTAAAATTTTAATTATAGTATATCTTTGATTTTCAGATGACCGGTCTAGAAAATATTTAAGTTTAGTCTTAAGCTTATTTTTGTGATCAAAATTTGAAAAAATTTCCATAAATTCATGAAGATTTATTTTTGTATTCTTTTCATTATTACTTTCCCACAGCAAGGAGATCGTTTCAGCAAGATCACCTACATAGTCATAGGAAAATCTAAATAGATCTTCATCAGAATTTTCGATGATCAATTCTTTTAATTCTTTGACACTTACAAATTTCCTGTCCATTCGATTTGTTAAAATGCAAAAAGCCCAACCTTTGTTTTTAATATTTGATTTGCAAAAAAAATTTTTTAACAAGTCTATTTTTTTTTTTCTAGATGGACTCAAAATTAAGTCATTCAATAATTCTGCAAAGTCATTCATTCTCGTCTTCGAATCCAATTAAATTTAATGCACTACTTTTAAAATTTTTCTTAGTTAAATAATGAACTAAAGCTTCCTCTCTTCCATGAGTCACCAATACTTCATTTGGATTAACGTCGTTTACTGTTTTTAAGATTTCACCCCAATCAGCATGATCAGATAATATTAATGGAAGTTCTATATTTTTTTGCTTAACTCTTTGTCTTATTCTCATCCATCCAGAAGCATAGCCTTTTACTACATTTTTAAATTTTTGCGACCATTTATCGTTTAATGAAGAAGGAGGACAAAGAACTAACTTATTGGCATATTCAGATCTTGAACATTCAGAAATATTAGAAATATTCCCTAATTTAATGTTATTCTTTGAATAAAAGTCTGATATTTTTGTTAATGCACCATGTAAATAGATTGTCTCATCATAACCAAGATCCCTCAATAAAGTTATTAGTCTTTGGCATTTACCTAAAGCATATACTCCAACAAGATGAGTTTTATTTACTTTCGCTTTAATTGATTTAATTAATTTTTTAACCTCATCTTGATCATTTGGATGATTAAAAATTGGAAGTCCAAAAGTCGCTTCAGTAATAAATGTATCACATTTTACAGGTTCATAGCTTAAACAAGTTTTATCTTTTGTTCTTTTATAATCTCCACTAATCAAAAGTCTATAACCATTATAATTTATTAAAAACTGAATACTACCAAGAATATGACCAGCTGGATAAATTTGAACAGTTACATCGTTAATTTTAATTTTTTCATCAAAACGTGCAATTTGAAAGTCTGAACAATAACTTTCTCCATACCTTAAATGCATTAATTCTATAGTTTCCTTAGAGGAAAAAATGGATTTATTATTTGGTCGTGCGTGGTCTGTATGAGCATGAGTAATTAACGCTTTCTCTACAGGAAAAACAGGATCAATGAAAAAATTTCCTGGAACACAATAAAGGCCTTCTCTTTTTTTTTTTAACCAATTAATATTTGTTTTTCTCATACCATATTATAGTTATTACTTTTTTTAGATGAATAAAATTAATTTACCAGATAAGTTTCATTTCTTTTTAAAAAAAAGAGGGTGGACTTTATTTAATTACCAAAAAAATTTTATAGAAGAGGTTCAAAATAATGTTTTTAAAAGATATCTTATATCTTCTGATACAGGGACCGGAAAAACAATTACATTATTTCTTCCCTTACTAATTGATCACCTCGAAAAAAAAAAATCTAAAATAATTTATATTTCTCCACTTAAGTCAATAATTTCAGACTTATTTGAAAATTTAAACAAAATAGTCTCAGATTTGAACATCAAAATAAGAGTTGGCAAACGAACAGGGGATGATTCTTATATTTACAAAAAAAAACAAATTGAAAATCCTGAGGAAATTCTTCTTACAACACCTGAATCACTTGCATTAATGATTACAAGAAAAGAAGTTGATCATATTTTTAAAAGTACGACATATCTTGCAATAGACGAATTAAACGAAATAATAAATACTAAGCGTGGCGATCAACTTGCTTTAGCTATTTCTCAAATAATCAATGTCAATAAAAAAATAAGAATTTTTGCGTCCTCAACAAATATTCAAAATTTTAAATACCTATCGAATTGGGTTTCATTTAAAAAAACAACAAAGATTATTAACAATAAATTCTTAAAGAGAATAAAAGTAGATATCCTTGTTTTAAAGAATATACCAGATTATGGACATTCTGTAGATCATGCCTTAAGTGAAATTTATGATATTATGAAAAATAAAAAAACAATAATTTTCGTTAATACAAGAGCTCAATGCGAAATACTTTATAAAAATCTTTTCTTAGCATATCCAGATTTAAAAATTGGAATTTATCATGGTTCACTTTCTAAAAATATAAGAATGGAAACCGAAAAAAAATTTAAAGTTAGTGATATTAACTGTGTTGTTAGTACTTCATCATTAGAAATGGGTATAGATTGGAAAAATATAGATAAAATAATAAATATCGGTGCACCAAAAAGCGTTAATAAAATAATACAAAGAACAGGGAGATCGAATCACCAATATAACTCTATTTCTGAGTCATTATTAATTCCAACTAACAAATTTGAATATTTAGAGTGTGTAGCACTTAAACAATTAATATTTTCAAAGAAATATGACCGTATCTTAGAGAAAAACGGAGCAAAGGATGTTCTATGTCAACACCTTCTTCTAATATCGTGTCATTCAAGTTTTTCCGAAGAT
>CACCYL010000003.1 GCA_902550225.1 uncultured Alphaproteobacteria bacterium
CGTTTTAACAGTAGGCGACGGAATTGCAAGAGTTTATGGATTAGACAACGTACAGGCTGGAGAAATGGTCGAATTTCCAGGAAAAGTAAAAGGAATGGCCCTCAATTTAGAGGATGATAATGTTGGAGTTGTTATTTTCGGCAGTGATAAATCCATCAAAGAAGGGGACGTTGTTAAGAGAACAAATTCTATTGTTGAGGTGCCAACTGGAAAAGATTTATTAGGAAGAGTTGTTGACGGGCTTGGAAACCCTATAGACGGAAAAGGTCCTCTAAAAGACGTTGTATACAGGCGTGCAGAATTAAAAGCACCTGGCATTATTCCGAGAAAATCAGTTCACGAACCAATGCAAACTGGAATAAAAGCAATAGACAGCTTAATACCAATTGGGCGAGGTCAACGAGAGTTAATTATAGGTGACCGTCAAACAGGAAAAACATCAGTAATAGTCGATACAATAATAAATCAAAGAGAAATTAACAATTCAGACGATGAATCAAAAAAATTATATTGTATTTATGTCTCTATAGGACAAAAAAGATCTACAGTCGCACAGATAGTAAAGACGCTCGAAGATAATGATGCAATGAAATACTCTATTGTGGTTGCTGCAACTGCATCTGATCCTGCTCCACTTCAGTTTCTCGCACCTTACACAGGCTGTGCCATGGGGGAATATTTCAGAGACAATGGAATGCATGCTGTAATTTTTTACGATGATTTATCTAAACAAGCTGTAGCTTACAGACAAATGTCTCTTTTACTTAGAAGACCTCCCGGAAGAGAAGCTTTCCCCGGTGATGTATTTTATATTCATTCAAGATTACTAGAACGAGCTGCAAAAATGGGAGAAAAAAGTGGTTTAGGATCATTAACTTCGTTACCCGTCATTGAAACACAAGCTGGTGATGTTTCTGCTTATATTCCAACGAACGTTATTTCAATAACTGACGGTCAAATTTTTTTAGAAACAGAATTGTTTTTTAAAGGCATCAGACCTGCGGTGAACGTAGGTTTGTCTGTGAGCCGTGTTGGATCTGCAGCTCAAATTAAAGCAATGAAACAAGTTTCAGGTTCAATTAAACTTGATCTGGCACAATTTAGGGAAATGGAAGCGTTTTCACAATTTGCGTCTGATTTAGACCAATCTACAAGGAATCTCCTTGAAAGAGGAAGAAGATTAACAGAAATTCTCAAGCAACCGCAATATGCTCCTTTAAAAGTTGAAGAACAAGTTGTTGTAATATTTTCAGGAGTAAGGGGCCATCTTGATAAAATTTCTATTAATGATATTACAAAGTTCGAAAAGTATCTTCTAGAAAAAATTCGAGATGAAGGAAAACAAATTTTAGAATCAATTAAAAAAGAGCAGAGTATTAGCGACGAACTTGACAGTAAGTTGAATGATTTCGTCGAAAATTGTGTAAAAAAGTTCTTGGAGGAAAATAGTGCCAAGTCTTAAAGATTTAAGAAACAGAATATCCAGTGTTAAGTCAACCAAAAAAATTACCTCTGCAATGAAGATGGTGGCAGCAGCTAAATTAAAAAGAGCACAAGATAATGCAGAGAAAACAAGACCATATGCAAGAAAAATGAGTGAAATTGTAAATTCTTTAGTTGAAAATAATAAATCAAAAGAATTTAAGTTTTCAGAGAAAAAAACTAAAAAAACCAGAAATATACTTCTCATAGTGTGTTCTGCTGACAGAGGATTATGCGGAGGATTCAATGGTTCAATAATAAAATTTTCAAAAAAACTATCAGAGAAAATAATTAATGATGGTGGACAAGTCAGTTATATATTTGTAGGAAAGAAGGCTTACCAATCTCTTCAAAGATTTTGCGGTGATTCTATTCTGGACTTCTTTTCCGATATTGCTAATCCGTCTATTAAATTTGAATTGGCCGGTTCTATACGAGATAAAATTTTGGAACTTTTTCTAAATGATTCAATGGATGAATGTTATTTAATATATACCGAATTTAAAAGTGCAATTTCTCAAACTGTACAATCTCTCAAGCTTCTCCCACTAAACGCATTAGAAATAAATAATGACAATAGTTCAAATAAATCTTATGATTTTGAACCAAGTGAAGAGGAAATTTTGAATGAAATAATTCCTAAAAATATTGCAATACAGATACATACTGCTCTACTTGAGAACCTAGCAAGTGAGCAAGGTTCGAGAATGACTGCTATGGATAATGCTACAAGAAACGCAAATGACATGATAGACAACTTAACGCTATTCTATAATAGGTCGAGACAAGCTCTTATTACAAAAGAGTTAATTGAAATTATTTCTGGTGCAGAAGCTGTTTAATAAAATGAAGGAGAAATAAATATGAGCGCAAACGAGGGAAAAATCAAACAAGTGTTAGGAGCAGTTGTTGACGTTAGTTTCACAGATGAACTACCGCAGATATTGGATGCACTTGTTGTTAAACATGAAAATAAAGACTTAGTTTTAGAAGTTGCACAACATTTAGGTGAAAATACTGTCAGAACAATTGCAATGGATTCTACTGATGGTCTTGTAAGAGGTCAGAAGGTTGTTGATACTGGAAATCCTATCTCAGTCCCGGTAGGTCCTGAAACGCTTGGAAGAATCCTGAATGTGGTAGGGGAACCTGTTGATGAAAGAGGTCCATTGAAAACAAAATTAAAATTTCCAATCCATAAAAATGCTCCTGAATTTACAGATCAATCAACTGAAACTGAGGTTTTAGTTACAGGAATAAAAGTCGTAGATCTTTTAGCTCCTTATTCAAAAGGTGGAAAAATTGGTTTATTTGGTGGAGCTGGTGTTGGAAAGACAGTTTTAATTATGGAATTGATAAACAATATAGCTAAGGGGCATGGAGGTTACTCAGTTTTTGCTGGTGTTGGAGAAAGAACTAGAGAGGGTAATGATTTATATTATGAGATGATAGAATCTGGTGTTATAAAACTTGATAGCGATGATTCAAAAGCAGCACTTGTTTATGGTCAAATGAATGAGCCTCCTGGGGCAAGAGCTAGAGTTGCATTAACTGGTTTGACACTTGCAGAATATTTTAGAGACGAAGAAGGACAAGATGTTCTATTGTTCGTTGATAACATTTTTAGGTTTACACAAGCAGGTTCTGAAGTCTCAGCACTGTTAGGACGAATCCCTTCAGCTGTAGGGTACCAACCCACACTTTCGACAGATATGGGTGCTCTCCAAGAAAGAATTACTTCAACCAATAAAGGTTCTATAACTTCAGTACAAGCTATTTATGTTCCTGCTGACGATCTTACAGATCCAGCACCTGCTACATCTTTTGCACATTTAGATGCAACAACCGTCCTTTCAAGGCAAATTGCAGAACTAGGGATCTACCCTGCAGTTGATCCCTTAGACTCAACATCAAGGATACTTGACCCAAGAATTATAGGCGATGAACACTATAACGTAGCAAGAAGAGTTCAAGAAACACTTCAGAAATACAAATCTCTTCAAGACATAATAGCAATTCTTGGAATGGATGAACTTTCAGAAGATGACAAGCTAGTGGTTGACAGAGCACGAAAAATCCAAAAGTTTTTGTCCCAACCTTTTCATGTTGCTGAAGTTTTTACTGGATCTCCTGGGGTCTTTGTTAGTCTTCAAGAAACCATAAAAGGCTTTAAAGGGTTAGTTGAAGGAGAATATGATAATATTCCAGAAGCAGCTTTTTATATGGTTGGAACTATAGAGGAGGCAATAGAAAAATCTAAGAAATTATCCAATTGATATAATGAAACAATTTAAACTTGAAATAATCTCACCTAATGAGATAGTTTTTGAAAAAGAGGTTGATCTAGTTATTTTTCCCGGAAGCGAAGGTGACATTGGCATTCTTAAAGATCATATGCCATTTTTAACATCTCTGAGAGTTGGGATTGTTTATATTTATGTAGAAAAAAAAATAATTGAAACTTTTTTGGTAACGGGAGGCATCGTTGAAGTTTCACAAAACAGATGTTCACTTTTAACCGAAGAGGTAGTTAATACTAATTCTGTTAGTTCAACAAATAAGACTGGAGAACCATCAAATAAGGATGAGGTAAATTTGAAAAGCTTGAGAGACAAGGCATTAGAAAAACTCTATTACTCTTGATAAAAATTTCTAAAACTTTTAAGTACTTTTTTATATAATGTTTTTTTGAAAGGAACAACTAAATCCAAACAATCAATTGGATTTATCCATTTCCACTCACAAAACTCAGGAGATTTAAACTTTTTTATATCTACTTGATCATCATTACCAAAAAATCGGCAGGCAAACCAAATCTGTTTTTGTCCAACATACTTTCCATTCCACACTTCATTTACCAGCTCTTGAGGAAGTTTATACTCTAACCATGCACTTGTTTTACTTATTATCTTATAACTCTCATTTAATCCAGTTTCCTCCATTAGTTCCCTTTTCATTGCATTTTCGGGTGATTCTGGTCCATCTATTCCACCTTGTGGCATCTGCCAGTATTCATTTTTGTAGTCAGATCTCTTTCCTACCCAAAGTTGATTTCTTTTGTTTATAAGAAAAATACCAACGCCTTTGCGATATTTTTGTTTCATGAAATTTTAAACAATTAGTTTGAAGATTGTTTATCTACTAAATTGATAGCAAGTATCAAATCAAAAGCTCTTGTAAGTTGATAGTCGTCAATCTTTTCTTCATCTTTTTTTGAAGTAGGCTTATTTTCGTTTCTTTTGGAATTCTCTTGATCGTTTTCTATTGCACCCCTCAGATCTGATTCTTTTCTACTGCTTGGGTCATCGACCTTCTTAAGTTCAGCTTGTTCAACTAAAATATCAGGGTCAATTCCGGTTTTCTGTATTGATCTTCCCGATGGAGTATAATATTTTGCAGTAGTCAACTTTAATGCAACATCTTCTCCCGATGGAATTATCGTCTGTACAGAACCTTTACCAAAAGATTTTGTTCCCATAATAATTGCTCTTTTATGATCTTGAAGTGCTCCTGCAACAATTTCAGATGCAGAAGCACTTCCCTGATTTATTAAAACTATTAGAGGCAATCCTTCTATAAGATCATTCTTTACAGCGTTATATCTACTTCCTTGCTTTCCATTTTTGCCTCTAGTTGAAACAATTTCTCCCTTATCCAAGAATATATCTGTAACATTAACAGCTTGATCCAATAAGCCGCCTGGATTATTCCGAAGGTCTAAAACATAACCTATAAGTTTTTCTTTTTTGAAATTTTTTATTGAATCTATTATTTGTCTGTCCACCTTCTGGTTGAATGAAGATACTCTTATATATCCAATATTATTTTCGACTCGAGCTTTAACTGCTTTTAACTGTATGATGGCTCTAGTTATAAAAATCTGAAGATTTTCGTTTTCGTTTCTATTAATAGTTAGTTTTATTTTAGATCCAACTTTTCCTCTCATAATTGATACTGCTTCAGACAAGGTCATTCCTAAAACAGGCTCATCATCCAGATGTGTAATTAAGTCTCCAGACTTTATTCCAGCTTTATCGGCAGGAGTGTCATCAATTGGAGCTATTACCTTTACAAAACCATTTTCGAGTGTTACTTCAATGCCTAACCCTCCAAATTCTCCTTTAGTCTGCACCTTCAACTCATTGAGTTCATCATAATTTAGATATGTTGAATGAGGATCAAGCGAACTTAACATGCCCTCTATTGCAGATTCAATCAAATCTTTTGATGTTACATCTTCTACATAATTATTTTTTATTTTCTCAAAAGCCTCGCCAAATAGATTGAGATATTTGTAAACATCTTTTTCTTCCTCTGTTTTCAATGAAAAAGGGAGAATTAAAAGTGCAAAAAATATAAATAAATTCTTCATAATAATTATATAGTGTTGATTATGCAGTTTTTTTATAAAATCTCAACTTTTGATTTAGGATCAACAATTTTACCATTTTCTCTTAATTCAAAATAAAGTTGACTTTGCAGCGTTGAGGAAATTTTCGCAATCGGCTCTCCTGCCAGAACTTCGTTTCCAGTTGAAATTAATAAACTTCTCATACCAATCAAGACTGAGGTGAATCCTTTGTTATCTTTTATCATTACTAAATTCCCAAAACTTTTAAACTTATTAGCATACACGACAGTACCATCCATTGGCGATGTAACAAATGAATCTTCATTAACCTTAAACACTAATCCATTTTTAAGTTTATGTTGATCTTTTCCTTCTCCATAATCTGAAATTATATCACCTGAAACTGGCATTTTAATTCTTGATTTAATTTTTGATATAATTTTCCTTTTGGTTTCTGCAGATTTAACTAAGTCATTCAAATTTTTTGCTTTTTTTCTTAGATTTTTTGCTTTTTCTTCAAGTTTTTTATTAGTTTTCATTTTCTTTTGAACTTTAGCTACTTCTTCAATTTTCTTTTCAAGCATTAACAATTTTTTTTTTAAATTTTTTTTTTTATTTTTATAATTTTCTAATTCTAAAGCCAACTCATTGTCTATTGACTTTAAATTTTCTAAGTTTAAAAAGTAATCATTAATTCCAGTTTTTACTTTTTTTAAAAAAAATTCTCTTATTATCTGCTTTGTAATTAATTCCTGCGATGAATTATCAAGATCCCTAACAATTCTTGTAAATTGATTGGTGTAAAACTTGTCTTGCAGTAAAAAAATTATTCTCCTACCCAACAAATCCTTATTTTTTATATATCTGTTAATAATTATTTTTTTTTGAGTATTTCTATCTAAATCAATTTTTATTTTTTTTAATTCTTTATTGTTTATCAAAATTTCGTTGTGAATTTTTACAGTTTGTTTTTTTAAATTGTTTAATTTAACTTTCAAATCTCTGTTATTAGCCAATGAGTTCGATAAATTCAAAGATACTAAAATTATTATAAAAATCTGCATCATTTAATAAGTGATTTTCCTTTCATTACAATTGGAATTTCAAGGCCAAGAAGTGTTAATACTGTTGGAGCAATATCTGCAAGCTTACCAGTTTTAATTGAATAATTAATTTTCTCACAAATAGTAAAGGGAACCATGTTTAGTGAATGAGTTGTACATGCTATATTTTTTTTCTCATCGAACATACTTTCAGCATTACCATGATCTGAAGTCAGAATAAGTGAATATCCGTTTTTTTTACATTGTTCAAAAATCTTTCCAATGCATTCATCCACGGCTTCGATTGCTTTCACAGTTGCTTCAATATTGCCTGTGTGTCCAACCATATCTGGATTTGCAAAATTTGTGATGATCAAATCGTATTTTTCCTTTTTTAAATTTTTTATAATATGATCTCTTACCTCAAAAGCAGACATTTCTGGTTTGATATCGTAAGTCTTTACTCTCGGAGAGGGAATCAAAATTCTGTCCTCGCCAGTAAATTTTTCCTCAATTCCGCCATTTAGAAAATATGTAACGTGCGCATATTTTTCTGTTTCAGCTACTCTTAACTGTTTTAGTCCAAAACAAGACACAACTTCGCCTAACGTTTTTTTGATTTGAATTGATTCAAAAATTGGTTTAATTTTTTTTTTCAATCGTTTTGAATATTCGACCATACTTATTGGATTAAAAAATTTTGGTCTTTTGTTTCTCTTAAAATAACTAAAATCGTCATCAAATATTGATGATAAAATTTCTCTTACTCTATCGGCTCTATAATTTGTAATGAAAAATCCATCTCCATCTTTGGCTCCGTTATAACCATTGAAATTAGTTGGTTCAAAAAACTCGTCAGTGATGTGCTTTTCGTAACTTTCACTTATTGCGGATAAATACCTCCTTTTTTTTAGGCCTGAACCTTCTATAATAGCTTTGTAAGCTTTCTCAATTCTTTCCCATCTGTTATCCCTGTCCATAGCAAAAAATCGACCAGAAATACTTGCAATTTTTATATTTTTTCTTTTACCTATTTTTTTAATTAATACCCGTAAATTTTCTTTGCCCCCAACTGGGGAGCTATCTCTTCCATCTAAAATACAATGAATGAAAATATTTGGTTTATTTTTATTAAGAATTTCTATTAGTTCAAAAAGATGATCTTGATGCCCATGAACCCCTCCTTTTGAAATCAGACCAACAATGTGAATCCTTTTGCACTTTTCTAAAATATTTGTTACTAAAGATTTATTTTTTATTTCACCATTGCTGAATGATTTTGAAATCCTCATTACATCTTGGAGAATGATTCTTCCAGCTCCAATATTTGTGTGCCCAACTTCAGAATTTCCAAATTGACCAGCAGGTAGCCCCACATCATTTTCCGAAGCATTTAATTTTAAGTATCCGTATTTTTTAGTTAAATAATCAAAATTTTTTTTTTTTGCAAGAAAAATAGCGTTATGGGAATTATTCTTTCCTAACCCCCAACCATCTAAGATACAAAGTAGTACTTTTTTTCTCATTTTATAACTATTTGTGATATCGAGAATTTTTTATAATTTCTAAACCTCTATATATTTGTTCGATTAACATGACTCTAATAAGAAGATGGGGCCATGTTTGATTACCAAATGAGATTGTCAAAAATGAATCTTTAAAAAAACTGTCAAGCCCTTCGTCGCTTCCAATTATAAAGTTTAACTTCTTACAACCTGAATTTATTTTATTGTTTAAAAGATCTGCAAACTCTAAACTCGAGAAATTTTCTCCACTTTTATCTAAAACAAAAACATTTTTGTGATCTTGATTTTTTAAGAACTTAAGAATTTCTAGTTTCTCTAACTCTTTTTTTTTGTTATTTTCATAGGTTTTTAATTCTATTAAAACTGTCTTGAACTTAATTCTTTTTTGGTAATATTCAAAGATACTCTTGAATTTCTGATTCACTTTAAATTTTCCTAAAGATAGAATTTTAATTATCATATTTATCCAAATCCAAATTTTTCATCTTCTAAATCATTGTTTTTCCAAATTTTTTCAAGTGAATAATGTTCCCTTATTTCTGGTTTAAAAACATTCAAAATAATATCGCCAAAATCCACTATTAACCAATCTGTAGAATTAATACCTTCGGTTGAAAGAATGTGAGTTTTATTTAATTTTACAATGTTAGAAACAATAGAATTTATATGCCTTGAAGATGTTCCACTCACAATAATCATATAATCTCCTAAGGCACTTCTATTTTTTATATTTATAATTTGAATATCTTTTGCCTTAGCATCTTCAAGATCTTTGACGATTTTATTGAGGAGGATGTCAACTTTTGCATTTGATTTCATTTTGACTTTCTGATAAACGAGGATGATAAATGATTTTTTAAACCACTTATAAAAGTCCAACTTGGAGGTAAGATTGATCTTGACTTTGCCAAAAGAATATTTTTAATTCTTGCCTTCCTAAAAAAAAATAATGCTTTACATTTTGTTATATTAAAAGAGTAAAATGGTCTATCAAAAATTGCAATGGGAATATTATAAAATATTTTTTTCCATTCCTTCCATTCGTGAAGATTTTGTAGATTGTCAGTTCCCATAAGCCAAATAAACTTTTTATTCTTAAATTTATTTTTTATATATAAAATTGTATCGATTGCATATATATTTTTATCTTCTCTAATCTTTAATATTTTAATTCTTCTAAATTTTATAAATTTTTTTACCTGCTGAAATCTGTAGTTGTAACTATTACTTTTTTTTTTTAGGGGATTTTTGTATGTAACTATCCACCAGACTTCTTGCAAGTTTAATCTCATCATTGCGTATTGGCTTATAAACCTGTGTCCATTATGAGGAGGATCGAAGGATCCACCCAGAATTCCAATCATTTTCCTAGAAGATTTGTTCAAATTATGGTCTTACTTGTCCTTTCCCTCTCACTTTATATTTAAAACTCGTAAGTTGAGCAACTCCTACCGGTCCCCTTGCATGTACTTTGGAAGTTGAAATTCCAATTTCCGCTCCCATTCCAAATTCGCCACCATCTGCAAATTGTGTCGAAGTATTGTGCATTACAATTCCGCTGTCCACATTATTTAAAAAAAATTCCGTAACTTCCTCATCATTAGAAATAATAGCGTCTGTGTGCCCAGATCCATAATGATTTATATGATCAACTGCTTCTTCTACTCCCTTTTTAACGGTTTTTATAGACACAATTTTATCCAAATATTCTGTTTTCCAATCTTTTTTTTCTGCTTTAATTACTATTGAGTTGCCTTCTTTTACAAATTTATCTCCCCTTACTTCACAACCCGAGTTCGACAAAGATTTAATCAATTCTGGTAAATGAGTTTTCACCACCTCTTCATCACAAAGAATAGTTTCAGTTGCTCCACAAATTCCGGGTCTTCTCATTTTTGCATTTAATGTAACGTTTTTACTTATTTCCTTGTCAGCAGATTTGTGAATATAGGTATGACAAATTCCGTCCAGATGTTTAAATACGTGAACTCTACTTTCATCCGATACTCTTTCAATTAGGGATCTTCCTCCTCTTGGGATAATAACGTCAACATATTTATCCATTTTAATTAAAGCTCCCACCGCCAATCTATCTTTTGTGGGTATATTCTGCAAAGTTCCTTCGGGAAGTTGAAATTTTCTAAGCGATTGATTGATTATCTCTACTATCTTTGATGAAGAATGATAACTTTCACTTCCCCCTCTCAAAATTAGTGGGTTTCCAGACTTTAAACACAAGCCTGCTGCATCTGCAGCAACGTTGGGTCTTGATTCATAAATTACGCCTATTACACCCAATGGAATTGATACTTTTTGTATTTTTAGGCCGTTTGGTCTTTTCCATTCTCCTAAAATTTTTCCGATTGGATCATCCAATTCTGAAATTTCAACCAAGCCTTTGCAAATACCATCAATTCTATTTGAATCTAACATCAATCTATCGAGAAGTGACGAATTTAATTTTTTTTTATTTTCTTCGATATCTTTCAGGTTGTGCTCAATGATTAGTTTTTTATTTTTTTTTATATTGTCAGCTGCATCTAACAAAACATCATTCTTTTTTTTAGAGGAAAGTAAAGAAATCTTTAAGGAAGCTTCTTTGGCCTTAATTCCAATTTTTAAAACTTCTTCTTCAATTTGTTTTTGTTTATTCATTTAAAGTTAAATAATCTCTGTGAACTATTTCATTTCTTCCATCATAACCCAATGATTTTTTTATTTCAGATGTTTTTTTGCCTAATAATTTGGAAAGCTCTGAAGAATCATAATAAGAAACGCCTTTTCCAATTTTTTTTCCATTTTGATTTTTAATATTTATTATATCACCTTTAAAAAATTTTCCAGATATTTTTTGAATACCACTTGGCAAAATACTTGCACCTTTTAAAATTGCGTTAACAGCTCCATTATCAAGAAAAATATCTCCTTTCACCTTAATAGTTCCAGCTAGCCATTTTTTAAAACCTTTATCATTATTTACTTTTCTTTTAAAAATTGTTCCAGTCTCTTTTTTTAAATATTCGCTGATTGGGTTTTTTTTTGTTCCTTTACAAATTATTGTATCGCAGCCAGATTCAGTAGCTATTTCCGCAGCCTCTATCTTCGTAAACATTCCACCAGTACCATGGTAATTTGTTTCCGCGCTTGCCATTTTAAATATTTCCTCATTAATTTTCTCAACTTCTTTTATAAGACTTGCACGCTTATTTTTTTTTGGATTTACAGTGAATAATCCGTCAACGTCGCTAAGAAGTATGAGAACATTTGCATCTATTATCTGTGAAACTCTGGCAGCAAGTCTATCATTGTCACCAAACTTTAATTCATCTACTGCTACAGAATCATTTTCATTAACAATAGGAATTACGTTGCATCTTAACAATTCAAAAATAGTTTCTCTTGAGTTCAAACTTTTTTTTCTGTCCTCAGTGTCAGAATAAGTGAGAAGAATCTGTGCAACAGTCAACTTTTTCTTTTCAAATGTTTTTTTAAAATTATTCATAAGAATTGCTTGTCCACAAGCTGCGCACGCTTGCTTTTCGTGAATTCGAAGCTTTTTTTTTTCTATATTCAAATAAATCTTACCCAATGAAACTGAACCGGACGCAACGATCAAAATATCAATATTTTTTTTTCTGAGTAATATTACATCTTCTGTAAACGTATCCAACCATTTTGAATTAAATTTATTGTTTGAAAATAGTAAGGACGATCCGATTTTTATCACAATTCTTTTTGCATTTAAGATTGATAAATTATTCATTAGATTGAATTCACACAAGATTTTTTTAATTCTTGCATTCCTAAGTTTGTATGACTTGAAATTGCAATAATACTTGAAGACGTTAATTTCTTCAGCAATGTTATTATTTCTTTTATATCTTTTCCTTCAATTAAATCACATTTACTCAAAAGAACGATTTCTTTTTTTTTTAAGGTCAGAGGATTGTAAGCTTTAATTTCATCTCTAATTATTTTGTAGTTACTCACTATTTCATTAAAATTATTAGTTGATACATCACAAACATGCAAGAACATTCTACATCTTTCAATGTGTGCAAGAAAATTAAGTCCTAATCCCACCCCATTTGCTGCTCCTTTTATCAATCCTGGTAGGTCAGCAATTATGATATCTTTTTGGTCACTTCTATAAACACCTAATTGTGGTTTTAAAGTGGTAAAAGGATAATTTGCTATTTTCGGATTTGCATTTGATAGTTTTTTCAGAAGGGTTGATTTACCTGCATTTGGAAGTCCTACTAAACCTATATCAGCTATTAATTTTAATCTTAGCCAAATCCATTTATCTTCACCTTCGATGCCTGTGTCGAACTTTCTTGGAGCTTGATTTGTTGAAGATTTAAATCTTGCATTTCCTCTTCCTCCAATTCCACCATGAATCAAAATGAACGAATCCAATTCTTTAGTAAAGTCTTTGATAACCAACTTTTTGTCTTCTGACAAAATAACTGTACCCACTGGGACTTCGATTATTAGATCTTCTCCACCCGCTCCAGTTCTATTTTTACCTGAACCGTCTTCACCTCTTTGCGCTTTAAAATGTTGTTTATATCTGAAATCAATTAATGTGTTTAGATTTGAAACAGCTTTAAAAACAATATTTCCTCCTCGACCACCATCACCTCCATCCGGTCCTCCGAACTCAATATACTTTTCTCTTCTAAAGCTTACGCAGCCTGAGCCACCATCACCTGCCTTTAAGTGGATTTTGGCTTCATCTAGAAACTTCATCGGATAAGTTTAAGTTTATTTTTTTTGATCTACGCTTACGAAAGATTTGTTTCCAGATTTTTTCTTGAAAGAAACCACTCCTTCTTTGATAGCAAATATAGTGTGGTCTTTTCCAATAGAAACATTTTCTCCAGGATGGTATTTTGTTCCTCGTTGCCTGATTATAATATTACCGGGCACAACAACTTCCCCTCCAAACTTTTTAACACCCAACCTTCGTCCAGCGCTATCTCTTCCGTTTCTTGTGCTACCACCTGCTTTTTTATGAGCCATTTGATTCTCCTTTAGTAGGTTTAACTTTATCTTGAGATGAGCTTAAATTTTTCTCGGATGAAGTAGGTTTATTTGCTATTTTTATATCTTTGATTTTTAATAATGTGAGATCTTGCCGATGACCAATCTTCCTTCTATAATTGTGTCTTCTTTTTTTTTTAAAGACAATAATTTTTTTTTCTCTTATCTGCTCGATTACTTGGCAGATAATTTGAATTCCATTGATTAGTGGTGATCCAATTACGGTTTGACCACTATCATCTTTCATAAAAATCACTTTATCAAAAGTAACGGAGTCATTTTTTTTAAGTTCGCTGATCTTAGGAAGTTTTAAAAAATCTCCAATTTTAGCTTTGTATTGCTTACCCCTATTTTCAAATATAGCTATCATAACTTTATCTAATTCTCCAATTTTTACACTATACTTTATATTTGTTAAGAATTTTTTGTCAATTCATTACTTTAAGTAATTTTTGTTGTTAAATTTATTTATTATGTTATTAAATTTACATATTGGTGATTCATATGAATGAAATAGTTATAACTACAGCTAAAAGGCTTCCCATTGGAAAATTCATGGGAAGTTTATCAAACTTTTCAGCCCCTCAGTTAGGAAGCTCGGTCATCGATTCAGTAATCTCGGAGTCAGGAATTTCAAAAGATCTCATAGATGAAATAATAATGGGACAAGTGTTAACTGGTGGGTCTGGACAGAACCCTGCAAGACAAGCATCCATGTTGTCTGACTTACCCGAAAAAGTAAGTGCTCTTACAGTAAACCAAGTCTGTGGATCTGGTCTGAGATCAGTTATGATAGCTTGCCAATCTATATTATCCGGTCAAAGTGAGATTGTGATTGCTGGAGGCCAAGAAAGCATGTCAAATGCTCATCATACAATAAATATAAGAAATGGACTAAAAATGGGTGATGGTAAAATTAAAGATAGCATGATTGTTGACGGACTTTGGTGTGCTATGAATAATTATCACATGGGAACTACTGCAGAAAATATTGCAGAGAAATTTAATATATCCAAAGAGGAACAGGATAAATTTGCAACAAACTCCCAAAACAAGGCTGAAAGTGCACAAAAAAATAATTTTTTTAAAAATGAAATAACTTCGATAACAATTTTAAAAAAAAAAGAAGAAATTTTATTTGAAACAGATGAATTTCCACGACATGGAACTACTTTTGATAAATTAAGTTCTTTGAAACCTGTCTTTGACAAAAATGGCACTGTTACAGCAGGAAATGCATCTGGATTAAATGATGGAGCAGCAGCAGTGTTAGTTATGAAAAAAGAGAAAGCCAAAGAGTTAGGACTTAAACCGCTTGTAAGTATAGTATCATCTTCAACAATTGGAGTTGATCCTTCGATAATGGGTATTGGCCCTGTTCCTGCTGTAAAAAAAGCTCTAGAAGAAGCTAAATGGACTGTTGAAGAACTTGACTTGATTGAGGCAAATGAAGCTTTTGCAGCCCAATCTTTAGCAGTTTCTAAAGAACTTGATTGGGATATGAATAAAGTTAATGTGAGTGGAGGAGCAATTGCACTAGGTCACCCAATAGGAGCATCAGGAACTAGAATATTAGTCACTTTAATTCATGAACTAGGAAGACAAAATAAGAAAAAGGGAATTGCAACCTTGTGCATTGGCGGAGGTCAAGGAGTTGCAATGTGCGTTGAAAGAAAATAATGACAAAAATAGCAATTGTTACAGGAGGAACCAGAGGGATAGGTGCCTCAATTTCCAAAAAATTAAAGTCATCAAACTTTAAAGTCATTGCTAATTATACAAGTAATGACGATGCTGCGAAATCTTTTTCAAAAGAAAATAATATCGAAGTAATTAAGTGGGATGTTAGTAGTTATGAGGAATGCCAAAAATCCGTTAATAAAATCTATGAGGATAATAAGAATGTTGATATTCTTATAAATAATGCAGGAATTACCAGAGACGCGCCCCTTCATAAAATGAGTAGAGATAACTGGCAAAAAGTTATTGATGTTAACTTAAATTCAATCTTTAATATGACATCATTAGTAATTAATAAAATGAGAGAAAATAGCTTTGGAAGAATAATTCATATTTCTTCTGTAAATGGACAAAAGGGGCAGTTTGGTCAAACCAATTATGCAGCAACAAAATCAGCCCTTATCGGTTTCTCAAAATCTTTAGCACTTGAAAGTGCTAGTAAAGGTATCACTTCTAACGTAATCTGTCCTGGTTATATCAATACGGAAATGGTCGCGGCCATAAGAGAAGACATCTTAAAATCCATTATCGAAACAATACCAAATAAGAGATTAGGTGAGGCCGATGAAGTAGCACAAATGGTAGGTTATCTTGTTTCAGATAAAGCCAGCTATGTAAATGGCTCTACCTTTTCAATAAATGGTGGCTTATGGATGGATTAAAAATTATCTTTCATTATCCTAATCTTTTTGAAATTTTCTGCATTTGAAATATTTTCAATTTTTATAGAATCTAAATACTCCTGGTTGTCAAATTTCATAAATGGATTTAGCTTTTTTTCTTCTCCCAGCGTCGCGGGAATTGTCGGTTTTGATTCCAACCTATCTTTCTTAATATTTAATATTTTCTTTTTTAATAAGTTATCTCCTGGGTCGAGAAACTCTGCAAATCTTGCATTGGATTCCGTATACTCGTGTCCACAAAATATTTTTGTACTATCAGGTAAAGAACGAATTTTCAAAATCGATTCTGTCATTTGTTTGTATGAACCTTCAAACAGTCTTCCACAACCTAGAGAAAAAATTGTGTCTCCACAAAATAAAAAATTTTGATCCTTAAAATAAAAGCAAATATGCCCAATCGTATGGCCAGGCGTATCGATTACTTTAAATACGCTTTCACCCATATTAAATTCCTCACTATTTTTAAGTTTTATGTCTATTCCTGGAATTCTATTTTGATCATCGTAACAACCAATAATTTTACAGTTATATATTTCTTTGAGTTCTTGATTTCCTCCAACATGATCTTGATGATGATGAGTATTTAAAATGAAGTTAAGATCCATTCCTCTATCTTGCAATACATTATCTATATCCTTTGCGACTGAAGGGTCGATACAGGCTGTAATATTAGTGTTCGTATCTACAATTATGTATGAGTAGTTATCTGACAATAACGGAATTTGAATTATTTCTATCATATTTGATATCTATCAATTTTTATTCTTTTTTGATACACAAAAAATTACTTGATACGCTAATAAATTTGAAAAGTAATTTTTCTTCATTTCAATTCCTTTTTCGCTAAGACACATAAATTTTTCTATTATTATATTATTGTTCTTACAAAATATTTGGAAATCCTTACATGAGCATAAATGTATATTAGGCGTATCAAACCATTCATATGGAAGTATATCATTTTTTGGCATTTTTCCTTTAAACATTAAATCCTTCCGAACTTTCCAGTAACCAAAATTTGGGAATGAAATTATTGCTCGCCTTCCGATCCTTATTAAATTTTTTATAACTGTATCAGGAAAAATCATAGCTTGTATTGTTTGACTTAAAATTACCGTACTAAATGCATCATCAGGATAGTCATCTAAATCATAGTTAGCATCTCCTTGAATAACTGAAAGTCCTTTCTTTACACAATCATTCACTCCGGATTGACTTATCTCAATTCCTCTGCAGATAGCTTTTTTTGTTTTTAAAAGAAAATCTAAAAGATTCCCACTTCCACAACCCACGTCTAATATTTTTTCTTTATCATTTATCAACTTAGAAATTACGAATAGATCTTTTCTTAAATTTTTTCTCATATTTCGTGCTTTCCTATCTGTCCCTGTATAAAACCTTTGAGTGTTGCGTGAAACTCTGGTTCTTCTAAAAGAAATGCATCGTGACCCTTGTCTGTTTTAATTTCAACAAAACTCACCATTGCATTTGAACTATTAAGAGATTTAATTATTGTTTTTGTTTCTGAAGTTGGAAATAACCAATCAGATGTAAATGAAAAAAAGCAAAAATTTACATTTGCATTTTTAAAAACCTTTGAAAGTCCGCCTTTCTTAACTGATAGGTCAAAGTAGTCCATTGCTTTTGTAATATAAAGATAACTGTTAGCGTCAAATCTTTCTACAAATGAATTTCCCTGATGTTTTAAATAACTTTCAATTTGAAAATCTGTATCAAAATTAAAAGAAAAGAAATCACTATTTTGAAGATTTCTTCCAAATTTTCTTTGAAGCGCACGCTCTGATAAATAAGTTATATGAGCTATCATTCTTGCAACTGACAGGCCACCTGTAGGCCCCTTTCTGGTCTTATAATAGTTTCCTTTGTTCCACAATGGATCAGCCATAATTGCTTGCCTTCCAATTTCGTGAAATGCAATGTTTTGTGCAGAGTGTCGATAAGAAGTCGCTATAGGAATTGCAACATTAACTTTGTTGCTGAACTTAGTTGCCCATTCTAAAGTTTGCATACCACCCATAGAACCTCCGATTACAGCAAATAACTTTTTTATGCCGAGGGCTGAGACTAGTTTTTCTTGTACTTTAACCATATCTGAAATTGTAATTACAGGAAATTTTAATCCGTAATTTGTTTTAGTTTGAGGATTAATTGATGAAGGACCTGTGCTTCCCATACACCCACCTAAAACATTACTGCATATTACAAAAAAAATGTTCGTATCAATAACTTTACCTGGACCAATTAAAATATTCCACCAGCCTCTTTTTTTTGTAAGTGGATTAATATCTGAACAGAACTGATCACCAGATAAAGCATGGCATACCAAAATTGCATTAGTCTTTTTTTTATTCAAAGTTCCGTAAGTTTTAAAAGCAACTTCACATGAATCTATATATTCTCCTGAATCAAGTTTAATTGGATTTTTAATTTGTAATTTATCTATTGGAATTAAAGATTTCATTTACTTTTATATTAATTTATTTGACTTAAAACGCATCATAACTATGTTGATTAAGTAGTCAAAATAATTTTATTTTGAAAGTAAAAGTTTATGGTTAGTTTCAATCTTAAAGACATAGTAAAACCTTCTATAAATGAAATAGAAAAGTACATTCCCGGTGAATCATTATGTACAAACAGTAAAGAAAAAATATCCAAGCTTTCTTCAAATGAGTCGCCTTTTAAAATTCCAAGAAAAGTAATAAATAAAGTAAATAGTTTAGTTCTTTCTTCAAACCTTTATCCTGATGGTGATTGTAATCAATTAAAGAATCAATTAGTAAAAACTTTCAATTTAAATTTTAAAAATATAATTTGTGGAAACGGATCAGACGATGTCTTGTCTGTAATAGCGCAAACTTTCTCAAAAGAGGGCGGCGAGGTAATATGTAGTGAGTTTGGTTTTACCTACTATCCAATAATTGCAAGAGCTTCTGGGTGCAAAGTTGTTATAGCTAAATCAGATAAACTTAAGATTTCATGTGATAATATTTTGAAAAGTATAACTAAGCTGACAAGAATAATTTTTATAGCAAACCCAAACAACCCAACAGGAACAATAATTTTTAAAGAAGAACTGCTAAACTTTTTACAAAATGTACCTAAAAATATCATAGTGGTTTTAGATGGTGCATACTCTGAGTTTATTACAGATAGAAGGTATACTGATGGGATTGAGTTAATAAATAAATTTCCAAACATTGTTGTTACAAGAACCTTTTCAAAAATTTTTGCATTGGCTGGGCTTAGGTTGGGTTGGGCATATTCCAATGAAAAGATAATTGAGCTTTTGGAGAAGGTAAGAGGACCATTTAATGTAAATACACTATCACAAAACGTAGGAACTCTTATATTGAAGGAAAAAGATTTTTTGAGAAAGTCAATAATTCACAATGATAAATGGAGAAAGATTCTTCCGATTGAAATAAAAAAGATTGGTCTTGAGTCATATGAAAGTTTTGCAAATTTTGTTCTTATAAAAGTTAATGAAAAGAAATACTCAAAAGCAAAAATTTTAAGTTTTTTAAAAACAAAAAAAATCTTGGTTAGAGATTTAAGTAATTATGGAATGAAACATTTTTTTAGAGTTTCAATAGGTTCCACAAGTGATCTGAAAAAATTCTTAAAAGAGCTAAGAAATTCAATCAATACAAAAAATGCATAAAGAAATCACAATTATAGGCCCTGGACTAATTGGAGCTTCACTTGGACTCGCTTTAAAAAAAAAAAAAATATGTAAAACAATTATTGGGATTGATACATCTAAACAAAATCTTCGTAATGCATACACAATCAAAGCTATTGATGAAAAAAGAGAGAAAATAGATGAAAGAATTAAAGAAAGTTCTGTTATTTTTATTTGCACTCCAGTCAGTTTGATAAACAAAATTATATATGAATTGTCAGACTATACAGAAAAGAATCAAATTATCTCAGATGTCGGATCTGTGAAAAATATTTTTGAAAAAAAAACTCTGGAACTTAATGATAAACAATTTTCTTTGGTTCCTGGTCATCCAATAGCTGGAACAGAATATTCTGGTGCCAAAAATGCTTTTGACAATCTCTTTCAGGACAAGTGGTGTATTTTAACCCCAATAAGTAATAATAAAAAATCATTGCGAATTATTAGTGAAATTTGGAAAAAAATAGGAATGAAAGTTGCGACAATGAAAGTGAATGAACATGATAAAATTATGTCCATTACTTCTCATTTGCCTCATTTAATAGCATTTACAATTGTGGGAACAGCTTTTAATCTTAATATAAAGAAAAAGAACGAATTAATAAATTTTGCTGCAGGAGGGTTTAAAGATTTCACAAGAATAGGTTCGTCAGATCCGAAAATGTGGACTGATATTTTTCTGAAGAATAAAGAATTTTTAAAAGATACTCTTTCACTTTTTTTAAAAGATATAGAAAAAATAAAAAAACTAATAGAAGATGAAAAATATTCTCAAATATTTAGATTACTTAAAAGAACTAAAGAAATAAGAAAGATTATTATTAAAAAAAGAATATGAAATTATTTAGTGATAATAATAATTTTCAAGTTTTGTCATTACTTTATTTTTATTATCTTCTTTATTTATAAGAGGGAAGATCTTTACAATAATTTTACCTTCTCTTTTATTAAACTTTTTATTAATCCAGTACTTACCAGAGTCAAGTTTGATTGGAAGAATTGGTAAATTGGCAAATTTATGAATGGCAAAAACACCTGAATTTAATTTTATTCTCTCTCCAGGCTTTATTCTTGTTCCCTCTGGAAAAATGACAAAAATACAATTATTTTTTGAGATTAATTTTTTAACAGATTTTAGAAGAATCTTTAGTGAATCAAATGCTTTATCTCTTTTCACAAATATAAACCCAAGCTTTTTGAAATACTGAGAAAATATTGGAATTTTCTTTAATTCATATTTAAGTATGAAAATTGAACCTGGAAAAAGAGAACCAAGAAAGAAAGTTTCCCATGCTGATTGATGGTTACTTGCTACAACAAAAGAACCAGATTTAGGAATATTTTCGCAACCTTTTATTTCATATTTTATTCCTAGAATTAATTTTGAGAGTTTTATTACAGATTTTGTCCAAAAAGTTGAGAGTATTACAACAAATTTTCTTGTAAAGAAGCTGACAGGCGAGAAAATTAAGAAATAAAAAATTGTTCCAGTATAAAAAAAAATATAAAAGGTAAAGCTTCTTAAAAATCTCATATTAAAGAAATTATAGTGTAAATGACTTTAAAATATTCAAGAAATATCAACTTAATGTGGAAAAAAAGGTTACTATCCATTTTAATTTTATCTTCTGCAGGGGAAAGAAAAATTTTTTTTTTTTCAACAATATTGTTAAATATTACATAACCTCTAGGAAGGTGGTAATACGAGCTTACCAAGATCAGATTTTCAATTTCTGTATTTTCAACTAACCAATTTTTTACTTCAAAAGCGTTCTCAAATGTGCTAGTAGCATTTTTATCATAAACCACACAACAGTTATGGTTGAATACTTGTCTTTCAATCTGTTGTTTTATTTCCAACTCGGACTCGTGAAATACACCCGAAATAAATAAAAAACTGCCATGGTTATTTTTGTACAGATCAATTCCTTTTTGAATTCTTCCTTTTCCACCTGTTAATACAATTATTGCTGAGTTATATTTACTTGATACTGAATCGGTAAAATAATATTTCTTCGGAAACGTATTAAAGATTAATATCAACCACCAAATCATAGTAATAATATTGATCGAAACTAAGAAAATTAAAATCTTTCTAAAATTTATCAAAAAATCTTTTCTCAAAAAAATAAAACAAATAAGACATTAAAAAAAATAATAAAATAATTAAAAATGTCACAATAAATAGTATCAGTATAATGAACGTCGTTACATTTATTTCTATAAAAAATGAAGAATCAAAAAAATCAAAATTTACACCGAATAATTTCATTAACAGAGTACTTAATAGATAAACAAATATTGTACTAAGAATGGCACCTGGAACTATTTTTTTAATAATGCTCTGTGAAATATTTTTTGATAAATCAAAACTACTGGCTCCCATGATCTGCAACATCTCTAAAAACTTATAATTGCTGATTAGAGCAGCTTTGACAATATTCATTACTAAAAAGGCAAACAGAGTAATTATTACAAGAAACATCATAAAAATTATAAGTTTAATTCTATTCACAAGAGATGAAATTTCAAAAAGCTGATCTTGATGAGAGTACTTTTCTATTAATCTATTTTCTGAAATACTTATCACAGACGCATATACTTCATCTAAAATAAATTTGTCATCTGTAACAATTTGAAAAATGAATGGTAAGCTTAGTCCGGACATGTCGGAAAGATTTGTCAAGCCCAAACTCTCTTTAATAAGGTTACTTTCAATTACATAAAATTCAATCCTCTCCGACTTTGCTGAGAGGTAATTTGTAATTCTTTCTGTAACATCAAGTGGTATTTTTTTTTCATCAACCGAATTACTAATTATAAATGTAGTTTTTTTTGATTCTAACTCTAGCCAATTACTTGAAAACTTATAAAAATTAAAATAAACAGCTATATGTATTGTTATTAAACTTATAATAATGAATGATATACCGTGAAAAAATTTTTCTTCCTGTTTAAGAAGAGTCTTTTTTATAATTTCTTGAAAATATATCATAAGCTTTCAATTCAATTCCAAGATTTTATGAGAACTTTTTATATACAGGTCTTTACTTGAAGTAATTATAATAGTTGATCCTAATTTACTTAAAGACTCCAACAAGTAGAAAATCTTTCTTTTAGACACCTCATCTAAAAAAGTTTCAGGTTGGTCTGCAATTATAATGTTTGGATTATTAATCAGAGCTCTTGCAATTACTACTTTTTGTTTCTGACTATTTGATAAATTCATAATTTTTTCGTTTTTGATGTCATCCAAGTCTAACCACTCTGAAATCTCATTCATTCTCTGAGCAAAACTTGTTTTCAGGTTTTGAATTTGACTTGCAAGTTCAATGTTCTGGTAAACTGTAAAAAAGGGTATTAAATAATCGTTTTGAAGAATCACACCCATTTTTTTTCTATTTTCAATAATCTTTTTTTTTGACTCCTCTGTAATTTTCTTTCCGTTTAAAAAAAGAGAACCTTTTGAAGGAAGTAACTTTAAATAAAATAATTTTAGTAGTAAAGATTTGCCCGTTGAATTCGACCCTTTTATTACAAAAAAGTCTCCACGACAGATCTTGAGGTTAATATTTTCTATTTTCTTTTTTTTAGAAAAAATTGAGATATTATCTAATAAAAAAATTTCGTTCATTATTAATTGTCTGAAAGGATAATTTTCTTTTTTTTAATGAATATTTCTTTAGCTGGCTCTCTCAAATTATATTGTGATGCCATACAAGAACTATATGCTCCAGTCGAGCATATTACAACTAAATCGTCTGAGTTTAATCTATGAATTTTCATGTTTTTAATAAAAACATCGCTTGTTTCGCATATGGGTCCCACAATCTCGTAACTTTTCAAATTTGTTTGCTTCTTTTTTTTTACTGGAATAATTTTATGCTCTGCTCCATACAAAGCTGGTCTGATAAGGTTATCCATACCTGCATCTATGATAACAAAATCTTTATTGTCGCCTGATTTTGTTCGAATTACTTTTGACAAGATTATTCCAGAAGAGCCCACCAAATATCTTCCTGGCTCAATTATTATTTCTAAATCTAAATCTGAAAATAATTCATCTATTACTTGAGCATAAGATTTAATATCTAAAATTTTATTTTTATCGTTGTATTTTATACCGACACCCCCTCCTAGATCTAACGAAGACACTTCAAAACCTTCTCTTCTAAGTTTTAATATTTGCAATTTAATTTTTTTAAATGCTTTACTAAAAGGCTCTAGTAATACAATTTGAGAACCAATGTGCATTGACAAACCTTTAATTTTAATAAATTTATTGCTTTTGAACTTTTTAAAAATCTCGAAGACTTTTTTATCTGATATACCAAATTTATCTTCAGAGCGACCAGTTGATATTTTTTCATGGGTCTTTGCGTCCACATCAGGATTTATTCTTAAGCAAATATTTATTGTTCTATTTATTCTTTTGCATATGATTGCAATTTCTTCTAATTCTTCAATACTCTCAACATTGATCTGTTTAATATTTTTTTTTATGGCTATTTCAATTTCTTTACTGGTCTTTCCTACACCGGAAAAAACAATTTTTTGATTACTAACCCCATTTTTTAAAGACTTTTGCAATTCGCCATTAGAAACAACATCTATCCCACATCCAAGATTTGATAAAATTTTAATAATGTTACTATTGAAATTTGCCTTTAAAGCATAACAAATTAGAGGTTTAACTTTTTTAAAAGCTTTTTGTAATTTTATAAAATTGTGTTCAATTTGTGAAACTGAATAACAAAATAATGGTGTATCAAATTTTTCTCCCAAATTTTCTAATGAAATATCTTCCAAAAAAAGTTTATTTTTATTATAGGAAAGAAATTTGTTATATTCTGAAACTTTAATCATTATTAGGATAGTCTCTTGGGTAATCACTTCCAGGGTATTTATCTAAACTGGATTTTTTACCACAAGACATAAAGGATATTAAACAGAAAAAAATAATTAATTTAATAAAAGTTTTGTTCTGCATTAGATTTTTTTTTTGGCTCTTTTAATTGCTTTTAAAACTTGGTTAATATTCGTTCCACCATAAGAATTTTTACTAGATACAGAGTTTTCTAAAGATACATAGTTAAATATATCTTTGCTTATTTTGGGCTCCACAAGTTTAAATTCTTGCAACGTTAATTCACTCAATTCTTTTTTTTTCTTTTCCGCTATCAACACAATCTTACCTGTTATGTTGTGAGCTTCTCTAAAAGTGTAGTTTGTTTTTTTCACAATCCAATCAGCAAGATCTGTGGCAGTCATGTGACCTTTTTTTGAGAGATCATACATTTTAATCTTATTTATTGTTACTGAATCTATCATTTCATTAACAATGTCTAGTAGTAAGTCAATAGTTCTGAAGGCGTCAAATAATGGTTCCTTATCTTCTTGAAGATCCTTACTGTAACCACTTGGAAGCCCTTTTTGTATAATAAGTAAATTTAATAGTGATGAATATATTCTGCCGCACTTTGATCTAACAAGTTCGGCTGCGTCTGGATTTTTTTTTTGTGGCATAATTGATGACCCTGTACACAAGTTATCTGGAAATTTTAAAAATTCATAGGCACTTCCTGACCATATTATGAAGTCTTCTGATATCCTTGAAAAATGCATGCTTAAGATTGATAACAAACTTAAGAACTCTATCACAAAATCTCTATCGGAAACACTATCTAAAGAATTTTCAGTCGGTTTTTTAAAGCCTAAGTTTTTAGCAAGAGCTTTCCTATCAATTTCATAAAAGTTTGTCCCAGCTAATGCTCCAGATCCAAGAGGACACTCATTGATGTTTTCCAATAGCTGTTTTGCTCTTTTTTTGTCCCTCTCAAACATTTCAAAAAAAGATAATAGATAATGTGAATATAAAATGGGTTGGGCGTTTTGAGAATGTGTAAAACCTGGCATTATTACATTAAGGTTGGATTCTGATTTTTTAATAATTGTTTTTTGAATTTTTTTTATCTTATCTATTACATTTTTTATTTTTTCTTTTGTCCATAACTTTACATCTGTGGCAACTTGATCGTTTCTTGATTTTCCAGTATGAAGCTTTCCGGCCAACCTTCCTACTCTTTTTCTTAGTGCCATTTCAATATTCATATGGATATCTTCAAAATCATCGGAAAACTTAAATTTTTTTTTTTTTACTTCTTGCTGTATATCATCCAATGCAGCATTTATTTTTTTTAACTCATTCATACTTAGTATCTTTGCCTTAAATAAAGATTTAGCGTATTGTTTGTTAAGTTTTATATCCTGATGAGCCAAGTTATAATCAAAACTAATTGAATTATTTATTCTTTTTAAAATATCCGAAGAATCGTACTCGAATCTTCCACCCCAAACCAAATTTGTCGTTTTTTTCATCTATGTTATAATGTTTACATGAAGTATTTTATTTTTATTATATCTTTAGTTATTTCAAATTTATCTTATTCATATGAGAACAATCAACTATTATTACACAATCCAGCTAAAAAAATTAATTTTTTTGATCTAGAAACCTTGGATGGTAAAAAGGTTGAAGTTGCTGATAAATTGGTTAAAAAAAAACTAATTTTAGTTAACTTTTGGGCTACTTGGTGTCCACCATGTATAAAAGAAATCCCGGATCTATTAAATTTAGAAAAAAAATTTGAAAGGGACATTGAAATTATTTTTGTATCAGTTGATGCTAATCCCACAAAAGTTATACCTAAATTCTTAAAAAAGAACGAGTTAGAAAATTTTCAAACTTACATTGATAAAAAGCTTAATTTAACTAAGGAACTAAAAGTTAAAGTAATGCCAACAACTTTAGTTATCACGGAGGGGCCATATGAACTGTCAAGAGTAGAAGGTTACATTGATTGGTTAAACAAAGAACTTCTCACCGAACTCGAAAAAATATTATAATTTCTCCTCTAACTTTGGTAGAAGTTCAAAAAGATCACCAACTAGACCATAATCAGAAAAGTTAAAAATTGGAGCTTCCTCATCCTTGTTAATACAAGCTATAAACTTTGAATCTTTTATCCCAGCAATATGTTGGATTGCTCCAGAAATTCCAACAGCGATGTACAAATCTGGCGCAACTATTTTTCCTGTTTGACCAACTTGCCAATCATTCGGAACAAAACCAGCATCAACAGCCGCTCTACTTGCGCCCATTGCAGCACCTAGTTTGTCTGCTATACCCTCTAATAGTCTAAAGTTTTCTCCATTTTGCATACCTCTTCCGCCTGAAATCACTATTTTAGCACTTGTTAATTCTGGGCGATCTGATTTAGATTTATCGTAACTTACAAAACTAACTGAATTATTTTTATCAAGATTTACTGTTAAACTTTCGACATCAACACTAGAGTTTAAAGCACATGGTTCAAAACAAGTGGATCGAACAGTAATGATTTTTATCTGATCACTGGACTTTACTTTTGCAATAGCATTTCCTGCATAAATTGGCCTTTCAAAAGTATCGTCGCTAATAATTTTAGTAACATCAGAGATCTGTTGAACATCCATAAGAGCTGACAGCTTTGGAGACATATTTTTTCCAAATGTGCTTGATGGTGAAAGTATGTGTGTGTAATCAGAACCTTCAGCAAACTTTTGAATAGCATTAGATAAATTTTCAGCTAATGGATTTTTAAATAACTCATTATCTATCTTGTAAATTTTTTTAAGATGATCAGATTTTTTTAATTCATTGATTACTGAATCCAGACCTTGACCAAGAACTATTGCCTCAACTGAATCACTTATCTCTTTAGCAGCAGTTATGGTTGAAAAACTCGATTGTTTTACACTTTGATTATCATGTTCAATTATTACCAAAACTTTCATAATACTTTTGCCTCATTTTTAAGTTTATTTACAAGTGCTTCCACGTCGTCAACCTTGATACCTGGTTTTCTCTCTGGGGGTTCATTTACTTCCAAAACTTGAAGTCTATCTTTAATATCGATACCAAAACTTCCAATTTCAAGCACATCAATTTTTTTTTGTTTAGCTTTCATAATATTAGGTAAAGATGCATATCTAGGTTCATTTAAACGTAAATCTGTAGTTACAACACAAGGAATATTTACTTTTACAGTTTCTAGTCCGCCATCAACCTCCCTTGTAACTTCGAGAGTGTTGTCATCATTCTTTTTTAATTCTGAAGCAAAAGTTGCTTGGGGAAATTCTAACAATGTGGCTACGATCTGACCTGTTTGATTGCAATCATCGTCTATAGCTTGTTTACCTAATATTATGATATCTGGCTTCTCTCTGTCAGAAACGGCTTTAATTATTTTTCCTACAGTAAGAGGTTCTAGTTGTTCTTTTTCTGTTTTTACTAAAATACCTCTGTCACCACCCATTGCAAGTCCGGATCTAATCGTTTCTTGAGATTTGTCAGTTCCTATTGATAGTATAACTATTTCTTTAATTTCACTTTTCTCCTTCATTCTAACTGCTTCCTCTACTGCGATCTCATCAAAAGGATTCATTGACATCTTGACATTATCTGTTTCTACTCCTGATTTATCAGATTTTACTCTTATTCTGACATTGTAATCAATAACTCTTTTTACACAAACTAATGCTTTCATAACCTTTTCCTTAATTAATTTTTATTTGGAATCCAAAGTATATCACCATCTTTTTTATTCTCAAACCTAGCAGCTACAAAAAGAAAATCGGAAAGCCTATTTATATATTTAATTATATCGGTACTTACTTTTTCTTTGTCATTTAGTTCTATAATTGATCTTTCTGCTCTTCTGACATTAGATCTTGATAAATGAAGAAATGACGAAAGTTGACTTCCTCCAGGGAGAATAAATGACTGTAATTTATCTAATTCTTTATTCATTTGGTCGATTTTATTTTCAAGAAAATTAATTTTATCACTTGATATTGTGACATGTCTTTTTGAATTTTCAGGAAAACACAAATCTGCCCCAATATCAAAAAGATGATTTTGAATCTCAAGTAGTATTTTTTTTAAATTTTTACTGGATAAGAATACGCATATTCCTAGTGATGAGTTTGCCTCATCAATGTCGCCGTATGCTTTTATTCTTATGTTACTCTTTTGAACCCTTGAACCATCGCCCAGACTTGTTAAACCTTTATCCCCTCCTCGAGTATAAATTTTATCAAGCTTAACCAATTTGTCTCCTAAGATTTTAAGAAAAGGGCAACCGTTAGAATTGTAAGTGTCACAAATTGTATCGCTACTCTGTACCTCATGAATAAATTGATCTTATTATTTTCTTCGTTAGATCTAGCTGTATGAAAGAGTCCAATCAAAAGTACAAGGAATGTGGTGATTAGACATATTACAATTATAAAGTTTAGGAAGGATTCCATTATCTGGCTAAAAGACCTTTTACAACAATTTGAGCCTGGATTTCTGCAGCCCCTTCAAAAATGTTGAGAATTCTTGAATCACATAAAACTCTGCTAATAGGATACTCAAGAGCGTAACCGTTTCCACCATGAATTTGAAGAGCACTGTCAGCGTTGCTCCAAGCGACTCTCGCAGCAAGGAGTTTTGCCATACCTGCCTCAATATCACATCTGACATCATTATCTTTTTCTCTGGCGGAAAATAAAGTTATTTGTCGAGCAACGGTTGTCTCCATAGCCATCCAAGCTAACTTATTGAATATTCTGGGAAATTTAAGTATTTGTTTGCCGAATTGACTTCTATCTTTCGCATATTGCAAACCCAATTCAAGAGCGTTTTGTGCAACGCCTACAGCTCTTGCGGCTGTTTGAATTCTAGCAGATTCAAAAGTTTCCATGAGTTGTTTAAATCCATTACCTTCTTGTTCACCTAAAAGATTTTTCTTGCTTACTTTTATGTCTTCAAGAGCTATCTCATATTCCTTCATTCCTCTATATCCTAAGACTTCAATTTCACTTCCTGACATTCCTTCCATAGGGAAAGGTTTTTCACAATTGCCTCTCGGTTTTTCCACCAAGAACATGCTTAGACCTTTATAGCCTTTCTGATTCATATCTGTTCTTGCAAGGACTGTCATCAAATCTGACCTTGCACCATGAGTTATCCAAGTTTTGTTTCCATTTATAATGTAATCGTCTCCTTGGGGCTGAGCTCTGGTTGAAAGACTGCCTAAATCTGATCCTGTGTTTGGTTCAGTAAAAACTGCGGTTGTCAAAATGTTGCCTGAAGCGATCTCGGGCAGATATTTTTTTTTCTGTTCTTCTGTACCGCCAAGTCTAATTAATTCACCTGCAATTTCTGCTCGAGTACCTAAGGATCCAGCAGCCAAAAAACCTCTAGAGAGTTCTTCAGTTACAACACACATTGCGACTTTTCCCATTCCTAAACCACCATAATTTTCAGGAATTGCAATGCTAAACACTCCTAACTCGGCCATTTTTTTGAGAACATCATCTGGAATCAAAGCATCCTTTAAGTGCCATTCATTGGCATGAGGTAAGATTTCTTCCTCTGTAAATTTTTTGAACTGATCTTGAATCATATCAAGAGTCTCATCGTTGAGCCCCAGACTAGGGTGGATATCTTTATCAAGTGAATCAACAATTACCGTTTTAATTTTATCGGAAAGACCTATGTCTATTAAATCTTTGGCAGATTCGTCGTTCATGAATTCAAAATCGTTCTCATCTAGATGAAGGTCAGACGGCCTAACTATTTCTGATTGACTCATCATAATACCATTTCTCATTTGAGTTAGATATTCAGCAAAGGCGAACAGTGTTATAGCAGCGTCAATCTCAGAGGATTTATTTTCGTCATTAAGACGAATAAACCAATTAAGTGTTTCTCTTAGTCCTATTCTATATGTGTCAAACCATGCAAAACCATGTGTTTTAGATTGATTTAATTCTAATAACTGGTTATCGATTCTATTGTCTTTGGTTAAAGCTGACTTGAATGCTTCCCTTGATTTACTGGAAATTGTTTCAAGTTTATTCAGAATATTCTTTAATATATCAGTGTTAGACAGAAGATATTTTTTAAAACTAATTATTTCTGAATTTATGTTAACGGAACTATCCATAATCTATATATTTAATAATTATTTTTTCTTATTCAAGTTTAATTATAATTCATTAAAGCTTTTCATTCCAGTCTTTTTTGCTTGAACTAAAGCTGCCATATTACCAGGAAGATGTTTATTGTTCATCATCTTCGTATGAGCCAACGGTATTTCGCTCCATTTAAAACACTCAGACATTAAGGGTTTTATTAACTTGTTAATCATCATGTCATTTGCTTGTTTAGCTTGAAACAAGTTTGCAAAATGACTTCCTTGAATTCTTTTTTGTCTCATCCACACATAACGTGCATCCATTGTTAAGTTATACCCTGATGTTCCAGCACAAATCACAACCATTCCTCCAGTCTTTACCAAATAACAAGAAACCGGAAAAGTTGATTCTCCTGGATGTTCAAAAACTATATCTACATCTTTTTTTCCAGTGATTTCCCAAATGTCTTTTCCTAAAACTCTACAATTTTTTATAAATTTAGAATATTCAGATTGATCTTTGACATCTGGAAGTTGTCCAAAACAATTATAATTTTTTCTGTTCAGCACTCCAGCTGCACCAAGGTCTTTAACAAATGGAATTTTTTCATCATCTGAAATGATACCTATTGCATTTGCACCAACTGCCTTACATATCTGTACTGCCATGCTTCCAATCCCCCCAGAGGCTCCCCAAACTAAAACATTCATCCCGGGCTTTAACGCGTGAGGTGGGTGTCCAAAAAGCATTCTGAAAGAGGTTGCTAATGTTAAGGTGTAACAACCGCTTTCTTCCCATGACAGATGCTCAGGTTTGTTTAGTAGTTGTCTTGACTGAACTGTCGTAAATTGTGCAAAAGAACCGTCATTAGTTTCGTACCCCCATATCCTCTGAGACTTTGAATACATTGGTTCTCCTCCATTACATTCTTCGTCGTCCCCATCATCTCTATTACAATGAATAATGACCTCATCACCAACTTTCCATCTTTTCACATTATCACCAATTGCCCAAACAATGCCAGATGCATCTGATCCTCCAATATGATATCCAGTATCTTTTCCGATTACTGATATTGGGATACCTTGAGATGCCCAAACATTGTTATAATTTATTCCAACTGCCATAACCATTACGAGAACTTCGTCTTTGCCAGGTTTTTGAACTGGCATCTTCTCAATTTGCATGGCGACCTCTGGAAAACCTAATCGATCCTCTCTTATGACCCATGCATACATTTCTTCAGGCACTTCTCCCAAACTTGGTATTTCACCAATCTCATAAATTTTCTTTGCAGTCATAACGGTTCCTATGATATTCTTAGATGATTTATACCACTAAAAATTAAAAAATAAATGAAATTTCTTGTTAGCTATTAAAAATAATATTATTTAAGGAAAAATGAATAAAGTTAAAGATAAGCCCTGGATGATAAGAACTTATGCTGGTCACTCATCAGCTGAAGCCTCTAACAGACTTTACAGAACAAATCTAAAAAAAGGGCAAACAGGTTTATCCGTTGCTTTCGACCTACCCACACAAACTGGATATGATTCAGATCATATTCTTTCAAAAGGTGAGGTTGGTAAAGTAGGAGTACCAATCAGCCATATTGGAAATATGCAAACTCTCTTTAACAAAATTCCCTTGGAAAAAATGAACACGTCAATGACTATTAATGCTCCAGCTCCTTGGTTGCTAGCTTTATATATTGCAACAGCTGAGAAACAAGGAGTTGATAAAAGTCTTCTTGCTGGTACCACACAAAATGATATTACAAAAGAATATCTATCAAGAGGTACTTACATTTTTCCTCCTGAACCTAGTTTAAAATTAACCACTGATGTTATTAAATACACTACTTGTGAAATACCCAAATGGAACCCCATAAATATTTGTTCGTATCACCTTCAGGAAGCAGGAGCAACACCTGAGCAGGAACTATCTTTTGCTTTGGCTACTGCAATCGGAGTTCTAGAATATTTACATAATTCTGAAAAAATTAAGAAATCTCTTTTTGAAAAGATTGTTGGAAGAATAAGTTTTTTTGTTAACTCAGGAATGCGATTCGTTACTGAAACCGCTAAAATGGCGTCGTTCACTGAACTTTGGGATGAAATATGTTCCAAAAGGTTTAAGATTTCAGATCCAAAATACAGAAGGTTTAGGTATGGTATGCAAGTTAACTCGCTTGGCTTAACTGAATTACAACCAGAAAATAATGTTTATAGAATTTTAATTCAAATGCTTCCGGTTGTTATTGCTAAAAATTCTAGAGCAAGAGCAGTTCAATTGCCAGCATGGAATGAAGCTCTTGGTCTTCCTAGACCATGGGACCAACAATGGAGTCTTCGACTGCAGCAAATAATGGCGTATGAAACAGACATATTAGAATTTTCAGATATATTTGAGGGTTCAAAAGTATTGAAAGAAAAAATTAATCTTTTGAAAAAATCTGCTTACGATCAGTTGTCAAAAATAGATAAAATTGGAGGATTGATTCCAGCAATTGAAAATGGTTATCTGAAAAGTCAACTTGTTGAATCGCAAACGAATAGACAGAGGAATATAGAGCAGGGCGAACAAAAAGTTGTCGGTGTGAACTGTTTTTCAGAGGGAGAAAATTCACCTTTAGTTGATGAAAAAGATGGCGGATTTATGAAAGTTAATGATGAAGCTGAGAAGACTCAAATTAATAATGTTAAAAATTGGAAAGAAAAAAGAAATAATAAAAAAATAGTCTTGTGTCTTAAAAAATTGAAGGAAATTGCAACTCAGGGTGGAAATATTATGGAAGTTTCCATCGATTGTGCTCATCAAGGTGTAACAACTGGAGAATGGTCAAATGTTATGAGAGAAGTCTTTGGAGAATACAGAGCTCCAACAGGAATAGTTTCGTCTCACATCTCAAAAACCAAATCGGACAACTCAGATATACATAAAATCCAAAAAGAAATTAACAGAATAACTTCCAAACTTAAAAGACGCCCTAAAATGCTGGTCGGCAAACCTGGTTTAGATGGGCACTCTAATGGTGCTGAACAAATAGCCGTAAGAGCAAGAGATATCGGCTTGGAAGTAGTTTATGATGGAATAAGATCAACACCCGAACAACTCGTAGTTGCTGCAATAGAAGAAGGTGTCCACATAATTGGTTTATCAATACTCTCAGGATCACACGTTCATCTAGTAAGAATTATAATGAATCTTTTAAAAAAGAATAACTTTTCAAGAATACCTGTAATTGTTGGAGGAATCATTCCTCCCGCAGATGAGAGAAAATTAAAGTCTTTTGGAGTTAAAGAAGTTTTTACGCCAAAGGATTTTAAAATTGAAGAAATAATGCAACAAATAACTCAAATCATTAAAGAAGCGTATTGATGAGTAAAAAAAAACTTTAGATTTAGCAATTCATATACTTAGACAGATCAACGATTATGATCTTTCAGAGCATCTTCCAATAAAGTTTAATGACAAAAATATTGGATGGGCGCACATCTCAACTATCAGTAGTATTCCAAATATTAAAATTCCATGTAAATACGTGGACATTAGTAAAATTATTGAATTTACAAATAAGTACACTTCAAATAGAAGGGAATTTGAATATTGCCCCATTTTTGATTTTGAATCGTTGAAACCGAAGCTAAAGTTCGATCACAAACAAAAATTTTGCAATGGAAGAAAATTCATCATAGAAAGAAAATTTCTCTCAAAATTTGGATTCCCTGCATATGGAGTACACTGCAATGTTTGGAGCAAATTCAAAAACTCAACAATTATTCATCTCGCCAAAAGATCATGCAAGCTAAGAAAGTTCCCTGGTCTTTTTGATAATTTAATTGCTGGTGGTCAACCAATAGATTTATCTATAAAAGACAATTTATATAAAGAAGCGTTTGAAGAAGCTGGGTTAAGTGAAGAACAATCTTCCCATGCAAAAAGAAGTAATACTGTCCATTATCAACACAATGAAAACACAAATTTCAATTCAGCAATTATATTTAACTATCATTTAGAAAAATCCGATGACATGAAATTTTCCAATCAAGACGGCGAGGTAGAAAGTTTTTTATCGATTGAAATCGAAAAACTTCACAAGATTTTAGAAAAAAATTTTTTAAAACCAAATTGTGTAATTCCTTTAATAGATTTTTTTATATTAAAAGAAGGTGATTTTGTTCCAAAAAGCGTTATCGTTGAAATTAAAAGATTATTTAATACAAATGAATGAAAACTTTAATGGACAAATTTTGCTACCAGAAGAAAATAAAGTCAAAAATGCAATTGTATTTCTGCACGGTTATGGCGCAAATTCAGAAGATCTGATTAATATTGGTTTAGAATGGAAACAAGATCTACCGTCCACAGTTTTTATTTCTCCAAATGCTCCATTTAAATGTGAATGGGGAGAAAACGCATACCAATGGTTTGACCTCACCTCTATTTCCCCTGAAAAAATTGGTGAAGGTTTAAAAAAAGCAGGTCCGCATCTAATAAATTTGATAGAGGATGTTAAAAAAGAATTTTCTTTGGTTGAATCTCAAATTGCTTTTTTCGGATTTTCTCAAGGAGCAATGATGGGCTTATATCATCTGTGTAAAAGGAAGCAAAGTTGTGCGGGATTGTTGGCTTACTCAGGGCTTCTATTCGAAGATAAAGATTTTGAAAACGAAGTTTCATCTAAATTCCCAATAAGAATTTTTCACGGTAAAGATGATGAAGTAATACATTATGAAAATTCATTAAACTCTTATAACAAGCTAAAGAAAATGGGTTTTTCTGTTGATCATCATATTCAAGATAACCTTGGCCATGGCATTGACAAATTTGGCTTAAAATTCGGAAATGATTTCTTGAAAAAAATTTTTAAAGTTTAAAATTCGTTGTTTTATCCCAATATAACATTAAAGTAAAGTTATGAATCTAGTACCTAATAAATGTCCTGCGCTTGTGCTTAATGCTGATTATCAGCCCTTGAGTTATTTTCCTCTATCTACTTGGTCGTGGAAAAACGCCCTCAAGGCAGTCTTCTTAGACAGGGTGAATGTGGTTTCAGAATACAATCAAGTCGTTAGGTCGCCCTCTACAACATTGAAACTTCCGAGTGTTGTTTCTCTTAAAGACTATATTCCATTACCAGAAAAAGCAGCATTTACGAGATTCAACGTTTTTTTGAGAGATAAATTTTTATGTCAATATTGCTCGAAAAGTTTTAAAGTTGAAGAACTTACCTTTGATCATGTTATACCAAAATCTAAAGGAGGAAAAACTACTTGGGACAATGTTGTTACATCTTGTAGGGTTTGTAATACTCTTAAGGGAAACAAATCTTTAAAAAAAATTGGAGTTAAACTTAGATCTAATCCATACACTCCAAATAACTTTGAATTAAAAGAAATCGGAAGATTGTTCCCTCCTAATTTTCTTCATCAAAGTTGGAATGATTTTCTATATTGGGATTCCGAGCTTGAGCCTTAAATTTTTTTTGAAAGCCTAATCGCTAACCTAGTCAAATTTTTTGTTAAACTTTTAAAGAGATTTACACTCTGATCGTTTAGGTTAGATTGTTCAGCAAATGATCTGTGTTCATCTTCGTCAGCACAAAATTTTTTTATTTTTTTTAGCATCTCCTTCTCCACACCAAGACTTTCCAAATATTTTATTTGTGTATTGTAATGATCAACGATCACTTCTTCTACTGCTTCTGTACAAGCGTGAACATATTTTTCTCCCAGAACTGATGTTACTGCCCCTAAAAAATATCCTCCGTGATGCCAAATTGGACTAAGAGCCGTTGGTCTAGTTCTTTTCTTTAACATTGTCTTATCAAAATAATCAAAGTGCTCAAATTCTTCAGCAATCATTATTTCGAGCTTTTTCTTCAACTCTTTTTTTTTGCAAAATTTTATTTGCCCAGAATAAATTCGTTGAGCTCCATACTCTCCTGCATGGTTAACTCTAATAATCTCATCAATTTTTTTTTGAAGTTTAGTTTTCATTTTTAAAATTTGTCAGTTCAGATTCTTTATATTCTAGATCCATATACTCTCCTTACAAAATATATATTGAATAATACCAGTGATAAAGAAATTATTGTATTAATATTCGCTAAGGAAAATCCCATTACACTAAAAAGTATTTCATCACACTTTGTTAATGGAACAGAATCTAGATGCAATCTTAAATCTTCAATGCTTTCAAAATTTTCCACTGATGATGTACAACCAGAACTATATTCTATTATTCCTCTCTCTACCAAACTATGAAAAAAAGCAATTAAGAAACTTATAAAAAAAAGAAAAAAAATTGAGTAAAAATGAATATTTTTATATTCCATAAAAAAAGAAATGATGCAGATAAAAAGTATAAAAAAATAAGGAATTCTCTGGTAAATACACAATTCACAAGGAGGGAAATTATAAAAAAATTCTAGTATGTATGCTCCAGAGATTATCATCAAAGATAGGGTAAAAACTAAAACGAAATAATATTTTTTTATAATTTCAACCATATAAATTTTAAAGATAAGTATTTAAAACAAAGTGAATATTTTTTTCACATAATATGTTATTTAAAATTAATGATTAAACATTTCAAAGAAAAATTCATTAAAAAAACCATAATTTATAAATTTTACAGATATTTTAAATATAAAATTAATTTTTTTCCTTCTTATGGTGCAACTGGAGAAGATGTTTTATTAAATAAAATATTTAAAAATAAAATTGGTTTTTATGTAGACGTCGGTGCACTTCACCCAATTAACGGATCAAATACCTATCATCTTCATAAAAGAGGGTGGAAAGGTATTAACATTGATCTGATGGAGGATAATATAAAACTATTCAAAATTTTTCGTCCAAACGACATTTCTTTAAGTGTTGCTATTTCATCAAAGTCTGGTTTGATAAATTCTTACATATTTGATAGTGGGTCCGGTCTTAATACATTAGATAGAAGTTGGGCTGAAAAATGGTCTAAAGTGATTAATAAAACATTTAAGACTGTCAAAATAAAAAAAGAAAAACTTACAAATCTTTTAAATAAATATAATTGCCCTAAAAATTTTGATCTTTTAAATATAGACGTTGAGAATCATGAAGTAGAGGTTTTAAGAGGATTAGACTTTAAGATTTACAAACCAAAGATTATAACGATCGAAATACATACAAAAAAAACTAAAAATATATTTAAGTCAGATATTTATAAGTATTTGGAAAAAAAAAATTATGAGTTGATCTCACAATATTATCAAACATCTTTTTTTAAATTAAATAACTTTAATGTTATGGATTAATTTAACATATATAAAATAAAAATAATTATTAAAATTATACTTATAAAATTAATATATTTTCCAATAATGTCTTTAGTAACATTACCATATTTAAATACAAAGTATGAAACCAAAAAAAATCTCAAGAATCTTGATAATAAAGAGAAAATTATAAACTGAAATATATTTATTCCTATTATTCCAGATCCTAGACAAGTAATTTTGTATGGAAATGGTGAAAAACCTCCTATAATAATTAAAATTATTCCTACTTCGTAAAATTGCTCATTAAATTGATTTAATTTAAAAATAAAAATTGGATAAATTTCTGTTAAAAGCGGAGAGATTTTATTCCAAATAAAAAATCCGATGTAATAAGCAAAAAGTCCTCCAAGAACTGAAAAAGCGGTCACATAAATGGAAATTTTTAGGTATTCATTTCTTTTAGCCAAGACATATGGTATCAAAAAAATATCAGTTGGAACTGGAAAAAAAATAGATTCTATAAACGATATTAAGTAAACATAAATTCTTGAATTTTTTTGTGAAAAAAAATTTATGCTTCTATCAAATATTTTCTCATATAAATTTCTCATTTTTTTGTTTACTTAACTTGTTTCCTTCTAATAAATAGAAGAATTTTTGAATGAGTCAAAATGATATTTAAATTATGAGTTTATTTATAATAGTCTAGGTTGAATTCCTTTTTCTAATTTCTCAATAATTTTTTAGTTTTAACTTTAAAGCAATCTCTGCATTAAAATCTATTAGTATCATCAAAAAAAGAAATTTTTAAATGTTTTTTTTTAAATTTTTTTATTAGAGTGTAAAATAAAAATTAGTTACAAATGCAAAATTAAAGAAGCTATAAATATTAGGATGTTACAGAGAAATTTGATACGGTCGTTGAAAAAAAAATTGGATTCAAGAAGTCTGTATTCAAAATTTTACTTAGAAAAATTCCATATTTTAAGTAAATAAAAATTATGACATTGGAAATAATTGACAAAATACTTAACTTGTATCTGTCATTAGAGCATTTAGTGAATTTACATTTTTATAAATTCTCTTTTGCTTTCGTTTTAGTTTCTATTTTTTGGGTATCTTTTATAGGTATTGTAACTCCAGTGATTTTAATTTCAACTCTAACTTTTGGATATTTCGGTGCATTTATTTCTTTATTTACACTTATGATAAGTTCTTTAATAAATTTTTTCTTAGCCACTAAAGCAAAAAGTTTGATTTCAAAACTTAAATATAAAAAACCATTAATTTCAGATAATCCTCTTATTCTTTATATTATATTTCGTTTTCTTCCAGGAGCACCCTATCTAATTAAGAATTTTTCAGTGGTTTTATTTAAGCTGAACTTAAAAAAGTTTTTTCTGGCAGTTATATTATCTGATACACCCCAAGTAATTATTTTTACTTTTTTTTTTAAAAGGTTAATTGACTCGTCTAGTAATATTTTTATTAATAGAAATTACAATCAAGTGGTTGAACAAATGTATTTACCAATGTTATTAATTTTTGGTTTCTTTATATTTTTATATTTTCTAAATAAGAAAATTGGGGCTAAATTTTTTGAAAAATGATAAATAATTTTTCAGTTAATTTATTTTTCATATGATATAAAGTTTTAAATAATTTTTTTAGCCCCTATGGCGGAATTGGTAGACGCGACGGATTCAAAATCCGTTGAACTTCGGTTCATGTCCGTTCGAGTCGGACTAGGGGTACCATTTTTTTAAAAATAGAGATAATTTTAATTTATGAATGATTGTAGATTTTTTTTGGCATATAACATTTTAGGATAATAATGTTGTTCAAGATCCTCTAACAGCCAATCAACATTAATTGAATCCATTTTTGTAAATAATAAGTTAGGAATTCCATGTAACTTTAAGTCAGATTTATGAGGAATGTATTTGGGTAAACCGCCACTTGGATCTAAAACAAACATTTCCAAGCCATATTTTCTCATATGAACTCTCATAGTATTTAAAGAATCGTTTAATCTAGCCAAACAATGAGGAGCATATTCAACAATCCAATATCGCACAATATCGTTTTTAAGAAGAGATTGGGATCCACGAAGAATTTGCCCCTCAAAACCTTCAACATCAATTTTCACAACTTTTATTTTTTTATCATTAATTTCTTTATCTAATGTGGACGTTTTTAAACTCTTCCAATCTAAATTTTCATTATCAGGTTTTTTAACACCATATGATGTTCCTGAATCATGTGAAGAAAAGTGAAAAAAAACTTCCTCACCACTGCTCTCTCCAAGAATAGTTTTTTTTAGTTTTATATTTCTAAAATTGTTAAGTTTTATATTTGCTCTCAATTCCTCAGAGCTCTCTTTTCCAGGTTCAAAGGCAATGACTTTACCCTCAGACCCTACTAGTGAACTCATTAATAATGAATGCATTCCTATATTAGCACCAATGTCAACACATGTGTCTTTTGGACTTATTATACGTGTTAAGAAAAGACCAATATCGTTTTCATAAAAATGTCCGTTCTTTATCCACGAATAAATAGTTTTATGATTATTTTTTTCTGGATAAAAATTATATTTAAACTCTTTTTGATGCAATTTTTTCATCAAAATATTTCTTTCGTTTAAATAATAGCTATTGTAACTAAATCTGAGAAGTTTTTGTTCTTTAAACATAACCAAAATTAGCAATATTTATACCAATGGAATTAAAATAACTAGTTCAATTACATTGATAAATTTTTAAGGAAATGTAAGAGATAGAGCAATTAGTTTCCCAATTATAAAGTGATAATTCTAAAAAGTGTGATAGTAAAGTGTGATAGAAAAAACTTTATTTATTTAAATCAATGACTTACATCCAAACGCAACTGATTCAAAATCCCTTGAACTTCGGTTCATGTCCGTTCGAGTCGGACTAGGGGTACCATCATTTAAAAGTTTCTGAACCTTTTCGGATTTAGCATCAAAATACTTGACAAAATCATGCAAGAAATGGCCAAAAAAATTGAGCTCTTGTAGTTATTTTCTAAATCAATGAGCATACCGGAAACATACGGGCCAATTATTTGACCAATACTAAATGCAGTGGTCATAATAGCGACAGAAATATTAACATTCCCAATGAATCTTTTTTTCCCTTCAACTAAAATTAATGCAACGGATCCAGGAACGCCTAAACCATATAGTAAACAAGCAAGAAAAAAGTAACTAACATTGTTCAAAAGTAAAAATGCAACACCTAGAGTAACTGTCGAACAAGAAAACAATAATAGCAAATCTGTGCTAATTTTTCTAGATAACCAATTCCAAACTAAAACCGAAGGAATGGCAAATAATCCTACTATTATCCATGACATATACTGATAAAAAGAAATTTCAAATGAATTTATAGCTATTGCACTTATAAATGTTCCGAAAATTATATAACCAATGCCAAAGAAAAAATATCCCAATGAAATTACGATAAAATTTATTTGCAGTTTACTTTTAACTGAATTTCTATCTTCGTTTTTATAATCTAATTTCTGAGGGATAAAAATAATAATGCCCGTACATAGTAATGCTCCAATCAAACCTACAAAAATCCATTGGTGAGTCCATAGAAGATCTACGGTTGAAATTATCCATACAACTGATGTTCCAATAACTATGCCCAAACCAATCCCAGAAAAGTGATAAAGTTGTAAGGTTTTGTTTAAAGATTCTTTAAAGAAATTAAACATCAATGATATTGTGTATACAAAACTTAGCGCACTTGAAATCCCACATAAAAATCTTAACGTACAAAAAATCCTTAAATCTGTGGTAAATCCCATTAAACAAATTGTAACCACAGAAATAATTGAAGAAAAAATAATCATTTTTCTGAAATTATTATATTTCCAAATAATTGGGATTATTGATCCAATTAGATAACCAAAATAGTTAAATGAGGATATCATCCCCATATTTGTTGAATTAAGATATAATTCATTTTGCATATTGGGCAATATAGGTGTGTATATAAATCTTCCAAAACCGATAGCTATTAAGGTCGAAAAAATACCTGCCATAATAACATTAAAATTTACCTTTGAAAATTTCATCTGAGTATTAAATTAATATATATATGACTATAAATAAATATTGTTGGTTTTTTAGTTTTTCTATAAAATTATTTTCAGTATTTACTATAATATATCTTACCTTTTCATTTCCTATTAATGCTCATCACAAAATAGATAATCCAACAATAAAATTTTCCGAATCCCCAGAAATAAGAAATTTTTTTTTTGAATGGAGGGGGCATATAAATCTTGATAGAAAAAAAGAAAATCATGAAACGTATCATCAAGTATTAGAATTCGTTAAAGGATGGAACAAACGCTATGAAACAGATTTTGAATTACATATTGCTGATTTAAAAAATAGTTCATTAGCAATTCCAAAAGTAAAATTTCAAAATAAATACAATTTTATTAATAATAAAAATTTTCTATTCTCAACTTTTTTTTCATTTAATTTAGCCACTGAGAAAAATAGTTCGGATCAAATAGAATATAAATTTCTATTTCAAAACAAATTTAAGTATTTTGTTTTTAATAATGGTTTTGGGTTTTATAAAAATATAAATGGAAAAAATTCAAAAAACACGGTTCTAAAATATTTTCCATTAATTTACTTTAAAAAACCTATTATATCCGATATTCATTTGGCAATCGCAGGAAGTAGTGATTTCGGGAAAATTTCAAAGTTTAGTACATACACTAATCAAAAACATCAATACGGAGTTGGGATTAAAAAAACTTTTCAAAAAAATACTCCACGCGAAATTGATTTAACAATTGCATATTTAAAGGGTCTGAATTCAAAGTCATTTGATCAATCACTTATTTGGTATGTAAATAAATCATTCTAATTATTATTAAATTATTTATAACAGAGTTTGTGTCCATCGAGGTAAGATATATAGACTGCATCTCAATCAATTTTGCACTAGCGGTGTTGGAAATTAATTAAAATAGCATAAACAATTTAAAATTTTAAATTTTTTATCTCATAATATCTTCAAACTTCTTGTAAAATATTTTTTTATAGTAATACTAATATTATGAATTTGATCTTTGTAATTATTATTCTGTTGTTTTCTTTTAATTTAAATGCATCATGCAAGTTTAAAAATTCAACTTCAAATGATGAAGTTAAATACACTATTCAGAAATCTATAAATGTTGATGACATTGAAGGTCATGTGATTAGAATTTTCAAAACAGAAACCAATCATAAAAAATCAAAAAAAAATTGTGAAGGTCTTAGGATAGTCAAAACAGATTTTTATGGTATTAGTGATTACATTAACAAAAACGGAAGGGTAACTGGCTATTCAATTGGAATTTACGACGATGGTAGCAAAATTTTCTCTCGAGTTGATGGTGTTGCTCAAACCCCAGAAGACGTTAGTAAAAATGGTCTTGTTAATACTTCAATTACAATAACGGGAGGAACTGGGATCTACAAAGGAGTAATTGGTTATGGTAAAGGACAAGTAGAATTTAATCCCGAAACAGGCTACTCCGCCGGGAATACCGAAACATTTTACACAATCTCAGTAAAATAAAACCGATGGCTGAGGGGATTTGAACTCCTTACATCTAGTACTGCAAACTAGCGCTCTAACAAACTGAGCTTCAGTTAGTATTTTGAATAAATGCTCTACATTCATAGGGATATTCTTGGAAAAAATATGAAGAAATAGATTTCCTAGTCCTTAATGACTACATCACGATAAAGGAAGGTAACAAAAGAACTGACAACTTAATTAAAGAGGAATATAGATGTGGTTTTTATTATATCTTTGGTGGTCATTGCTATACCGAACAATCTAAATAATTTGAAAAAAGTGTGATAGTAAAATGTGATAGAAAAAATTAAAAATTTTATTTTGGGTAATTCTTATGTTATTCAAATTAATTTTTTGAATTTATTGATTTAATCCTTTTCTATATTTTTCATCTTTTGAATTTAATAACTTTTGTATTTCTTTTTTTGAAATGGTGCATATTTTTTCAACATTTTTTTGCCTTATGATTATTTCATAAAAACATTGTAACTGTTCAAGTTTGTTTGTATCAAATGATTTTTTTATATAAATTCCCTCATTTTTTATAAACACTAATTCTTGCGAATCTTTCTGTTTCTTGTAATTTTCGAAAAATTGAGACAAAGAATCATACGTATTTGGTCGAGATCCCAAGAATACTGTTTGATCAGGAAAGAGATTCCACTTGTTATTTAAACACCAAAATAATTTATTATCAAAAACTAATTGCATTAATTTTAAGTCATTAATTAGATTATGATCTTTGGTTATTTTTTTTTTAAAATCTTTCTCTATTTTTATTGATTTTTTGGGAGTTGTTTTTAAAACTTGTAACAATTTAAAAAGATCTAAACTTATTTCATTTAAACTATCTCCTGAAATAATAATCCCATGGTTTTTGAGTAAAAAAATATTAATTTTTTTTTTTTCTTTTATCGTTTTATCAAAAATTTCTGTTGCTAATTCTTTGCCTGGCATTTTGTAATCAATGCACAAGTAATTTTTAGTATAATTAATTCTTTCAGATAAATCTATTTCTGCGCTATTCCTTACTAAATATGAAATTGCTTCAACGGCATGTAGATGAATTACAAATTTATGTTTTATTATACCATGCATTAAGGTCTCCATTGATGGTTTTAAATTTTTAAATTCATTATTCTTATTTTCCAAGTTTCCTCCTTGATAAAAATTAGCATTTAATTTTTCTAGACTAACTTTTACAAAAATATTTTTGTGCAAAGCATCTTTTAAAGAAAGTCCCGAGGCTTTAATTAATAATTCATCGTTATGTTTATAAGATACATTACCGCCTATACCCTGAACTAAAAGTATATTTTTGCCTACTTTGTCACAAAATTGTGACAATTTTTTTATTTGTTTACTTTGGTTCATTTTTCTTTAGTTTTGCTATGAGCAACCTCAAATCATTGAAATTTGAAAAGGAAAAGTCAGGAGAATTTTCGCCTTTACCTTTAACTGCCCCTTTGTGTATTTTTTGAAATGTTACAGCATTGATCGAATCTTTTGATCCTTTTATATCTGCTATTGGATCATCTCCAATCATCCAAATTTTATCTCCTTTTGGTTGTAATTTTTCAAGTGCTAATTTAAATGATGAAAAATGAGGTTTATCAAAACCTGATTCTTCAGACGTGACAACATAATCAAAAAACTTATCTAAATCAAAGTATACCATTTTTCTGAACTGTATTTGCGCTGTGAGGTCAGTAACAATAGCAAGGGGGATCTCGAGCAATCTTAAGTCTTCGAGTAATTCTTTAACACCTTTAAATAACAAAGCATTATTTAGAAATGTTCTCCAATAAGTTTGCTCAAACTCCAGAGTCATGAGAATCTGACTTCCAAGACCTAAAATTTCGAAAACTTTATTAATATACAAAAGTCTACTGTGCGACGATGCTGTCCCCTCCAAGTAAGATTTTACAATCTTCCTAGCCTCTATAAATTTTTTATCAAATAATTTTGAACTAATGTTAAATTTTTCCATAAACTTTTTTTTAATAGCACTCATCGCTTTTTCATGGGCAGGTGAATAAGGATATAACGTGTTATCTGTGTCAAATAAAATTGCATCAGGAAGTTTTAAAATATTTATATTAGAATGTTTTTTCATTATACCATTTTTTTTGTCAGTACCTGATCTATATGAACCAAAGTAATAAGCTGAATTAAACCTTGCACCCCCCCTTCCCATTTAGGTTTAAAGTCAAGAAACTGAATTGTTTTTGGGCAGACAAATTTAGCAGACAATTCTATATCTTTTTCAGATGGCTCTCCTTCTATTGTTAATATGAATTGATCAGAATCATTTAGTTCTTTCATTTCTACATTGAGTCCACACAAACCAATTAAAGCTCTTGACAAAGATACCTCACTTAACCAATTTCGTGAAGTTATAACCAATTTGTATTTCAATTTTGAAAAATCTATCTTATCATTAAAGTTTGCGTTAACTGGATGAAGAGAAATTATCAAATCTGCTTTTTTTGCTTGAGGCTTTATATAAATCTCTGAGTCTTTTTCTCTTCTTTTTAGACTTACCTTCACCTCATTCACAGTGTGTCCTCGTTTACTTGAATCACGCCTTATCTTCAAAAATTTTCTCATTTTTTCGTCCATTTCAATAAAGATTGAGAGATCATAACATTTCCTTAATATTGGGAGGTAGAGTGCGTGAAGTCCACTTACTAAAATTATATCATTGCTCTTAATTTTTTCAGGTAAACTCATTCTACCTGTTTCATGATCGTATTTTTTTTTAAAAATATTTTTACCATTTATCAAATTTATTATGTCAAGAGTTAATTGCTGTAAATTATTTGCCAGTGGATTAAGATGAGTTAAAATTTTCCACATTGGTTTTTTCCTATCCCACAAATGATAATCATCTCCAGAAATTGAAGTTACAGAATTTTTACCAAATAACTTAATTATTAAACTAACTAAATTATCTTTTCCTGAACCAGAATCACCAGAAATTCCAAGTACGAAAGGTTTTCTACTTAATTTAAAAAAATCATTTTGGTAAAAAGAATATTTGCCTATTCTCATTAATATTACAATTCCGATTGTAATTAGTGCCGTATTCAACCAAGAATAAAGTAGATTGAAATAAATAAAATCTTGATTTCCAATTTTTAGTAAATTAATTACTAAAAAAAGAACAGAAAACATCACTGAAAGTGGAATTGAAAACTTATCGTCAGTAGACTGACTTTGATAAGAAACTAAAGATAAAATAGTCCACACATACCATCCTGGAGGAGAAGGTGTTAAAATGGTTATAAGCAGAAAGGTTCCTCCCACAATATTCATGAATAAGATAAAATTAATACGATTTACCTGCACAACTATGTAAAATACTAAAAAATATGCTAGAGGAAATATAAAAATTTGAGCTTGTTCTTTAAAATCTAAAGCAAGGCTATAAATATTGGAAACCTCAGGATTTTTGTAAATCATAGAGATTCCTGAAGGTGTAAATATTACGAAGGGAAGTAATAATACAATAGACCCCAAAAAAATACCCTTTAAAAAATCATGTAATCTATGTTTGTAAACAGAATTGTTTATTATAAAAATAAAAAAGAATGGTATGACCAGAATCATGCTTATTTTGATTGAAATACTTAAGATACAAAATATTCCAGAAGCAAAAAAATTTTTTAAATTTAAAGATTGTATTGCCAATAATATAAATAGCATTGGTATGATATCGTTGTATCCAAGAAGATATACAGACGTAAATATAATTGGTGAAAACCAGTAAATAAATAAAATGAAATTTTTATTTTGTCCTGTTAATTTTTTAATTACTAATAAAAATAAGATATCTGCAGATAATATTGCTGCATGATAGCCAATAATCATTGGTAGATCTAAAAGCTTTATTATGAATATGAAGGGTAAAAAAAATATCCACATCCCGTATCCATATGGAAAAGCTGCTATACTTCCATTATTTTCTAACCATGTTTGCCAAGGATCTAATGAAATTTGATTTATACTTAATTCTAAAAATGGAAGGTAAAAATCTTCAATGAGTGATTGTTCAAAGTAAATTATTAAAAAAATTTTTAAAATAAGACCAATGAAAAAAAAAGGACTTTTGATTATATTATAATCAAGCATTTTTAACACTCCCACTTTTCTGGAAATTTCGTGCATACTGCATCAAGCTTGATATTCATTGCTTCTAATTTTTTTTTTATCGCTAATATTTTTGATTTGTCATTATGAGGGTGTAGTTCAGGAGAGGCTAAACAAATTTTAAAGTTTAATTTTTTTAGATTCAAGAATTCCTCCTCTGTTAAAACTAAATTGTTAAATACATCTAACCAAATCCAAGAAACCAAGTTGCTCACCTTTTCAGCAGTAATTATAGATTCATAATCAGAAACACGAACAGCAATTTTTTTTTCTCCCTCCTTTGACTTTTTAATTATGAAAGGAAATGATTGATCCAAAAAAAAATAATCTTTTATATCATGTTTTAATAAGAGGAATTTTATTTTATCTTCAAGTCCTTCTTCTTTAACATTTAAAATTAACAAATTATGGTTGTAAAATCTTATCCATTTGTCAAAATTTTCGCCATTTTCATAAGGTTCGTGATTTAAAATTAAGTTTCCATTATAGGTCCTTATATCAAGTTCTACACCATATTTAGTGTCTACCTTTTTTAATTCAGCGATACTATTACATCTATGAATTACTATTTTCATTACTATTTTTTTTAAGTTTGAAACTGTATTGTAAAGTTCTTTTAATAAATTTAGCTTTAGAAAAAAAACCAAAATTCCAGCTAGAAGATCCAAATTTTCTTTTTTTAAAATAAGTTGGAAACCTTATTATTTTTTGTTTTTTTATGTGAGCAAAGTAAAAAACATATAAATCTAATGAAAAATCCAAAGGAGGATTTGTAAACTTGTTATAAAAATCTCTCGAAAACATTGTAGGCTGAGCGTTAATATCATTTAAGAGTTTTCTGAATAAAATTGTTTCTAAAACACTCATTCCAAATGTAAAAAAATTATCTTGAAATGAACGACCGTATCTCAATCCTTTTACAAATATATTTTGACCATTTTTTTCTATAATACTAATAGCTTTTAATATATCATTAGGATCAGTTTGCAAATCAGCGTGAGTCCAACCAATATAATCTCCCTTGGTGTGTTTTAATCCAAAAAGTATTCCATATCCATAACCTTTATTTTTATCAATTTTAAGAATTTGATAATTTTTTTTTTCTTTTAGTGATTTTTTAAGAGTTTTATATGTATGGTCTGTAGATCCATTGTCGACAAATAAGATTTCTATATTTTTTTTTGAAAGCAAATGAACGCATGAATCAATAAGTGAGTTTATAGACTTTTCTTCATTAAAGCACGGAATCACAATTGAATATTTCATAATCTAAGAATTTTTAAAAACATAGTACTTCATACCAAAAAAATTTAAAATAGCAGAGCAACCAGTAGAAATAAAGAATGATAGTATAAATGTTCTTTGAAAATTATTAAAATAATGATTTATCGAACTGTTAATTATAACATTCATACACATTGAAAAAAAATATAGAATGTAAAACCTAACAAAACTCTTTTTTACATTCTTTTTGTAACGGAAAGTAATTGTTTTATTAGCAAAATAAGAAAAAAGTGTTCCAGTGAAAAAACCTACGGCTTTTGCAAAATGAATATTAAAATAATTGAGGATGAATAAATAACTACAGTAATCTAAAAAAACAGTAAAAAAGCCAATTGGTAAAAATAAAAAAATTTGTTTTTTAACTTTACTTGTTCTTTTCATTTTGTTTTCAATTATAGAAATCATAGTCATTTGATATTTTGTACTCGTGACCTTTCCATTTATTAAAACAAGATTGCCAATATTCAAAAGTTTTAAGTTCATTTGGAGTTCCCCACGAAACATAACTCTCAACCTCAAATAATCTACATTTTAAACCCATTTGTATAGCATCATTTAAACATGAATCTACATAGTATTCTCCATTTACTTTACCTTGCCTTTTTTTTAATGAACTTGACGATTTAATAAAATATTTCATTTTTTTAAATGTAAATGTACCTAAAACTATAGGATAATTTTCAAATTTATTTTTTTTTTTTACGAAAACTTTATCTACCTTATCACCAATCATCTTAAGCCAACCAAACATTTTAGGCTGTTTCATTGCTTCAGGGTAGTTTCTTATACCCCAAACAATAATATCTGTATCTTTATCATTTAATAAACTTATATATTTTTCATTATTATAAATCAGTTTACTATCACATGATGTAATAGTTATGGGTGAATTAATCAGTTCAGGTTTTTTTTTTAGAAGATAATTGATACCTATATCAATAGTACATAATTGACCACCTGTGTAACCTGAAATTAAAGCTGTTTCTGAATTTTTAAAAATTTTATTAACTTTTTCTTGGATTTTTTGAGAGCCTTTCATTGTATTTCTTATCAAAAATAAAGTTTTTTCAAATTCTGGCAAAGCCTTTGAAGCTTGTATCACCATTTCTTTACCTGACACTTTGATCAGTGGTTTAGGAGTTCTATACTTTTCTTTTAAAAATCTTTTGCCAATTCCTGCCATTGGTATTATCAGCTCACCCTTTGTCTTAATTTTTTTTCTTTTTTTTACTAAACTAGAGAATATCCTGGACCAATATATATATTCATGAAGATCCTCAGGTGTTCCCCATTGCATAAAATATTTGATGGGATAAATCATAATTTTTTTCTTTTTAGAAATTAGATTTTTATAACTCAGACTCACATAATATTCACCGTTAGTAATCTGATTGGATTTTTTTTGTTCTTTAAAAGCATGGATCATAGAATTACTGTCAGAAAAATAATAAGTACCTGTAGATGCATATTCTTCAATTCGATTTAGGGTAAAGCTTTTTTTTTCTCTAATATCTAAAATTTTTCTTTTATTCTCTTTGATATATGCATAATAATTTTTTCCAAGTGAATGGGGGTGAAAACCCTTGTATGAGGGAATAGCTCCTTCACAATCTTCGTTTCGTACGAATTTTTTAAAATCATTCCAATTCCAATAACACGTAAAATCACAATAATTCACAATAGTTTGAACTCCTTTTTTTATTTCTGTTTCAGCTTGCAAAACTGTGTGAACCGGTCCAAGTTTGTGAGGATTAATTCCAATAATTTTTCCGCTTGGACAAAATTTTTTAATAACATTTTCTACATTGAATTTTTTGTTTTTTAAATGATCTTTATTACAAATAAATAAAAAATTCTTTTCTCCAGGAAACATATCAATAATGTAGGATATAATTGGCCTTCCATTAACGTCAATCAGAAACTTTGGAATTTGATACCCATAATTTTTAAATCTATTACCAAACCCAGACATTGGAATTATAATTTGCATGGTTATTCTTGACTTTTTTTGATTAAAATAAAAATACCCCTTTGGATCTTAGAAACTGAAAGTATTTGGTAACCTTCATTTTTAATTTCTAAGGATAAACAATTTAAATTACATTCTGAAAAATATTGGCCAAACAAAGCAATTAATAAATGACTATTTTTTTCTTTTGGCCACAAAAAAGCTGAACCATAATTATCTTTCGAATAATTAAAACTTCTTAATCTTAAACATCCATTTTTATTAAAAGATTCAGTTAAAGTATTATCAAATTTATCATAGGCATAAGCGTTATTACCATAAAAATGAAAAGCTTCAGCACTAAATGTTTCACCTCCTTCGTACAAATTAATATCGCCTAAATTTAATTCTAAGATTTTTTCCTTTACTTTGTTATTTACATCTAATTGACGGTTAAAGTATTGTTTTTGAGCATTTATTTCTTTCGAAGAAAAAAAAATAATACCTACTAAAAATAATGGAAATATAATTTTACTTTTAACATTGAGTTTGTTTTTAAAACTAAAATAGCTTAAAAGAAAAATAAAGATACACATTCCAGATGAAATATGTCTCAAACCAACGGCTCCAGATTCAATTGAAAGATTAATAGTTATTACCTTTACCAAAAAAATAGCACTTAGACCAAAAATCAATAAGCTGGGAAAATCTTTTTTTTTTTTTTTTGAAATTATTTGTGAAGAAAATTTTATGGAAAGAGAAATTAAATTTATAATCAGTAATGTTAGGAATATAATAAATATTGAAAATGATATATTTGAATATTCAAAAAATTTAAAAAAAAAATCTGAAAGATTTTCAAATTCACTTTTAAGATGAGAAGATGGTGCATTAAAAAATAAATTTTTTATCAAACCTTGAGTCTCACCAAGAGCGGAAATACAAAAAATAATAAAGCTAGAAATACAATAAAATATAAATTTCAATAAATATTCTTGTCGTTTATTTTGTAATTCAAAACAAATCAAAGTTACAATTCCAAACATACTAATAATAATTATTGGTAAAATAGATAATTTTGTTGAAATTCCAGCACCATAAAAGATTGCCAACACTAAAAAATCTTTCAAAGAAATTAAATGAGGTTTATTAATTAATGAAAAAGTCTTGGTTAATATTACTACACATAAAGGAATTACAAATGAATCAGCACCATAACATGTTAAATAATACCAAAATGGAGGCCAAAAAATCAAAGCTGTCAAAGAGAGAAAAAATTTTATTTCTTCATTAAATTCTTTAGTCTTAGTATAAAAATAAAACAGTGAAAAAGAATAAGCCAATGCAACTACGTAGTATGATACATTAAATATGGTTTGACTTGATAATATAGGATCATTAAAAAAAATTATAATAAATGAGAGCAAAAAAGTTGGGACTATCCCAGGATGATTTACAACCGTTTTATCAAAACTCAAAAATTCTCGAAAAGATAAAGCTTTATAAAAGTAGTCTGCTTGTAAATCTGTTTGTCTAATAAAAAAAATAGAGAAATCAGAATTTACAACATATGTAACGTAGGTTGTGAAAATAGTTATAAATAATAGAAGAATTTTATATTTTGAAAAAATTGGAAGCATTTAAAACTCTTAAACTATCATCTGATGTTAGAAACAGAAACTTTATCTAAAAAGCTGAAACAAAATTAGTTTAGCCTTAACAATTATGGGGCGCAAGAGGAATCTTAGTTGTTTATTAAAGATTTTAAAAAAAAGTGTGATAACTTAGTGTTATAGTAAAATTTATCTGAATTTAAATCAACAACTTACTCACCAACTCAACTGATTCAAAATCCCTTGAACTTCGGTTCATGTCCGTTCGAGCCGGACTAGCGGTACGATTGTTTAAAAAACAAAAATAATTATATGGAGTTTTTAGTTTTAAAAATATTTAAGACATATTTACCTATTTGAATAGATGATGTTAAGCCGGGTGATTCAATTCCAAATAAATTAATTATAAAAGAATCGTTATCAAGTTTTTTAGTAACAAATGAAAAGTCATTATTTGTATGTTTTGGTCTAATTCCACAATAGTTATAGTTTAAATTCCTATTTTTGACTTCAGGCCAGTACTTAGATATCGAATTTAAAAATTTTTTTTTTATATTTTTAGTTACATTAAAATCAATTTCCTCTACTTCAACTGTATCAGGACCGAAAATTGTAACACCATCAAGATTTATAGTTGAGTGGATTCCTAATCCGTTTTTTTCAGGTAGCGGATAAATTAATTTTTTGAAAGGTGATTTTCCTGATAAAGACAAATAATTTCCTTTTACATATCTAATTACAGGTATGTCATCAACATTAATACCATCAATTTTTTTGGCTATAAGATGGCTGTACAACCCTGTAGAGTTAATTATAGATTTTGTTTTTACTTCCTTGTTTTTATCTTTTTTTAAGAAAAAAGAAATATGATTAGTTTTATTAACACTATGAGAAAACTCCGAATTAAAACTTACTACCCCACCATTATTTTCAATATCGGTTACAAAATTAAGCATTAAATCGTGAATGTCAATTATACCCGTTGTTCTTGAGAGCAAACCTATTTCGCCAACTAACTCGGGTTCAAGCTCTTTAAGATGCCTTTGCGAAAGTTTTTCCAAAATTAAGCCATTTCTTTCAGCATTTAGAATTATTTGATTAAGTTTTTTTTCTTCCTTTTTGCTAGTTGCAACAATTATCTTACCACAATTTGAAAATTCAATACCTCTTTCTTTTGCATATGAATACAAGCTAACATTTCCGGCTGCACAAAACTTATTTTTAAAACTATAATGGGGATAATAAATTCCAGCGTGAATTACACCACTATTTCTAGAACTATTTTCTTGACCAAATGAACTATTCTTTTCAACTACTAGAACTTTTTTACCTGATAAAGTAAGTTCCCTTGCAATTGATAATCCAACGACACCACCACCAATGACTGTAACTTCAAAATCAACCACTCATCAAACTTTACATATAATTAGTAAGATTCAAAGATAAATTATAATTATATGTGAGGATTATAAATTTCATAAACCTATATTACAGAAATGATGATGTAACTAATTCAAATTCCGTTAAAATCACGTTAATGTCAGTTTGAATTGGGCAAGGATTACTGCAAAAAATTTTTCTCTTTTGTGAATTATATTTTTTTAATAGATTTAAACTTGAAATGAAAAAAAATATTGCTGTTATAGGCGCAGGTTTAGCAGGAATAACTGTTGCCTCTTTGATGAAAGAAAATTTTGATGTAAAGGTTTTTGAAAAATCTAAAAATGTAGGTGGAAGAATGTCAACCCGAAGAGAGACTCCATTTAATTTTGATCACGGAGCCCAATTCTTTAAAATAGACACAGGTGATTTTAAAAATTTTCTTTTAGATTTATTTACTCAGAAAATAATAGAGCCGTGGAACTTTAGACTTGCATATTTTGAAGGTAAATATTTAAACAAAATTAAGTTGATCGAAGATGGAGATAAATTTTTTGTCGGCGTACCAAATATGGACTCTATTGTTAAACATCTGTCTAAAAACTGTAACGTAATTTTAAGTACAAAAATTGAAAGAATAGTTAGGAAAAATTATAAATGGAATCTTTATGACCAAAATAAAAAATCATGTGGCTTATATGATTGGGTAATATTGAGCATTCCAGCTCAGCAATCATTGGAGTTAATTTCAAATAAAATTTCTTTTTATTCTTCAATTGAAAAGATAAAAATGAAAGGCTGTTTTTCTTTGATGGTCGGAATGAACAAACCACTTAATTTAGACTATGATGCAGCACTAGTCGAAAACGAAGATATAGCTTGGTTCGCTATAAATAATTCTAAACCCGGTAGAATCAATAAACATTGTTTAATAATTAACTCTTCTTATGAATATGCTTCTAAAAATATGAATACCTCTAAAGAAAAAGTTTTAAAACATTTATTATGTAAGTCTAGTAAGTTTCTAAATTATGATTTATCGAAATCAAATATAATCAAAATTCATCAATGGAAATATGTTGAAGCTGAATGTTCTCCTATAGAAAATTTTTTTATTGATCACAAAGCGAAAATTGCAGTTTGTGGTGATTGGTTTATTAATAGTAGAGTTGAGGGCGCATTTATTAGCGCTAATGAACTTTCTAAAGAAATTAGAAAATAATTTTCTAATTTAAGCATTCAGAAAAGAATAAATAAATATTTAGAACCAAAACTTTTAATTTAAAAAATGAGTCTATTTCAAGCTACAATAACTTAATTTAATTAATTTGAAGACATAATATTTCCACTTGATTTTTCAGATGATAAGATTAGCATTTAAAAATTATTCTTGAAGATTAAAAAACTAATTAAAATAATTGCCTATTGATTTAACCTTAGTTTAAAATTTATGGATGAATTTGATTTAATAAAAAAAATATTTTGGTCTCTACTAATTTTAATTTGTTTACTTTTTATTTTGGTAAATATCTTTTTTGTTTTTTAAAGAACTTAGTTATAATGAGTTCCCTTTCTATTCATTTCTTAATAATGAATAAATATTTAAATTAAAATACCTTCTGTTTGATACTAATAAGGTCAATACTAATACTTTCAAAGATATTCCAGATATTAGAAAAGGAATTTTAAAAGAAAAATACCATTCAATATTAAAAAAAACTGTTATTAGGATATAGGTAAGTATGAAAGCAAAAAATAATGAAAAGAACATAATTGGTACAAAAATTATTAGAGACTCAAATAGTAGTAATTTGATAATACCAATTCGTTCGTAACCTAAGATTCTAAAGACTAGATTTTGATAAACTTTTAAATTCCCCATTACACTTATTGCATTCGAAACTACAACAAGGCCGATCGCAACAACAAAACCTGACATAAAAATACTAATAATAAACATCTTATCTAAAAAATTCTTAGTTTTATTTATATAATCGGATAATTTGATATAAGTAATATTTGGTAATTTATTTAATAGTTCATTAAGATTTACTAGTTCTCGATTTTCAAACTTAATGGTAGACATGAATTCATGAGGAATGTTAGATGCATATTTAGGATTAAATAGAATTGCAAAATTAATATTCAAATCCTTATAATTTACTGTTCTAAAGTTCGTAATAACTCCAGAAACTGAATTTCCGTAAATATTAAATCTAATTGAATCTCCAATTTTTAAATTCAAGTCTTTTGCAACCTTAAAATCTAAGGAAAGTTTCAATTTTTTTGTTTCGTCAAAATTCCACCATTCACCCTCTATAACTTGATTATTAGAGGGAGGAACTTTAAACCACGATATTCTTCTTTCACCATTAACAAACCAATAGCTTTCATTTTTTTTATTAACAAATTCTTTGGGAGGTATATTATTTATCGCTTCAATCCTTGCAGCAATAATTGGAACAATTTGTTGCTTTGCTTGATTATCAATCTCATAAATTTGTTTTGAGAATAAATTTTTCTCATCTTTTTGTATTCCTAAAAAAAAATAATCAGGAGCGTCTCTAGGTATAGAACTATGAATTTCTCTGTTAATATTAGAAGATAAAATCCCTAAAAATAATAAAGTAGTTACACCTACTCCCATAGTCATAATTATCATTGAATTTAGACTTTGATAATGATCTAGATTTTTAATTCCTATTTTAAAAGAAATATTTTGTATATTTTTAATTTTATTCAAAATTAAAATATAAAATTTGGACAGATAGTAATAAAAACAAGTTATAATAAAAAAGAAAAAAAAGAAAAAGGCTGTTTGAAGGGGTTTTACATTTATAATACAAAATGTAGAAATAAAAATTAGTAAATATATAACCATTTCTGATATTGATTTTCTGTTATAATTAAAGCTCAAGTTTGAATTACTATTTCTAAATAAATTTCTAACTTTTATTTGGTTAATAGTGTCTAAAGCTGGTTTAGCAAAGATGAGAAAAATTACTGCACTAAAGAATTGAATAACTAAAAATTCGTATATTTTGAATTCAACTTTAAGTTCAATTTTTAGTAAATTTGAAAGAATATTATCAAAAAATGTAATTAAAAATAAGCCTAAAATATAAGTAATTAAAGAACAAAAAAAAAGAATCGTAAGCATTTGAAGATAGTATAAAACCTTTATATTTTTAGAGCTCAACCCTAATGATTTGTAAATTGCAATCTTCATCTGATTATGACTAAGAAATGAAAGTAGTGAGTTCTTTAGGCCTATACCAGAGATCAGAATAGCTGATGCTGAAACAATGGTTAAAAAATAGATAAAATTCTCTATAGTCTTTTTTAGATTCTGACTTATATCTTTCGGGAGTTTTATAGAAATATCTTTATCTTTGGTTAAATACTGAGGTATCTCTTGTTTAGAATTTTTATTCAACATTTTGTATTTATAATTTATAAAACTTCCGAGATTATTTATTTTAAAATTTTCAAATCCAGATTTATTTATCAGAGCTTGATCTCCAAAGAGAAAATAACTTCCTATTTCTGGAAGGCTATCAATTACACCAATAACTTCGTATTCAAAATTTTGTATTCTAATTTTATCACCCAGTTTAAGATCAAGATTATTTTTTGTTGTTTTGTCAATTAGAATACCGTCTGACCGATTCTTTAAAATTTGTAGTGAATTACGGGGCTCAACCTTGACTTCTCCAACCAGTGGATAAAAATTATCAATCACTTTAATTCTTGTGGCCTTACTTTCTTTTTTATTAGTTTTTATAATAGATGTGAATTCAATAACCTCTGTTATTAAAAATTTTTTTTTTAAATTTTCCAATAAATCTGAATTTAAAACTTTATTTTTTGTTGATATTTCAAAATCACCACCAAGAAGAATCTTTGAATTATTTTTTATTTCATTTACAATACTATTTTTGAAAATTGTAACTGTTGAAAAAATTAATAAACTTACAAAAATTGTGAAAAAAACCCTAGTAATTTTGGATTTATTTTTAGTTAACTCTTTAATATAAATTAAAAAATATTTTTTGTAGGTCATATTTAAAGCTTTATCTGGCCATCCATCAACTTCATTATTCTGTCACACTTTCGCGCAAGATTCATGTTATGAGTTACTAGAATTAAGCAAATTTTTTTTTTTCTCGAATATTCTAAAAGTAAATTAGAAACCAGTTCCGTATTCTTACTATCTAAATTTCCCGTAGGCTCATCAGCTAACACAATTTCTGGATCAAATGAAATTGCTCTTGCAATAGCCACCCTCTGTTGTTCACCTCCAGATAGTTCTGAGGGAAGGTTATTTTTACGATTCACCAAACCGAAATCTTCAAGAATTGAGATAGCTTTTTCTTTTTCATTGTTAATTTTATTAATTTGCATCGGAAACATAACATTCTCGAGAGCGGTATAATTAGGTATTAAAAAAAATTGTTGAAATATCAGTCCAATTTTTTTTTTTCTTATTTCAGTCCTTCTTTTTTCATTAATTTTAGATAAATCTTCTTTATCGAAAATAATTGAACCATTAGTTGGAGTTTCTAAACCAGACATAAGCATTAAAAGACTAGTTTTTCCAGATCCACTCTCACCAATAATAGCTACTCTTTCGTTTTTTTTAATTTCAAAATTTATATTTTTTAAAATTTTGATATTATTTCCATTTAACAAATAATTAAGATTTATGTTTTTAAGTTTATACAGAGCGTTCATATTAAGTTTTCTATTATATCTTTTTATTGGTGTAAACTTTATATCAACGAAAGCATATTGTAACCTAAAAGTTGCATTATTTGGAGATAGCCTAATGTCTGGATACGGGTTAGATGAGGAATTTCACTTGTCTAACGTTTTAGAGAAGAACCTAAAAAAAAAAGGATTCGATGTTACAATTATAAATGCTAGTGTTTCTGGAGATACCACATCTGGTGGACTTAATAGATTGAGTTGGCTACTTGAAAATAAAAAACTTGATATTGTGATTTTGTGTTTAGGAGCTAATGATATGTTAAGAGGAATTAATACAGATTTAATAAAACAAAATTTAAATAGTATTCTAGAAATTTTGCACAAAAAAAACATTAAGATACTCCTCGCTGGTATGCTTTCACAAGAAACTTATGGAAATAAATATAAAACTAATTTTGATGAAATTTATCCTGAACTTGCAAGTAAACATAAAGTTGCTTTTCTTCCTTTTTTATTAGAAGGAGTGGCACTTAATCCAAATCTTAATTTAGACGATGGGAAGCATCCAAATCCCAAAGGAGTCAAATTAATAAGTAAAAACCTTGAGAAACAATTAATTAATCTTCTTACAAATTAATTTTTTTTTATTATTGTTATACAACATATTAAAAATTGTAAAGAAACTCTTAGTTTGTTAAAGTATAAAAACTTTTATATTATCTAGTAGGGGTGTTGCTTTGGAAATTAAAAAATTTAAATTAAACGACGGTACATATTTTAGATATAAAAAGATTGGTAAAGGTAAGCCAATCCTTCTTCTACATACTTTCAGGAATAGATTAGAATACTCTGATAAACTTGCCGAATTACTTAAAAGTAAGAATACTGTATACTCAATTGATCTTCCTGGTTTTGGAGACTCACCGATAAACTCTAAAACAATTTATGATCTTAATTTTTTTACAAATTCTATCACTGAATTTATAAAAAACTTAAAAATCAATAATCTTAGAATTGCCGGAGAGTCTATCGGTGCGGTTTTATCTGCAAGCGTTTCTACAAGACTTCCAAAACAAGTAAAAAAAATTTTTATGTTTAACCCATATGATTATGACTCATATTTTGGGGAAGGAATTCGAAGAGGTAATTTTTTTGCAAAATTTATTTTATTTAATATAAGTCTACCTCTTATTGGAAACATATTTTCAAGTCTCGAAAATAAGTTTATTCTTAAAAATGTTATGGGAGGTGGTTTCATCAATCCAAGAAATCTCTCAGATGAATACTTAAACTTACTATGTACTTCTTTAAAAAAAAAGGATTACGTTTATCATTTCCGAAATGTTCTGCAAAAATTTAAAGAAAATAATGAAATTAAAGAAATTTATAAAAAAACCAAAGTACCAGTCAAACTTGTATACGGAATTGATGATTGGGCAAATGAATCTGAAAGGCGTCAAACGCAAAGGCTTTTAAAGCTGGATAAATACCATATAATTGATAATTGTAAGCACTTCTCATTCTTAGAAAATTCAAAAGACGTTTTTAATATTTTGAATGCTTGAATATTAAATTTTCGGTTTATAATAGAGTGAACAATTTAAAAACTTAAGGAGTGAATTATGGAAAAAGTAGCTTTTATATCAGGTGCAAACAGAGGAATAGGATTTGAAACTGCAAAAAAGCTTGCAGAGAAAGGAATAAAAGTCATTTTAGGCTCAAGAGACCTAAATAAAGGAGAAGAAGCCTTAAAAAAATTATCTTCTCAAGGACTAAATGCTGACTTAGTTCAATATGACGCATTTGATTCTGAATCTCCACAAAGGGTTTTTGATCATATCCAGAAAAATTACCAAAAACTTGATATATTAATAAATAATGCAGGTGTCCTCTTAACAGGAAACTTATTTGTTACTAATAGTTCTACTGTAAGTGAGAAAGATCTAAAAGATACATTTCAAACAAATTTTTTTGGAGTTGTGACACTTACGCAAAAATTACTTCCATTAATTAAAAAATCAGATGCAGGGAGAATCGTAAATGTTTCGACAATTTTAAGTTCTTTAACCTTACATTCTGCAAAAGATTCTCCAATTTCTCCGGCCAAGGAACTTGCATACAATTCTTCAAAAACAGCCTTAAATGCTTTTACTATTCATCTAGCACTCGAACTGAAAGATACAAATATTAAAGTTAATTCTGGGCATCCTGGATGGGTAAAAACTGAACTAGGTGGGCCAAATGCTCCAATTGAAGTAGAAGATAGTTACAAAACATCTGTACATCTTGCTATTTTAAATGATGATGGACCTAGTGGAGGGCTATTTGATGAAGAAGACTCTTTACCATGGTGAAATTTTTAATTTTATAAATTTTATAACAAAAAATTTAATGATAAATACTAAATTTATACTCTTAACTATTTTTTTTTTTTCGACATATCTACTTGATGTAAAAGCCAAAAATTATGATTCTATGCAATTCACCTGTGCAGACGAAATCGGACCCCTACTAGAATTTAAAATACCTGAACTACAAGTTGGAAAATTAAAAAATTTAAAAATAAAAACTTTTGATAAAATTAAAAGAGGATCCTCAACTGTGTTTGAAGGTGTTATAAAAAAGGTTTCAAGTCCGATAGATAATTCTTATTTTTTTTATAAAGCCAATACAATCTTGAAAGAAAAAGACATCTTTGAAATTAGTTTTGAATTTTATCCACCGTCACATCTCTTAATTAAATATCTAAATTCTCAATACTCTGATTTAGTGTGCTGGAATAATCAATAAATCTAGATAGAATATAAGTTTTATTTCTTCAAAACTTTTTTTTGATTTTTTGATATGGTTAATATTAATCATTTAAAATGTAAACTCAGCTTGGTGTTTGACCATTAAATTTTTTGAGTGCTTTAATTAAGTCGTCAATTCTTTTTTCTTTTATATATATACGAAATTCTGATTTTTTGGTTGCAATCTCACTAACAGAACCATCTAGTAAAACATCAAATATTTTCCATGTATTATCTTTTAAATGCAATAAATAATCTATGCTTATTTTTTCTTGTTTAATAATAAGATTACTTCTAACTAAAAAAAAATCTGACGAAATTTTTTCTTTTTTTTCATTGCTAAAACTTACATCTTGAATTTTTGAGAATCGATTTACATAATTTTTTGAAATATATTTTTTAAAAACCACGATTAATTCCTTCTTTTTCTCATTATCTTGATTTTTCCAAGCTGCTCCGATTATCATTTTAAGCATTTTTTCAGCATCGTAAGTTCGATTGATTACTTTTAATACTTTTTTTAAATCAGAATTATTGTTTGAACTAATTTGTTTAAGTCCTTTATGTAAAAGATTCACCGTCATCATTGGATCCTCAGAATCTTTGAATGAATCTTTTTTTTTTGTATTTAAGTTTAGTGATAGTTTTTCTTTATCTTTTTTAATTTCTCTTTTTGCAATATTATCATTTTTGGTTTTCTTATTAAAAGCGTCTTTCACATTTGAATTTTGTACTTCTAGATCCTTATTCGAAAAAACTAAATCTTCTTTTTTTTTAAATTCAATAGGTTCTTTTTCTTCGAGCAAATTATTTTTAGTTTGTAGTTGAGATTTAGAGCTCGATTTTTCATAGTCGTTTTCGGAATCACTAACAAAATTTAAGCTCGATTCTAGTAATATTACTACAATAATAGGTAACAACATTAATCCTAAAATATTGAAAACTTTATTCTTAGAATTTTTTTTTTTTTTGAAGTTCATATCTTTATAATTTATAAGATAAAAATTGATAATTTATATCGCAATACTTTTTTTTAAATGATTAAAAAGCACTTTGAAGAAGCTAAATTATGGCAAATTAAATATAGTCAAAAAGACTATAACCCAAAATTAATCTTTAATGATTCAAAATCTAAAAAAGATATTCTTTTTTCTCTTAGTTTCTTTTTGGTAATGATGACTATAGAGATTTTATTTAATCAACCTTTCAAAAAAAAAATAAAGCTATTACATAACAACATTTATAAAAAGATTTTTTCCAAAAGATTTGAAAAGTTAGAACGAATTGAAGTTAATTCTTTTGCTTTTAGTTTTTTTTTAATTCTACAAAAATTATTTGAAGAAGAAGAAAGATTTAAATCTTACTCTAATGATCTCATTAAACATTCTATTAATCACTGGTCATGTATTGAAAAAGTTGAGAAAGATTTCTTAACTCGGTATCACTTAGTAAATAACCTATGGAATGAAAATAGTAAATTAGTTTTGTCTCGAACCTATGATTCTAGAATTGACTTAATTTTTCTCTTATATAAAAGTTTCGAATTAGGGATAAGTAATAAAACTATAATAAAAAAAAATCTTTCGGTATTAATTTTTTCAGTTAGCAAAGCCCAAAAAGATTTTAGATATGATGTTTTGCAGGAAATAAAAAAAAAAAAAATTTTATGAAATTTATTTTCACCCATCTATTCTTTCCAAAATGAAAAAATATTTTTTATAAATATTCTTATTTTAAATTCTATTTTTTGTGCATGAGAAAAAATTTAATGAGAATTTTTATATAAATTAATCCTTCTTTTTTTGATAAATAGGTACTATATTCTTTTTAGGAGAATTGTATGAACAATAAAAACGAATGTGGATGTGGAAGATCACCCACAGGCTTTTGTATAGGTTGGCACAACCTTTCAGAAACTGATTATAAAGCCAAACTTGCTATATATGAAGAACGCCAAAAAAATAAAAAACAATAGTAAGATTAAAACCTAAATTTTTTTAAATGCTTCCACAGCCTTTTCAAACCAGTAGGAGCATTAGTTTTTCTTCGTTTAGGCCACTTTCTGGTTGGATCAAATATAGTTTGATCCAAGCCAATATCTTCAACAGCGTATTTTTCTAAAATTACAGTGTAGTAACCGAGCTTTTTGTATGATACACCGATATCCAGTTCATTCTTATATTTTTCATACCCTCCAATTAATTTGTAGTCTTTCATTCTTTTAACTCCAGGTCTAAATGAGAAGTATCCCCATTCCCAGCCTTCTTTACAATATACTTCTCTAAATTCAACTCCTCTGTGCTTTTTTAAAGGACCGTAACTAAAAATATCAAGCCTACTTGCACTTTTTTGACTTTCAAGCCACACTTGGATAATCTTGGAATCATAGTCTAAAACCTTTAATGAATCTTGAATAAAATTTTTTCTCTTATAAACCCAATCATCCTCACAATGGAAAATATAAGGTGTCTTAATTAACTTATAAGCGTCAACAATCGATTTTATCTGACCCTTTTTCTTTTTATTGAAAAGAATGTTAAGCTTTTTACCCCATTTTTTGTTAATTTTCTTGTATACGTCTTGATCTGCAGAATCTTCAGTTAAATAAAGTTCTTCTAATGGGAAGTTATTAAATTTAAAAAAACTTTCTAGAGTTTGATCCAATAGATTTAGCCTTCCACAACTTGTAAGTAAAAAAGACATTTTGTCGTTCATAGTCAACTGAGCTTAAGAAGTTTGGTTTTTAAGTTAAAATAAATATTTTATTATCTTCAAAAGGGAAGTTTTGTAGTTCCCATCAAAAATTTGTCAACATTATGAGCTACTTGTCTTCCTTCTTTTATTGCCCAAACAACTAAAGATTGTCCCCTTCTCATGTCTCCAGAAACAAAAACCTTTTTTATATTTGTTTTATAATCAATATCATTTGCTTCAACATTGCCTCTCTTATCAAGTTTAATTCCTGAATCTTTTACAAGTTTGTCTTTAATAGGATGAACAAAACCCATAGCTAATAAAACTAAATCAGCTTTCAGCTCAACTTCAGATTCTTTCCCTTGACTGTCTTTAATGACCATTTGTCCTTCCTCATTTTTTTTCCATTCAACTTTTTTCAAGGTCAAACTCTCTACATTCTTCTGACCATTAAACAGCTTTGTTGAAACACTCCAATTTCTATTTGCACCTTCTTCGTGTGATGATGAAGTTCTTAACTTTAGAGGCCAGTTTGGCCAGGTTAACATCTTGTTTTCTTTAGCTGGAGGTTTTTCTAAAATTTCAAGTTGGGTTACTGATTTTGCACCTTGACGATTTGATGTTCCAATACAGTCCGACCCAGTGTCTCCTCCACCAATAACAATGACGTTTTTGTTCTTAGCGGAGAACTCTGGTTCAATCTTAATTTTGTCTCCTTCACAAATTTTATTTTGACGAGTTAGAAAGTCCATTGCAAAGTGAATTCCTTTTAAATCTCTTCCAGGAATTTTCAAGTCTCTTGGTTGTTCAGAACCACAAGCCAAAACTATAGCATCAAAATCTTTGAGTAATCTATTCATAGATATATCCTCTCCTATTTTGACATTACATTCGAATGAAACTCCTTCAAGCTTCATCTGCTCAATTCTATTATCAATGAGATGTTTTTCCATTTTAAAATTAGGAATCCCATACCTTAGTAATCCGCCTATTCTGTCATTTTTTTCAAATAATTTAACGTCATGTCCAGCCCTTGCAAGCTGCTGTGAACAAGCAAGGCCAGCTGGGCCAGAACCAACAACTGCAATTTTTTTGTTAGTTTTTTTGTTATTAATCACTGGAAGTATCCACCCGTTTTCGTAAGCTTTATCAATGATGGATCTTTCAATACTTTTAATTGTTACAGGACTGTCGTCTATGTTGAGTGTGCATGCTGCCTCACAAGGAGCGGGACATATTCTACTTGTAAATTCTGGAAAATTGTTAGTTGAATGAAGAACATCTAGTGCTACTTTCCAATCCTTTTCATAAACAAGATTATTCCATTCTGGAATAATGTTGTTAATTGGGCACGAGTCGTGGCAGTAAGGAATTCCGCAATCCATACAACGAGATGCTTGCTCGTTTAATGTTTTTTCAGGAAATGGAAGTACAAACTCATCAAAATTTCTTAAGCGAGATTTTGGCGCTATCGATTTACTTTCAGCTCTATCGTGTTCTAGAAATCCTGTTACTTTTGCCATAGATTTACAACCTTGGAATCTGTTTCTTTGCCAATTCGTTCTAATAAAACATTTTCAAAATCTATAGGAAGGATCTTTACGAAATTCTGGAGTTCATTTTCAAAATTATCTAGTATTGATTCTGCAATTGATGAACCAGTATAATTAAGGTGTTTTTTTAACATTTCTTTTATCCTCAATTCATCATTAAATAGAAAATTATACTTGTCAAAAAGTTTTTCAGGTAAAATGTGTTTACTTTTCTTGACGCCTAAGATGTTTACCATAGACATGTTACATTTATTTTTAAAATCCTTCTGTTTTTGATAGACATAGGCAATGCCACCGCTCATACCAGCACCAAAATTTACACCTGTATTTCCAAGAACCATAATCACACCACCTGTCATGTATTCACAGCAATGATCACCGGTACCCTCAACAACAGCTATCGCTCCAGAATTTCGAACTGCAAACCTTTCACCAGCCATTCCTGAAAAATAACATTCACCCGAAATTGCTCCGTACAAAACTGTATTACCAACTATGATATTCTTTTCTGACTTATAGGTTGAGTCTTTGAATGGTCTGATTATTATTTTTCCGCCAGAAAGACCCTTGCCCACGTAATCGTTTCCTTCGCCAGACAAGGATATTGTAATGCCTGAAGATAAAAAAGTTCCTAAGCTTTGTCCTGCAGTTCCTTCAAGATTAATAACTATTGAATCTTCTCTGAGTCCTTTGTGACCGAATTTTTTAGCAATGATACCAGAGAGCATGGCTCCAAGACTTCTGTCGGTATTCTTCACTAATTTATTTATGGTAATGGTTGAAACCTTTTTTTCAATTACTGGGCTACTTTCTTCTATAAGTTTTATGTCAAATACTTGATCTAGATCGTGATCCTGCTCTGATGAATTAAACACATCATCTCTATTCTCGAATTCTGGTTTGTATAAGATCTTGGAAAGATCAATATTCTTAGCTTTCCAATGCTCAATAGCTTTATTTTTAGTCATAAGCTCCGACCTGCCAATAAGATCCTCGAATTTTTCAATTCCTAATTCAGACATAATTTCTCTTACCTCTTCTGCAACGAGGAAAAAATAGTTTATGACATGCTCTGGCGTACCTTGAAATTTCTTCCTTAATGATTCATTTTGAGTTGCTATACCTACAGGACATGTATTTAAATGACATTTTCTCATCATTATACATCCCACTGAGACCAGAGGAGCAGTAGAAAATCCAAATTCGTCAGCGCCTAACAATGCACCGACAACAACATCCCTGCCCGTTTTCAAACCGCCATCAACTTGAAGAGAAATTCTGTTTCTTAATTTATTCATTACAAGAGTCTGATGCGTTTCTGCCAAACCAAGTTCCCATGGTGTACCAGCGTTTTTAATTGATGTAAGAGGAGATGCACCAGTTCCTCCGTCATATCCAGCGATTGTTATGTGGTCAGCTTTACATTTAGTAACCCCAGCAGCAACGACTCCAACTCCAAATTCAGACACTAATTTTACACTAATTCTAGCTTGTTGATTAACATTTTTAAGGTCGTAAATTAACTGTGCCAAGTCCTCTATGGAATAGATGTCGTGGTGGGGAGGTGGAGAGATCAAACCAACACCAGGTGTTGAGTGTCTAACGCTTGCTATCTTATCATCTACTTTATGACCTGGAAGTTGTCCACCTTCACCTGGCTTCGCTCCCTGGCTAATTTTTATCTGAATATCTTTAGCATTTACTAAATATTCTGTTGTAACTCCAAACCTTCCTGAAGCTACCTGTTTAATAGCACTTTTCATTGAATCACCATTTTTTAGTGTTATAAATCGTTCTGGTTCCTCGCCGCCCTCACCAGTATTAGATTTACCGCCAATTCTATTCATTGCTAATGCAAGGGTAGTGTGGGCTTCTCGTGAAATTGATCCATAAGACATTGCCCCTGTAGAAAATCTTTTAACAATCTCGGACGCAGGTTCAACATGTTTTAATGGTATTGGGCGGCGCTTCTCAAATTCAAACAGGCTTCTGATTGTGAACATAGATTTATTATGATCATTAATTTTTTCAGAGAACTCTTTGAATGATTCTTTAGAATTTATTCTTACTGCTTTTTGAAGATTAGTAATGGTTTTTGGTGACCAAGCATGTTTTTCTCCTCTTATTCTAAAAGCATATTCACCTCCCACATCTAGGTTAGTGGTTTCTTTGTTTATTAAAGATGATTGTGAGTATCTGTTTATTGTCTCTTCTTTTATTTGTCGAAGAGTCAAACCTCCAATTAAGGTGGCAGTACCTGGAAAATATTTATCGATCACGTCCTCTGAGATTCCAACAGCGTCGAAGATTTGAGCTCCACAATATGATTTGAGAGTAGATATTCCCATTTTTGACATTATTTTTTGAATCGCTTTACCAGATGCTTTTATAAAATTGTTCTCAGATACGTTGTAGTTTTTGTCCCCAACTAAGTTGTGTATCGTATCAAAAACTAAGTAAGGGTTAATAGCTTCAGCTCCATATCCAAATAAAACTGCGAAGTGATGAAGTTCTCGAGCTTCACCAGTTTCGATAACCAAACTTGTCTTCATTCGCAACCCTTCCTTTATTAAGTAATGATGAATCGCAGAAACGGCTAATAAAGACGGAATTGGAGCATTGACTTTGGAAACGTTTTTGTCAGAAAGAATTAAAATATTTGACCCATCTAGAATTTGTGATTTAGCCTCAAAACAGATTCTCTCAAGTGCATCTCTCAATTCAATTTCTTTGGTTGAGTTTTTAAATAGAATTTCTATGACAGAAGCTTTAAGTTTTCCTTTAGTGTTATTTTCAATATTCTTAATTTTAGAAATTTCTTTGTTGGTTAATATAGGTTGCTTTAACTCAAGTCTTGCATTTGTATTCTGCTCTGGTGAATCAAAAATATTTGGTTTTTCTCCAAGTGTCATATCAAGAGACATTACTAGTTCTTCTCTAATAGGGTCGATTGGGGGGTTAGTGACTTGTGCAAAACATTGTTTAAAGTAAGAAAAGAGAAGCTTTGGTTTGTCTGAAAGAAGTGATATTGGAGTATCTGTACCCATAGAACCTATTGGTTCGATACCAAGTTTTAGGATAGGCTCTATAAAGAAATTAATATCCTCCTTTGTATAACCAAAACAAACTTGCATCTTTTTTAAAACATCTTCTTCTAAAAAAGTGATTTCATCTGCAGTTTCCAGATCATCAAGAAAAATCTGTGATTTATCTAGCGACTTTCTATAGTCATATTTTGCTGATAGTTTTGATTTTATCTCTTCGTTATCAATAACTCTTTTTTCAATTAAATCTATTAGAAAGATCTTTCCAGGTTCGAGTCTCCACCTCTTTACAACTGTTTTAGGGTCAATATTCAATACACCCATTTCAGATGAAAGAAGGATCATACCATCGTCAGTTTGAACATATCTTGACGGTCTTAACCCGTTTCTATCAAGAATGGCCCCTATTTTTTTCCCATTGGTAAAACACATGGCTGCCGGTCCATCCCACGGCTCTATGTAATTGGAATAATATTCGTAATAATCTTTCATTGAAGAATTCTGAATATTTTTTTCCCAGGCTTCTGGTATTAACAGCATCATTGCGTGTTCGATGCTATAGCCTCCCATCATTAAAAATTCAAGAGCATTATCAAAGGCAGCAGAATCTGACAAACCATCAAAAATTAATGGATTCAAATTTTGAAACTCTTTTAAAAAAAATTCAGAATTTGAAACTGATGCTCTTGCGTTCATCCAATTTGCATTACCTCTCAATGTATTGATTTCACCATTGTGACACAAGAATCTGAAAGGTTGAGCTAACTCCCAACTTGGGAATGTGTTGGTTGAAAACCTTTGATGAATAATAGCAAGTGAGGAAATAAACATTTCGTCTTTTAGGTCAAGATAGAAGTCTTTGAGACTGTCAGACATAATCATCCCTTTGTAGACAATAACTCTACTTGATAATGAAGAGATGTAGAAATCAAATGATTTCAGTTCAATCTCTATTCTTCTCCTTGCAATAAAAAGTCTCTGTTCAAACTCATTAATTTTGCTAGCTTGAAATTTTTGCTTTATAAATATCTGAATGACTGACGGCTCATTACCTTTTATTGACTCACCAAGAACTTCGTTATTTCTCGGGACTTCTCTGATAAAAAGATTTTCAAGCTTCAGTTTTGTAAGATACTTATCGATCACGTTGATGCAGTGTTGTTTTTCTTCTTGATCTCGTGGTAAAAAAAACATGCCAATTGCATAATCATCTGGTCTAGGAAGAATTACATTTTTCTTTGATAGCTCGCCTTGAAAAAATTGATGAGGTATCTGAACCAAAATCCCTACACCATCTCCGGCTTTTGGGTCAGCGCTAACTGCACCTCGATGAGTAAGATTGCCTAAAACCTTTAAAGCATTTTCTACAATTTTTCTAGAGGGGATGTCATAAATATTAGCGACAAAACCAATCCCACAGGAATCTTTTTCATTTTTTGGGTCATAAAGACCTTTTTTTGATCTTTTAAACATTCTCATTATAATTAATCACGTCTACTGGTATTATTATAATATAGTTATTCAATCATTTATTAACATATTTTTTTCGTAAAAGATTTTACCCATTGTTTCTGAATCGGATTTTTCTTCTCTGATGTACTTTACAAGACCATAATCTTTAGCAAACCAAGAAGTAGAAAAAACTTCAATATTTATCACATCCAATGGAGGTCCTGGATTGTAACTCGTTTTACCGTAACCTGAGATCTTTATACAATTTTTAATTTTTTTTCCGTTTATTGAAACTGTCTCATTAATGCTTTCAATTTTGTTTGTTAATTTAAAAGGCAGATTTGTATCGTATATCCTGTCATAACCTAATTTCATCTGCAGGCTAGTTTTGTCATTTGTTTCCCATTGAGTGTCCTTAATAATAGGAAAGGCTATGAGCAGCTGTTTGTTCTCATTCTCATTTGCAGAAAAAAAGTCATTAGTGTTTTTTTTAAAAATGCCCTCATCCTCAAAAACATAGAAAGTTATTTCTCCATCATTTTTCAGAACTGGTATTGCATTATTTACTCTAGGCAGAAAATAAAAACTCTGTCTGTAAGATTTTTTTGTTTTTTCTTTGTCTTCAAAAAAAACATCATAAAAAATTTTTTTACCTTCATTGTGTGGAAAATAATTAGAGTCAAAATTACATGAGGTTATGATTAAAACAAAAATAAGTTTTGCTAAAATTTTTAAGGACATTTTTAATTAAAATTTTTCTTCATTAATAAGTGGTGAAAGACCAAGCTGGAACTCCAAAGCGTTGCATAACATTTGACCAATTAATATGTGAGCTTCTTGTATTCTTGAGGTATTTTTAGCTGGTATAGATATAACTTCGTCTGTTATTTTTTCAATCTTTTTTATATTTCTTCCCGTAAAAGCCACTGATTTCATTTTATTCTCCTTGGCATATTGAAGCCCTTCCAGTACATTCTGACTTTTGCCAGAAGTTGTTATTCCAATAGCGACATCTCCAACTTGTCCTATTGCTTCAAGTTGTCTAGAAAAAATGTATTTAAATCCAAAATCGTTGCCGATAGCAGATATTGCTGATGTATCTGTTACTAAAGATATAGCTGGGATTGACTTTCTATTTTCGCAGAATCTAACCGTCAGTTCTGTAGACAAATGTTGTGCGTCTGCGGCACTCCCTCCGTTTCCGAAAAAAATAATTTTTTTCCCATTTTTTAAGGACTTAACACAAATATTTACGAGATTTAGAAAATTTCTCTCAACACTTGATTTTGTTTTTTCTATAACCAACTCGTGTTCATTAATCTGTGATAGAAAAAAATTTTTAATTTCACGCTTCATTTTTTCTTATTTGGTGATCTTATCTGGACTCGAACCAGAAATTAATCCTTAGGAGGGATTTGTTATATCCAGTTTAACTATAAGACCACTTTTACCTTCCCATAGGAATTTGATATTTTAAAACTAAAGTCTCTGAGCCAGGGTTCTTTTTACCACTATCAGCGTTTGAAATATGAAAAATACCAACCCCTATTCTCGCATTGTTTTTAAACCTGTAAAACATATCAATTCCAATATAAAACTCTAGAGGATTTCCCGCCTTTATTTCGTTTCCATCTTTGTAATATCCACAGGCTAAACTAGGAGTTACAACAAAATTCTTTTTTTTTCCATAATAACCATCAATACCGAATCCACCATAAGCATAATATGCATTTTCATTGGTTCCCAAAAATCCAGCAAAAGGCTTAATTAAATTAAACATCTTTCTCCCACTGTGAAGTTCTAGATTTATCATGCCAGATTGGTCGTTATGAGGCGGAGAACCATCTTCCATATAATTAAAAATGCCCAAACCAACTGAAAATCTAGATGAATCCTTTGCATATAAGTTTGATGAAATCATGATAATAATAAAAAAAAATATGTAAATTGGTTTGAAATTTTTCATAATTAATTAAAGGGTATATGATATTTGAAAATTATTTGTTCAGAACCAGGATTTCTATAACCCAAACCTGCATTAGAGATATGAAAAATTCCAACGCCAACCCTTACATTGTTTCTAAATCTGTATGTAATATCCCCACCACTTCTAAATTCTAGTGTATGTCCTAGTCTAATTTGATCCCCATCCTCATACGCACCTACTGCCAAACTCGGGGAGAGTAAAAAGCACTTACAATCAAAAAAATAAAGATCAGTTGATAATCCAAAGTAACCATAGAATGCATTTTCAGTCGTTCCAAGAAAGCCTAAAAGTGGTTTGATAAATCCAAATGCCTTTTTTTTTGAAAAATATTCAAAATTATAAGCTATCGAAGATTGATTGAAATCATCACTTCCGTGTTTCATAAAATTATAAATTCCTCCACCAAGGGCGATTCTATTTTTATTATCCTTTGCGAGTGACATATTACTCACAAAAGAAAACAAAAATATGATAATAAAAAAATTTAACTTATTCTTCATTAATTTTTTACAATAACACTCAAACAAACTATCATTTAATAATGAAAAATAAAATTAAATATTCCTTTTTAATAATTTCAATTTTTATTTTATTTAACTTCGTTCAAGGGTGTCAAAAAAATCCTGCAACCGGAGATAGTGAGTTTAATCTTTTATCAGAAAGTGAAGAAGAGGCAATTGGAAGAAGTGAACATCAAAAAATTATTAAACAATTTGGCGGTGAGTATCAGAATCCAAAATTAAAAAATTATGTTGAAAGCTTAGGAAATTTTTTAGTCAGCACATCAGAACTTTCTGATAAAAAGTTTACATTCACAATCTTAGATACACATATAATAAATGCATTTGCACTCCCTGGTGGGTTTGTTTATTTGACAAGAGGGTTAATATATCTATGTCAAAATGAAGCTCAGCTAGCTGGAGTTATTGCACATGAAATTGGACACATAACTGCCAGACATTCAGCGAGAAGATATACGAAAAGTGTTGGAACCGGAGTCCTATTACAAATTCTGAATGTTTTTTCACAGAATAATTTTGTTAACAATCTTTTAGGTCAGTCAGCTCAACTTTATCTTTTATCCTACTCAAGGTCTCAAGAATATCAAGCTGATCAGCTAGCTGTGAGATATATGATAAGAGCAGGATTTGATGCAAAAGAAATGGCGAACTTTTTAAGAATAATGGAGGAATATGCAGAGGTTCAAAGAGAAATACTTAAAATAAAGAATAAGGTTTCTGAGCTCTTAAAAACTCACCCTAATTCATCAAAGAGGGTTCAAGAGGTAATTGAAAGTTACAAAGGACAGACTCAATTAAATCCAATAGTAGGGAAAGAAATTTTCTTAAAAAAGATTGATGGTATCATTTATGGAGACAGACCTGAGCAGGGATTTTTCTATAGAGATAGTTTTGTACATAAACCATTGGGATTTAAATTTTCATTTGATCAGGATTTCTATTTTATCAATAATCCAAATTCGTTAATTGGAATCACTAAAAAGAAGACAAAAATAATTTTTGATCTTCACCAAGATTCAGGAAAAAATAACGTTGATTATATAAGTAAATGGTTAAAAATTGATAAGAAACAGATTTTAGATTTTGAATCAAGATCTCATAATAATTTAAATATAAATATAGGAAGGTTTGAGAAAAATAAAAAAACCTTTGTTTTTGCAACCATTCAAGAGAGTGAGGAACTAATTTATCGGTTTCTACTAATTAGCACAAAGGAGGAATTAAAAAATTACAATGACAAATTTAAAAAAATGGTTTTAAGTTTCTCAAAATTATCAGAAATTCAAATAAAATCAATTAAACCACCAACTATCAAAGTTGTAACAGCTCCGTCTAGTCCAGAATTAATAGGAAATATAATAAATAAAATGAATATTCAAAGCATGTATTCTCAAAAGATTTTCTCAAATCTTAATGATTTTAAAGATGATAAATTTAAGCCGAATCAAAAAATTAAGACTATTTATTGATTTAGTAACTCTTCAAGTTTGTTTTTGGCCATTTTTTTTTCAAGATTTTGAACGGCAGCATATTCATTGCTTAATCTATTTAAAGCTGTGAGGTAAATCTGTCTTTCGGAATAAGATTGTTGTTCTAAAGAATCTTCTTTTTTATGAAGATCCCTTACAACTTCAGCAATAAGCACTGGGTCTCCACTATTAATATTTTTCTCATATTCTTTTGCTCTTTTGATCCACATATCTTTTTTTATTGACGGTTTCTCAGCTAAGACATCTAAAGCTCTTGAAAGCCTGTTTTTATTACTTAATTTTCTTAATCCAGAACTAGACGCTTTTTCTCTGGGGATCCTTAATTTCATTTTATCTTGTTTAAAATTTATTAAAATGAAATCTTGCTTCGATCCATCTATATCATAAGTATCGAAGTTTTCTATCTCACCTACACCATAAGTTGGATAAACTACTAGATCACCGATATCTAGTTCTAAAACTTTTTTTTTCAATTAAGTCTCCGTTTTAATTAAGCGTGAATAATATAATAAATAAAATAAAAACTAAAGATAAATGTTATGAACCTTTTCCTGGGTTAGGGCTAAAGTGTTTTTCGAACTTACTTTTTACATCCTTCCACTCATCACTATCAGACGGAGGAGTTCCCATCTTATTAATATTTGGCCATTTTTCAGCATATTCTCTATTAATATCAAGCCATTTTTGCGCATCATCGCATGAATCGTCACTTATTGCCTCAACTGGACACTCTGGTTCGCAAACTCCACAATCAATACATTCGTCTGGATGAATGACGAGAAAATTTTCACCTTCGTAAAAACAATCGACAGGGCAAACCTCAACGCAATCCATATATTTACATTTTACGCAAGCATCTTTTACTATATATGTCATTTTTTATTATATAGAACAGAAAAAATACTAATTCAAGTTAATAACTAGACATTTTAAAAATCATAAATTTTCTTAGGGTTTTTAAAGAAAATTTTTTCAAACTTGTTATTTGGTAAGAATGAAAATTTTTGTTTTTTAAAAAAATAAACTTTCCTTGATAGAGATTCAAAATATTGATGATCAACTAAAAAGTGTTCTTTATTGATTTGAATTTTGTAAAACCCTAACTTTTTGTAAAAGTTGATAGTAGTTTTTACACTTTTTTTGAAATTTAAAGAAAAAATCGGCTCGTCAATAAATGTTTTCATTTCATACTTAAAAAAAATATTTATAAGCATTTGTTTTAAATGACTAAGTTTATTACCGTTAAAATAAAAGAAATTTACTCCAACTCTAAAGCCAAACTTCCTGTATTCTTTTAATTCTTCTGAGGTTAGTTGTTTTAAAAAATCGTTAATATTTTTTCTCTCACAATGTCCCAGATTTTCTAGAACGCTAAAGTTAATTGCTCTACAGGCGCCGTTTTTTTTTATCTTTTGAAGTTGACTAATAAATGGAAGCTCTTTTCTCACTAAGAAATAAAAAAAATTCAAAACTTTCGATTTAATAACTTTTTCAAAATTAAGAAAAAATTTATCAAGAAAAACCTCAAGTCTTGGCTTTGTCAAAGATTTATCTTTCAAAAAACAACCTATTACGTCTTTTTTCCAAAGAATAGTCCCATCAATTTTAAATTCAAAAGAAACAAAGCTGGAGTTTAAAAATTCGTTTTTAATTTTTAATGAAAATTCTGTTAAGCTTTTCTTTAGTATTTTATTATTAAAAATACTTTTACTTTTTTTAAAATTTTGATTTATATCAAATTTTAAACCGTTTCTGCAGCCAATGATTTCTTTTCCAAAACAAATTTTTTTTTTCTCAAATCTGACGATATGGTTCGTTTGTATTAGATTGGTTGAATTTTCTAATTCAAAATTTTTATACTCCCCAATAAACTCTGTCATAAGCTCTTTATGTAATTTTAATGCAAACTGAAGTTCAAGTTTTTTGACCTTCTTTTGAAATCTTTCACCATTTTTTATCCATTCTCTTTTAAAAGAAATAAACGACCAAGTTCTGAGTTGCGACAACTTATAATTAAGCTCTGGTATTTTTTTTGTAAAACGATTAATTTCATTCAAATTTTGTTTTACCCATTGATCTGGAATACATTTGTTTTGACTAATAAGGTAAAAAAATATTTTCTTTAAAAATCTTGTATGATATTCATCTAAATTTTTAGAGTAATCAGGTACACTGCATATTTCCCATAGTTGTTTTAAATGGATTGGGTTTGTTAAATTTTTTTTAAACTCATTTTCTTCAAGAAATATTTTTACATATCTATGATCATTTCCATCATTTTTAAGTCTTAAATATTTTTTGTTGGGTCTTACAGATAATGATTTTAGTAAATTTGATGGTGAACTAAAATTCAATTTATCATTTCTCCAGTAAATTTTTTTAATTTCAGTGAATTCATAATTTTCTACAAAATTTATAATATCATTTCTTAGACTCTTTAAATCACATGTTGTCCCAAAGTATCCGTCATTAAAGTGTCTTCCTGCTCTTCCAGCGATTTGGGCAATTTCATCATATGTTAAATACCTACCATTTAACCCGTCAAATTTTTTTATGCCGGAAAAAAAAATATTTTTTATGTTCAGGTTTAAGCCCATCCCAATAGCATCAGTTGCTACAATATAGTCAACTTTGCCATCCTCGAATAATTTTACTTGTGCATTTCTTACATCTGGAGACAAGGCACCCAGTACAACCGAGACTCCACCATGTGATTGTTTAATCTTATTTGCTATTTCATATACATCAATTTGAGAAAACGCAATCACCGCTGATCTTTTTGGAAGTCTAGTGAGATTTTTGTAGCCGATATATGATAGTTTCGACATTCGTGGTTTTTTATTAATTTGAATATCTGGATATATTTTTAATAAAATATTTTCTATACTTCTTGAGCCTAAAAACAATGTTTCCTTGAGACCTCTATTATTCAAGATTCGTTTTGTGAAAATATATCCTCTCTCATAATCTGAAGCCAATTGTACTTCATCAATAGCGACAAAATCAAATTGCAAGTTTTCTGGGATTGATTCTACAGTACAAAAAAAGTACTTTGCATCTTTTGGAATTATTTTTTCTTCACCAGTTATTAGTGCTATCTTACTTTCTGGTAAAAATTTCTTTGCAAGCTCAAAATTCTCTCTTGCTAAAAGTCTTAATGGAAATCCTATTACACCAGACTTATATTTTAGCAAACTTTGAATTGCAGTATAAGTTTTGCCAGTATTAGTTGGACCTAAAAAAGCTGAAATTTTTTTTTTCATCTTTAACTTAAATCTAAGCTTAAATGTTGTTTAACACATACGGAAGAATACCGTTACTTTCAAAATATCTGATTTCTTTTTCTGTATCAATTCTCGAAATAACATCCAAATAGAATTTTTCCCCATTATGTTTTTCCACCTCTAACTTTTTTTCTATGTTAGGTCTCAGGAGATAGTCTCTGAGTTTTCCAATGTTGAAAATTTCCTTACCGTAAAATTGAATTTTTTTTAGATGATTACCATTAATTTGCAGTGGTAAAACTCCCATACCAACAAGGTTTGATCTGTGAATTCTTTCAAAACTCTCTGCGATCACAACTTTTATACCAAGTAACTTTGTTCCTTTAGCAGCCCAATCTCGAGATGAGCCTGTACCATATTCTTTTCCAGCTAAAACGACTAAGGGGATATCTTCTTCCTGATATTTTTTTGCCACTTCATATATTTCATTTTCTTTATCACTTTTAAAATGCTTTGTATAACCTCCAAATTTAGAAACCATTTTATTTTTTATTCTAATATTAGCAAATGTTCCTCTGGTCATAACCTCGTGATTTCCCCTTCTGGCTCCATAAGAATTAAAATCGTCAACCTTTATTTGTCTATCTCTCAAATATTTCCCAGCCGAACTATCCTCTTTAATTACTCCTGCTGGAGATATATGATCTGTTGTAATTGAATCTCCAAGAATCAACAAAGGTCGAGCTTTGATGTCCTTCAAAAGATCATTTTTCTCAAAATCTAAAAATGGTGGTTTTTTTATGTATGTTGAAGTCAAAGACCAATCGTAGGTAGAAGATTTTTTAACATTTAATTTTTCCCACTGTTTGTCTCCCTGAAAAATATTAGAATAATTCTTTCTATAAAAGTTTCTTTTGACATGTTTTTTGAGAATTATATCAGCTTCAGCTTTTGAGGGCCAAAGGTCCTTGAAAAAAATTTTCTTTCCTTTAGATACACAAATTGGATCTTTATTAATGTCAATATCAATTCTTCCTGCAAGAGCGTAAATCACTACAAGTGGGGGAGAAGCAAGAAAGTTTGATTTAATATGCGGGTTTATTCTTCCTTCAAAATTTCTGTTACCAGATATTATACTGCATACATTTAGATCGTTCTTAATAATTTCTTTTCTTACTTTTTCGTCTAATGGTCCTGAATTTCCAATGCAGGTAGTACAACCATATCCAATAATGTTAAATCCAATTTTATCTAAATACTGCATCAAATCTGATTCCGAAAGGTATTTATCTACTACTTTGCTTCCTGGTGCAAAAGAAGTTTTAACCCACCAAGGAGTTTTGAGTCCAAGTTGAACAGCTTTCTTAGCAACTAGGCCAGCCATCACTAAAACAGATGGATTTGAAGTATTTGTACAACTAGTTATTGCTGCGATACAAATTTTCCCATGTGTTAATTTATCAAAATCCAGGGTGTTACTCATTTTGTCATTTTCTAAATGTTCTGAAAATTTTTTTGGAACATTTAATAAATTGATTTTATCTTGTGGCCTTTTTGGTCCTGATATGCATGGCTGGATGGAGTTCATATTTATTTCTATGTTTTCGTCATAATCAATCTTTTCTGATCCATTATGCCAAATTTTTTGCGCTTTAGAATATTCCTCTACAATTTTGATTTGTTGAGAAGTTCTTCCTGTAATATGCAAATAATTAAGAGTCTCTTTGTCAACAGGAAAAATTCCGCAAGTCGCTCCATATTCAGGTGCCATATTGGAAATCGTTGACCTTTCCGACAAACTCAAAGAACTTAAACCTTTACCATAAAATTCAACGAACTTTCCAACAACATTATGATTTCTTAATTTTTCAGTAATATTTAAAACTAAATCTGTAGCAGTTAAGCCATCCTTTAATTTACCTTCAAGTCTAACACCTACAACTTTTGGAAGTTGCATAGAAATTGGTTGACCCAACATAACAGCCTCTGCTTCAATCCCCCCTACGCCCCAACCTAAAACTGATAAAGCATTGACCATGGTAGTATGGCTGTCAGTTCCGACAACAGAGTCCAAAAATAAAAAATTTCTTTTCTTTTGAACAATCTGAGCTAGATACTCTATATTAATTTGATGACAAATACCTGATCCAGGTGGAAACAACAAAAAGTTTTTCAAAGAGCCTTGAGCCCATTTTAGTAATTTATATCTTTCAGTATTCCTTTCGTATTCTTTTCTTACATTAAAATGCAAAGAATCTTTTCTTGAATAACTATCTACATTTATTGAATGATCTATGACTAGACTAACAGGTATGACTGGATTTATTTTATCAGGATCTTTTCCCAAACTTTTCACTTTATCCCTCATGGCAGCTAAATCGGCAATTGCTGGAACACCAGTATAATCCTGCATTAATACCCTGGTAGGAGAAAATAAAATTTCCTTGCCTGCTTTCCTTTTAATGAGGTTTTCTAAATCTGCTTTATTAACCCCTGTGTTATCAATGTTTCTAATCAAATTTTCCAAAAGAATTTTGTAAGAAAATGGCAACTTTTCTAAAATAAAATTGAGTTTTTTTTCAGCCTTTTTTAAACTTACAAAATTATAAGAATTTTTTTCAACTTTTAGGTTGTCTGTAAAATTTGTTGTTGTTATTTTCATAAATCTTCTAAGTTTTTTAATTAAGGTCTTTTGTCATGGTTTTAGAAATTATATCGGTTTATTTTCGTAGAAATAAAAGATTAATTTTTCATAACTTTAATTTAAAATTAGCAAAATCACAAATAATCATTTTGATTGGAGAAAATGGGGTTGGGAAAAGCAGCCTTTTTGATCTATCTACAGGAATACTTAAGCCTGAAAAAGGTGTTATCAAAATTAATGAAATGCCAATAAATGAAATAGATCAAAAAAAAAAAGATTTGTTTACATATCTCCCTCATAAAGATTCGCTGAAAGAGTATCTTACTGTAGAAGAAAACTTGTTTAATTGGCTGGAGCTTATCGATATTAAAATCCGAAAAGAAAAGCTTTTAGATTCTTTAAAATTTTTTAAATTAAACAATTTAAAAAATAATTTGATTGGGAATTTGTCTCAGGGACAAAGAAAAAAAGTATCATTAACCAAGCTTCTTCTTTCCAAATGCAACTTATGGATCTTAGATGAACCTTTTAATGGCCTTGATATAGATTCTATTAATAAAACAAAAAAGATGATTTGTAATCACAAAGCAAATGGAGGGTCAGTTCTACTAGCGAGTCACATTAATTTGAATATCGAAGGATCTAAGAGAATATTTATAAAAAGTCCAAAACTAAAGATTAGCAACAAAATAACCGATTTTGATACTTGGGAAAATATAAAGTGAAACTAGATTTTTTTAAATTAGTAAAAAGAGAAATTAGAATTATGCTAAAAAATTTTTCTATTATTTACTCTTTTTCAACTTTTTTTGTAATAGCATCTTTAATATTTGTCTTTTCAGTAAATGATATTTCTTATGTAAAAATTTTTTACAAATCTATCGTTTGGATTGTTTTAATTTTTTCAATCATGCTTGTCTCAGAAAACTTTCTGAATGAGGATTTTAACGACGGAAGTTTAAAAGAACTTCAATTTCTTGGTTTTAGTGAAGAGAGCATTATGGTTTCTAAAAGTATAGCAATGTGGGTTATGATCATGATTCCAATGCTTTTTTTAATTCCATTAGTCTTTGTATTTTTTCAAATTACATTATATGAATTAATAAGTCTCGTAATAAACTTATTTCTTGCAACACCTAGTTTAACTTTAATTTCAATACTATCATCATTGTTCTCAGTTCAACTTAAAAGGAATAAGATTATTCAATTTGTAATTATTTTACCATTTTTCGTACCTATGATTATATTTACAACCTCTACTGAAACTTTATTTGAGAGCTATAATTTGAAAGAAAATCAATTTTTAATTTTAATTGGGATTTTTTTTATTACATTACCAGTATGCCTAATGGCTGGGAGATTAATTATGAGGGAGATAAATAAGTGATTTTCAAATTAGCGAATCCTTTGAGGTTTCAAAGATTAATCGAAAAAATTGAACCAATAACATTGAACATTGCAATCACTTTGCTTTTGGTTGGCTTGTTTTTTTGCTTTTTTGGGAGTCCTCCAGATTATCTTCAAGGTGAGACTGTCAGAATTATGTATATACATGTTCCGTGCGCTTGGTTTTCATTAATGATATATTCAATTATAGCTTTATGCAGCATTTTTTCGATTGTATTTAAGCATACACTTGCAGATTTAATTTCAAGATCATGTGCACCCATAGGAGCTTGTTTCACTCTTGCTACACTATTGACAGGTTCAATTTGGGGGAAACCAACTTGGGGAACATGGTGGGTTTGGGATGCAAGGCTTACGTCTGAATTAGTTTTACTTATTATCTATTTAGGACTTATAATTATAAATAATGCTTACGAAGATAAATCCAAGGCTGACAGATACTCGTCAATCTTAGCAATAATTGGTATTATAAATCTTCCAATTATTAAATGGTCTGTAGATTGGTGGAGCACTCTACATCAACCAGCCAGCATCTCCAAGTTTTCCTCTCCCTCAATAGATCCATCAATGTTATTACCATTATTTATAATGACTTTTTCCTTTTTCTTTTTCTTTATTTCAATTTTATTAGTAAGAGTCAGAGGTGAAATAATACAACGAAAAATTGAAGTTATAAGATTTAATAGGATGGTGTAATGAATTATTTTCTAAATTTTATAAATTCAGGTGATCATTTTTCATATGTACTTTCATCATATTTGATTGTTTTTTTTATTATTTTCCTGATATTCATTTTAAGCAATTCAAAAACAAAAAAACTAGAGAAAGAGTTTGTTAATTTGATTAAAAATGAAGAAAAAAAATAAAAGACTTATTACTATTTTAATTTTTATGGCGTTCTTTACTTTTGGGTGTGCTATTTTGCTTTTCAATTTGAGAGAAAACTTAATTTTTTTTTACTCACCAACCGAAGTTTTTGAAAAACAAATAGAAACAACGCAAATGATAAGAGTAGGTGGCATGGTGAAAGACGAAAGTTTAATTAAAAAAATTAAAACAATTGAAGGAAGACAACTTGAAGAAATATCTTTTATTATAACAGATTTTGAAAATGAATTAGTTATTTCGTATATTGGAATACTCCCTGATTTGTTTAAAGAAGGACAAGGCGTTGTTGTTGAAGGCTTTTTAAAAAATGTTGGTAAGTTTGAAGCGAAAACAGTTTTGGCAAAACACGATGAAAATTATATGCCACCTGAAATAAAAGATATCAAATCGATAAAGGATAAAAAAATATGATTTCTGAAATTGGCTTTGTGTTTTTGACCTTAACCCTTGTTATTTCAAGTTTTAGTTTCGCACAACTGATTTATTCACATGTAAATTCAAGATTTTTTGTTTTGGATCATCTAAAGATAACTAACTTAATTTTCTTTTTCACTTTAAGTTCATTCATTTCTTTAACCTACTCTTTTTTAATTTCTGATTTTTCTTTAAATGTTGTTGCTCAGAACTCAAACAGTCAACTTCCAACAATTTATAAATTTACTGGTGTCTGGGGTAATCACGAAGGATCTATACTTTTATGGTTATTAGTAATGACTTTTTTTGGTTTTTTATTTTCCAAAAATAGTTCAGCCACTGAAGAATTTAAAAATAATGTTCTCAAAATTCAAAATAGTTTATGCTTTTTAGTTGTATCTTTTATAATTTTTACATCTAATCCATTTGAAAAATCTTTTCCATATCCAATTGAAGGAAGTGATTTAAATCCACTTTTACAAGATCCAGGACTAGCTATACACCCACCTTTCCTTTATCTTGGTTATGTTGGTTTTTCAATAATTTACTCCATATCAGTCGCTGCTTTGTCGGATGGAGTAAAAAACTACTTTATAAAAATTCTTAAGCCGTGGGTTTTTATATCCTGGATCTTCTTGACATGCGGAATAGGTCTTGGGAGTTGGTGGGCATATTATGAATTAGGATGGGGGGGATTTTGGTTCTGGGATCCTGTCGAGAATGCATCTCTACTGCCCTGGCTAACCGCCTCCGCACTTCTTCATACAATTGTAGTTGCCGACAAAAAGAAAATCTTTATAAATTGGACTATTATCCTTTCAATACTCACATTTATATTGAGTCTACTCGGGACATTTTTAGTCCGATCTGGAGTTTTGGTTTCTGTCCATGCATTTGCCAATGATCCAACAAGAGGAGTCTACATTCTTCTTCTTTTAGCATCTATAAGCTTTTTTGGTATTTTTAAATACGTTAACAAAAATATACAATTGAGGCGCGCAGATATCACCTTGATTTCAAGAGAAGGAATGATTTCTTTGAATAATATTTTCATGCTTTCGTTAACTTTTACAATTTTAGTAGGAACAATTTATCCATTATTTGCTAGCGTTTTGTTTAACTCAAAAATTTCAGTTGGAGCGCCTTTCTTTAACTCAATACTAATGCCTGTAATGTTTCCTTTTATTGCAGGTATGATTATTGGTCCATATACTAAATGGGGGAAAGACGATCTTATTGTCTTACTAAATAGAATAAAGGTTCTCATCTTATGTTTTTTTATAATTTCACTCTTAGTGTGGTATCTAAATTATAAAACCCCTATTTTATCTATTATATTTATAGCATTAGGATGTTGGATAATTTTCAGTTCTTTATTTGAAGTCTTTCAGTTCATAAATAAAAAATTAAGAGTTCCAAAAAAAATCTTTGCTCAAATTACAGCTCATATTGGAATTGGTTTGTTAATTATTGGAGCTACGGGAAGTAGTATTCTTAAACAAGAAAAAATTCAATTCCAAGAAGTAGGTCAATCATTAAAAATTAAAAACTTTGATGTAGAATTTCTTGGTGTTAAAAAAATAGAAGGACCAAACTACATCAGTCAGATGGGTGTTTTTTCAATTAAAAAACAAGGTGAACAAATTAAGATTCTTAGACCAGAAAAAAGGTTCTATAATGCAGGTAAACAAGTTACAACTGAAGCGGCTATTCATTCAAGCATTTTTGGAGATCTATACATAGCAATAGGAGATGTTCACGAAGACAAAACCAAATGGACTACAAGGATTTGGTTTAATCCATTCACCATTTGGATATGGATTGGTGTTTTTCTTCTTGCTTCGGGTGGTTCACTTTCATTTCTAAATAGTTTATCAAGGAAATAATGAAATATTTTCTTCTTTGTGTTTTTTTTTTCTGTATCTACATTTTATATGAAGGACTCCAAAAGGATCCAAATTTGGTTCCTTCAAATCTAATTTCTAAAGAGATTCCTGAATTTTCAATTGAATCTCTTCAAGGAAAAAATTTCACCAATGTTGATTTAGAAAATAAAGGAGTTGTTATCTTAAATTTTTTTGCATCATGGTGTCCCCCTTGTAAAATTGAACATCCTCAACTTTTACAATTAAGTAAAATCATTCCAGTATTTGGGATTGCAAAAAAGAATAAAAAAAAAGATTTACTCCCATGGTTGGAAGAACTTGGTAGTCCATATGAAGTAATTGGAATGGATCATAATGGTCTTCAAAGCATAAACTGGGGAGTTTATGGATTACCTGAAACTTTCATAATACAAGATGGATTAGTAAAGTACAGACATGTAGGTCCAATTCTGGAGAGAGATCTTGAAATTTTTAGAAATTTAACAAGAAAAGAATAATGATTATTTTTATTTTTTTTATGAATATAATTCTATCGGAAGCCATTGCGATAGAGCCTAATGAAATTTTAAAAAACAAAGAATTAGAAGCCCAAGCAAGAGCAATTGGCAAAGAACTAAGATGCTTGGTTTGTCAAAACGAAGATATTCAGAATTCAAATGCTGATATAGCCAAAGATTTAAGAAAAATTGTACGAATAAAACTCGAAAAAGGTGAATCGAAAGAAGAAATAATGGATTTTATTCACTCAAAGTATGGTGATTTTGTCCTTTTCTCTCCCCCATTAAGATTAGACACGGCTGGCTTATGGTTATTACCAATCTCCTTTTTTATTTTATTAACATTTTACTTTTTTAGAAAAAGATAATGTTTATTAGTTTTGTTCTTTTTTTGATAATAATAACACTGAGTGTTTTGTATCTTAACAAATTCAAGAGAAAAACTCTTGGATTTTTTCTTGTCTTTTTGCTTATAACTATTCCTTCAACAATAATTTATTTCTCTAAAGGAAATTTTGAATCTTTCTTTTTTGAGGAAAAAATAAATAAGTTAGTGCGAGAGGGAATAAACGATCCTGAAAATTTTAAGAGAATAAGTCCCCAGGTTTTAATCATTTTTCTTGAAAAAAAATTAAAAAAAGAACCCAACGATCTTCAAGGTTGGTTAATTCTCTCACGAACATGTGTATTGAGTGGACACTATCAAAAAGCAGATAAATATTATAAAAACGCATTAAAGCTTTTTCCAAAAAATGAAAATATCTTACTTGAAATTGCTTTGCTTAAAAAAAAAACCAATCAAACAGAGAGTGCAGAAAAGTATCTTAACAGATTAAAAAATCTTTATCCTTTAAATATAAAAGCAAGAGAGTTACTAATAGAAATTTTCACTAACAACTATATGCAAATGAAAGCGATAAAGGAATATAAAGAGCTTGCTATTATTAAAAAAGGAGAAATTAAATACTTAGAAAGTATAAAAAAAAAATATAATTTAAACTAGTTCTAAATTTTTAGATCTTTTACTTTTTTTAAAAAAAAAATTGATCATTTCTCTGGTTGCATCTGTTGTTTTGAATTTTTTATTACTTAGGTGTGTAACTGGTAATATTTTAATTACTGAATTTGTAACAAACATCTCATCGAAAGTTGAAATGGTTCTTCTTTTAATTTCAATTTCACAAACTTCTTTAAAAAATAATTTAGCATTGTCAATAACCACTTGTCTCATTATACCGTTAATACCGCTCTTCTTAATTATTGGAGTATAAAGAACATTATTCTTCGAGAAAAATAAGTTGGTCATTGTACCATCAATAATACTTTCTGAATTGTCTAACATGACTCCATCAAAGAATTCATCTTCCTCCCATTCTGATCTCGCCATAACTGAATCAATTCTATTTAAATGTTTCAATCCAGCGAGCATTGAATTTTCAAATATTGGAAATTCACAAAATCTTAATTTCACTCCTGTATATTGAGTTTTTTTATTAATCTCTTTTGACGGAAAACTTAAAAAGATGACCGTGGGGACGATCTCTTTTTCAAATTTATATCCTCTTCCACCGATTCCTCTTGTAATTACAATTTTCAGAACACCGTTCTTAATTCCTTTTCTCAAGCATTCCTTAAGAATCTTTTCTTTGTAATTTGTTAAAATTTCTGTTGGCGGCAATTTTATTTTTGTGATTGAGCAACCTAGTTTTATTCTTTCTATATGTCTATCCCAGAATTCCACACCTAAAACTTTTTCATCATCTAAATAAGACCAAGACATTGTTTCAAACAAACCATCACCGTATGAAAGACCCCTGTCAATTACAGAAATATATTTCGAAAATTCTCCGTTTATCAAAGATATAAAATCACTCATCTTTAAATGACCCAACTGCTTTCAGCATACCATTGGCTTTGGCTTCTGTTTCAAGTGTTTCGTTTTGTGGAATTGAATCTGCAACGATTCCTCCTCCAGCTCTAAAGAAGAGATCATTACTTTCTTTCAAAATTGTTCTTATCAGAATGTTTATATCCATATTTCCACTATGAGTGACGTATCCAAACGATCCTGTGTAAGGACCTCTTCCTTCCTTTTCTAATTCTGCAAGAATTTCCATACATCTTACTTTTGGACAACCTGTAATTGTTCCACCTGGAAAAACTGATTTTATAATTTCGCCAGGATTTATATTTTTTCTTTTTTTACCACTTATATTTGAAACGATATGATGAACATGCGCATAAGTCTCTATACTCATCATTTCGTCAACTTTTACACTTCCTGGTTCGCAAACTTTCGAAATATCATTTCTCTCTAGATCAACTAACATCAAATGCTCAGCCTTCTCTTTATCCGAATTAATTAATTCTCTAGTTAGCTCTACATCAACAATTCCAGACGTTCCCCTAGGTCTTGTTCCGGCAATAGGTCTAGTCTGTAAATGATCCCCAGAAATAGATATTAATCTTTCAGGGGAAGAACTAATAATTGAGCTTTTCTTATATCTAACTATTCCTGCAAATGGGGCTGGATTTTTTTCCCTAAGTTTCCTGTAAATGTTGATATCTGTTAATTCTTCATCTACCTTAAATCTCCATAGCCTTGATAAATTTGCCTGAAAAATCTCACCTTGATAAATGTAATCAATGCACGACTTAACTTGTGATTGATGTTCAATTGATGTTCCTTTTGAAAAAATCTTCACTGAGCCTTTGGAGCTAAAATTTTCATGTGAAAATTTTGATTTATCTAAATCACTTAAAATTTCGTTGAAATCATTGGAAAATAAATCTTTATCGCTTGTCAAAATGAGAACTCTTTTAACGTGATCATAAATAACTGACGTATTTACCCTGGCTGCAAAAGCATCTGGCAAAAAATAAGGGGACTTTGGTATAACAATTTTTTTTTCAATTTCTTTTGCAATTTCATAACCTAAGTAAACAAACCATCCACCGTAAAATGGTATTTGGTTACCTTGATATATCATTTCGTCCTGTTTAACTTTATTTTTATTCCAAAGTTTATCGAATTCATTTAGAAAATGAATGTTGTCTGAATTTTTAACTAGTAATACTTCAGGTTTATAAAAAACAATTGAATATCTGTTTAATATATTCCCTCTGGAAGAACTCTCCAAAAAATACGGGTATTTCTTGGGATTCATTTCAACTAAATTTAAAAGATCAAAATTTTCTGTTTCTTTTAATTCTATAGCAATACCATTCCAACCTTTTCCTTTAATTGTTTTAGATCTATCTCTGTTCATAAATTTTAGTTGCAATTAATTTTTTTATTATTATATGCTAGTCTAATAATAATATAGACTTTAAATACAAAAAAAAAAATGTATCATACAATTGTTATTGGTGGAGGATGTTTAGGAGCTGCAGCTGCCATTTCTCTCCAAAGAAAACTGAACAAGCTCGGCAAAGGAGATAAAGTTTGTTTAGTAGAAAAAGCTGTTCTATGCGCAGCAGAGTCCTCTAGACATTCAGGTATTGTTAGGTCAGCAAATGCTGATCCTGATGCTTCTATTATGGCATCAATGAGTTCTAAAATGTGGAAAAGTCTTTCTTCAGTTTGGGGATTGGATATGGAGATTGATGAGTTTGGCGCTATTTGGATAGCAAAAAAAAATGCAGATGGAGAAAACCCTGCATGGTCTGATCTTTCAGAGAGAATGAGCAAAATCCAATTAATCTTCGAAGAAATTGATACAAATTCAGCTACTCAAAAATGTGGTGAAACATTACTTACAGATGAAAATGAATCTTATTTTTACGAGCCAGCAGCATTTCAGTTAGATCCGAGTATTCTTCGGTCAACTCTTTATGATGCTATAGATGAGAATGGTGTCGTTTTAATGGAAAAAACTGAAGTTGATACCATTTTAACCAAAGGAAAAGAGATAATAGGCATTACAACCAATAATGGAAAACTGGACGCTAAAAATTTTGTTAATGCAACTGGAGCTTGGAGTTCACAATTATTTTCAAAGATAGGGCTAAAAATACCAGTTACAATTGAACCTGTTTCAGTTGTAAATTGGATGGAAAGCCCAAAGCAGATTAGATATGAATATCCAATAGTAGCTGACTATACTAACCTTTGTTACTTCAGATCATGGAGAGGGAATAAAATGCATGCTCACCAACCTAGGAAAAGATCTGTATATGAGATTGCTAAAAATTTTTTAAACGATCTTACGTCCGTAAATGGTGGTGAATATCTAAATGAACCAATGAATCAGTCTCTTGCATATAACCAAATAAAAAATTATGAAGATATTTCAAAAAAAAGATTCTCAAATATTGACAAAACGGTATACGCCTCTGGTTATAGATCATTCTTTGATATTACACCAGACTTAAGATTTATTTTAGGTAAAGACAGTAAATTCAATAATCTCTTTCATAATTTGGGATCAGGCCAAGCCATGAAGTATTGCCCAGTTTTAGGAGAAAGCATTGCAGAGGAAATTCTAAATGAATCAGATGTTACCGGAAAATTTGATTATAAAAAATTTAACATCAACAGATTTAGTGATGATTACATGAAGGACTTTTGGAATCTTGTTCAGGGAGAGGAAAACACGCTTCATCGTCAAGGTAAGAATACACTTTAATCATCCTCGTCTGATAAAGAAGTAACAACATTTAGATTTCTCCAAAAATTTTCACTTTTTAAGTTTATATCATTCAACCTCATCAACAAACTCCTGACAATTGCTCGAACCACAGGGTCCGCCTCCTTAAGTTTTTGTTTTAAATTTTTTTCATTAATTGGATACAAGATACAGTTTGAATCTGCTTCTGCTGTTACTGACCTAGATTCATCTAATGAGGGTCCTCTTTCTCCAAAAATTTCTCCTTCGCCGATTTTTCCAAGTAAAAGGCCGCCAGGACTATAAATATTAACACGTCCTGAATGAACATAATAAGCGAAATGGGCTGCATCACCTTTTGTGTATATTTTTTTTCCTTTGCTAAATTTAAGTTGATTTATTCCTATTTTTTTCATCCCAATTTATTCCACTCCAAATAATTTTTTATTATCTAAATATCTTTTAGAAAAATCAACATTGGATTTAACTAATCTTCCAAAAAAATTTCTTTTTTCAAAGGTAAAATCAGACGCTTTTTCAGAATGTAACTTTGTATCATTAATATGTAATTCATTGAAAAGAATTTTCTCTATCTTCTCAAGGATTAGAGATTCTTTATCTGTAGGAAAATAAATCTTATCCCTTACTAAAAAAACTGGAATCTTAATACCAATAATTTCTGAAACTAAATTAAAGAAAATTTTAGAAACGAGAAAATTCCAACCAATATCTTTCCCTTTATACAAAAATTTTTGGAGTCTTTGATTATTAATTATGTGATTTTTTATCGCTTCATCAATTTCATTCGAAGTGAAATTTTGTAGTGAAAATTTCTTTTTCTCTCTTGATACAGAATTCAAAAAGCTTGTGCATGTTTTTGATCGAAATCCTTTCATTATTAAATAGCACAATTGATCATAATCCAACACTTTTGAAAAAGACTTTTGTTGAATAGAAATATTGGAATTTGAGATCAAACTCAAATAATTGGCAAAATAATTCGTTAAGTCTAAATAGCTTGTTTTCTTATTATTTATTGTAAGTTTGTTTTTAATATTCAAAAACAAGTGCAAATCAATCTTATTCCACCAGCAACCTCCAATTAATCCTTCGTCTAATTTTTCAACATTTTTTTTATAAAAAATCGAAGAAAAAGGGGAAATGGTTATTTTTTTATTATCACCTCTTACTAAAATGTTTCCTTCAGAGCTTGGAATATCAAAAAGAGTTTTTGAAATAATTTTATTATAATTTTCTAAAACAACTCTTATCTCCTGGGTGTCATAAGAATCTTTATATTCATATAGTTTTCCTTTATTGTAAATTAAAAGATATTCTTTTTTTCTATGATTTACTCCTTGCGTCGAGAGTAATTTGATTTTTTCAAATTGATTTATCAATATTTCTGAAGTTTTAATTCTAGTTAATCTACTTTTTTTTGTTCTAGTGTCATAAAAACCCGCATGAAAATTTATGAGGTTATTTTTAGCCAATAAATTAATAACTTTTATTAAGTAAGAAGATATATTGTTAGGATTATATCTAGATTTGGAGTTATAACCTCTCTTTGACATTGATACAGTAAGAAATTGTTTATCAGATTCAATCCAGCAATAGTAAAGCTCGAGCATTAAAATTTTTAAGTGTTTTTTAAATAGAGAATTTTTATTTTCTTTGAAAAGCTCAGAAACACAATCATCAATAATCTCTGAACTAATGTTTCTTTGAAAATCAATAGGTCTACTAAAATCAAAATCTAATTGATCAGTTTTGCTTTTCATAATAGATTCTTATAAATTATGTATTTTATAGATTTTTTTTTATACATCATTTTTCAAATTTTGCAGATTTATAAATATGCTGTGATAATTTATGTGATTTTAAGCATGTTAATTTCATTTAATATTATTAACACTAACAATAGAATAATTTCAATTGTAATGGATTTTTTATTTAAGTTGATCGAACCGCTTCTTAGAGTTATAAGAAATGTTATCCCAAACTTCGGTGCGATTGATATTTCACCTGTAATATTAATAATAATAATTGAAGCTTTTCAATATATTATGACAAAATACGGATTCTAATATGAGCAATAAAATAATAGACGGAAAACTTATATCCTCTGAAATAAGAGAAAAAGTAAAAAAATTTGGAAGCCAGCTTAAAAATAAAACAGGTAAAGTCCCAGGGCTGGCCGTTGTGCTTGTTGGCGAAAATCCGGCTAGCAGAGTTTATGTTAAGAATAAAATTGAAAAAACAATTGAGGTTGGTTTCAATTCAATTGAGCATAAATTGAGCGAAAAAGTATCTGAGAACGAATTAATTGATTTAGTTGATAAGTTAAATAATGACGAAAATGTACAAGGAATTCTTGTACAATTACCTCTACCAGAACATGTAAATTCAGATAAAATTTTAGATAGAATAAAACCCGAAAAAGATGTTGACGGTTTTCATGCCAATAATGTTGGAAAACTCTGGTCAGGTCTGAATTCACTTGTTCCTTGCACGCCTCTGGGTTGTAGTATTCTTATAAAAAAGATTTCAAAAGATCTATCAGGAAAACACGCCGTAATAATTGGAAGATCAAATATAGTTGGAAAACCAATGGCAGCACTACTTCTTGAAATGAACGCGACTGTAACAATATGTCATTCAAGAACAAAAGACTTGGAATCTGTCTGCAAGAATGCTGATATTATTGTGGCTGCTGTTGGAATTCCAGAAATGGTTAAGTCAAATTGGATCAAGGAAGGTTCAATCATAATCGATGTCGGAATCAATAGAATTGAAAGAGATGCAAAGAAAATTCTAGTTGGAGACGTTGATTATGACGATTGTCTAACAAAATGCTCTCTCATTACTCCCGTTCCTGGTGGAGTAGGACCAATGACAATAGCCTGTCTACTTTTGAACACACTTCTTGCATCTTATCCTCAGTTTAACCAACCAACTCCAGATTTATCGTCTATTCTTGAGTAGTTTTAGCCTGAGTGCGTTTAATTTTATGAACCCCTCAGCATCTTTTTGATTATAAATTGAGTCTTCTTCAAAAGTTGCCATTTCACTACTATAAAGACTATTTTTTGACTTTCTTCCAAGTATGATAATATTTCCTTTATATATTTTTAACTTTACAATACCCTCGACATTTGATTGCGACTTATCAATCAATGACTGTAACATTTCTCTTTCAGGAGAAAACCAGAAACCGTTGTAGATTAATTCTGCATACTTGGGCATTAATTCATCTTTCAAATGAGCTGAAGATTTATCAAGTGTAATACTTTCTATTGCTCTTCTTGAAGCAAGAAGAATTTCGCCTCCAGGAGTTTCGTACACACCTCTTGATTTCATGCCTACAAATCTATTTTCAACAATATCAATTCTTCCAATTCCATTTTCACCACCTATTTTATTTAAACGAGCGAGAAGTTTAGCAGGTGATAGTTTTTCTCCATTAATAGAAATTAAATCTCCCTTGAAAAACTCTAAATCAATTATCGTTGGGGTGTTAGGAGCATCCTCACAAGAAATTGTTCTTGTGTACATTGACTCGTTTGGCTGAGTCCAAGGATCCTCCAAAATTTTTCCTTCATATGATGTATGCAGAAGATTTGCATCCATTGAATAAGGGGGTTCATAACTATTTTCAGAAGACACAGAAATTTGTGATTTTTTGGCATATTCTATCAAATCCTTTCTAGATTTTAAATTCCATTCTCTCCATGGAGCGATGACTTTAATTTTTGGGTTTAATGCATAATATCCCAACTCAAATCTAATTTGATCATTACCCTTACCCGTTGAGCCGTGTGCAACGAAGTCTGCACCTACTTTTTTTGCAATTTCAAGTTGTTTTTTTGCTATTAATGGTCTTGCTATTGATGTGCCTAGAAGATAGTAACCTTCATAAACTGCATTAGCTCTGAACATAGGAAATACAAAATCTTTAACGAAGTCTTCTTTAAGGTCGTCAATAAAAATTTCTTTTACCCCAAGTTTTAAAGCCTTATACTTGGCTTCTTTAACCTCACTTCCTTGTCCAATATCGGCAGTGAAAGTCACAACTTCTAAATTTCTTTCATTTTGAAGCCATTTTAAAATTACAGATGTATCAAGACCTCCAGAAAAGGCTAGAACAACTTTTTTTTTTTTATTCATAAAGTTTACTATTTCTTTTGGCAAGCTTCATTTATTTGCTGGTATGCTTTGCTGAAACCCATTAAAGAATAGGTATCTGTTGTTATCGTTCCTCTTGTTGAAGTTCCAACAACTTTCATTTTCATTGATGACTTTAAGAATTTAATAATTTTTTCATCATCAGGTGGACTAAAACTCCACGCTCTTGATCCTGATGTAAATAATTGAAATTTTGCATCACCAACAGTAATTTCTGGGTTACTATCTGCTTTATAATTGTATCCAGCAACTATACTGAACTCATTCCATTTATTCTGACCAGGTAAATGAGTAATGACAGCAAAAATTTCACCTCTTCTTTTATAGTTTCCTTCTGCTTTTTTTGGTTTAGAAACTGCGAGGCAGGCTAAGTTTTTTCCTTCGCCTTCTGCGTATGCACTCCAATCATTAAATTTTCCTAGTTCTTTAGATTTTGTTTCCGTAAATGCAAAAATTACTAGAAAAGTTATCAAAGATTTATAAGTAATTTTTAAATTCATTATTTTTATTGACATATTAGTTAATAAATTGCAAGAGACTATAATTCAAATAAGATATGTATCCAATTTTTTTACTTATTTCGTCCTGTTTTCTTTTTTCAGTCCTCGCTGCTTTGATAAAATTTGGCTCTCAGTTTATTCATCCCATCGAACAAGCATTCTTTAGAAATTTATTTAGTATTTTCTTACTTATTCCATTTGTTATTCAAACAAGGAAAATAATTAATAAAAGTAGTAATATCAAACTTTTACTTTTAAGAGGAATCTTTGGGGGTATCACAATGATTCTTCTTTTTTGGTCTTATTCACTAATTCCTCTTTCGCAAGCTATGGCGATTAGCTTTAGCACTCCTCTTTTTATTTATCTTGGGGCGATATTATTTTTTAAAGAAAAAACTTCTAAATTAAATAATTGTATAATTATTCTTGGATTTGTCTTAACTATTATAATAATTCGACCAGATTTAGAAATAAAATTTGGAGTTATTCTAGCTCTTATTGCTGCAATGACCCATGCAATAGCAGGTTTGTTGGTAAAAAAAATATCAAGAAACGAATCTGTAATCACTCTAATGTTTAGTATGGTTTTATTAATGACTCCTATCGCTGGTATTCCTACTATGATGGTTTGGTCAACACCAAATATTCATCAATTATACTTATTGATTATTATTTCAGTTATAGCAACACTAGGGAATTTTTGTTGGACAAAAGCTCTAAGTATAACAAAATTGACCAATTTGATGTCTTTTGATTTTTCTAAATTGTTATTTTCTACTATAATAGGATTTATTTTTTTTGAAGAGAAAATTGATCATATAACAATAATCTGTGGATCCGGTTTAATTTTATGTTCAAATATAAAGTTTATTAGTGTTAGAAGAAATGAGAAAAATAAAACCATCTTACCAGATAATTAGTTGTTTTTTTTTTGCAATTCTTGGCGTTCAGATAAAAAAATTACTTTTAATAGATAACATAGAAAACCTTGTCTTCTACAGATCATTCTTTGGGATGTTATTATTAATGATTATTCTATTGACTCAAAAAAGGGTTTTTTTTTTGATTAACACAGGAAATATTAAAATTCACATTTTTAGATGTCTTTGTGGAATATCAGCCATGTATTTCGGATATCAATCTTTGATGTTCCTTACATTAGCTCAAGCCAGTACAATTGGATTTACAAAAGTTTTTTTTACCTGTTTAATTTCATTTTTTATATTCTCAGAAAAGTTAAACTTTAAATTGATCGTTTTAATATTTTTAGGATTTTTGGGAATTGTTTTGATTACTAGACCGGGACAAATTGAGAGTGACACTGGAGTATACATGGCTTTATTCTCTGCGATATGTGTATCAGGAGGTATTATTTCCATATCTTATTTGAGTAAAAGGGAAGAAACCTTGACTATACTTTTTTATCATTCCCTTTTTTCTACAATTATTTTTTTTTCAATTTTTTATAGTAAAATTTCTTTTAAATCTGTTGATTTAATTGGAAGCTATTTTTTAATAACTTTAACAGCATTACTTGGACAATATTTTAACACGGAATCCTATAAAAACTTTGAAACAAAAAATGTTGTTATTCTTAGTTATTCTAGAATAATTTTTTCTACAATATTTGGATTTATTTTCTTTGACGAAAAAATAAATTTTATGAGTTTAGTCGGAATATTAATAGTCTGTTTAACAAGTTTCTTAGTCCAAAAAAGATAGATTAAGGACATGGGTATGGATTTTCATCATGAATTTTTTCAATTTCAGAAATTACCTCATCTGTTAAATTAATTCTGAACGAATCAATATTATTCTTTAGCTGTTCTAAGTCAGTTGCGCCAATAATATTACTTGTTAAAAAATCTCTTGAATTTACAAAACCTAAAGCCATTTGCACTGGCGTTAGACCATGCTCTCTAGCAAGGCTGTTGAATTTTTCTGAGTATTTTAAGCCCTTCGGCTTTGTATACCTTGTATACATGTTTGAATATAAGGTCAGTCTAGCTCCGTCAGGTTTTGCTCCATTATCATATTTTCCTGTTAACATTCCAAATGCTAGAGGCGAATAAGCTAACAATCCACATTTCTCTCTAATTGATATTTCTGCCATTCCTACCTCATAACTTCTGTTTAAAAGAGAGTAGGGGTTCTGGACAGAAACAATTCTTGGAAGACCAAACTTTTCAGCTAAAGAAAGAAATTTCATTAATCCCCAGGGAGTTTCATTAGAAAGACCAATATATCTTATTTTACCCTTTTTTACATTATCTGAAAGAACTTCAAGTTGAACTTTTAAATCAATAAAATCTGATTCTTCTTCAAATTTATAACCTAGTTTTCCAAAAAAATTTGATTGTCTGTCTGGCCAGTGTAATTGATATAAATCAATATAATCTGTTTTAAGTCTTTTTAAACTACCATCTATTGCTTCATTAATTTGTTGTTCGTTAAGTCTAGTTTCCTTATTACGAAACCACTTCATCCCAGATCTACCAACTACCTTTGAAGCGATAATTACTTTGTTTCGGCATTTTCTAGATTTTAGCCAATTTCCAATAATTTTTTCTGTCATACCCCATGTTTCTTTTTTTGGGGGCACTGAATAAAGTTCAGCAGTATCAAAGAAATTTACACCTTCAGAAATTGCCAAATCCATCTGCTGAAACCCTTCTTCTTCAGAATTTTGTTCGCCCCAAGTCATTGTTCCGAGGCAAATTAGACTTACGTCGATATTTGTATTACCTAACTTGTTATATTTCATAATAAAATAAAAATCTTGATTTAAAAATTTTGTATCATATTTTAACTATAAATAATAATAGTAGTATATTATACTACATGTAAAACATTTAAAATAAGGAGTTTAAAAATGGCTTACGACTATGAAAGAGATCTAAAATCCAAATCTACATCCATTGATATAGATTTAGGTCTTAGAGCCTACATGAATAAGGTCTATTCTTTTATGGCAGTTGGTTTGGCACTCACTGGTGTCATCGCCCATCTTACATCAACGTTGGCTTTCAATTTTACCACAAATACCTATACATCTTTTGGTGCAGCTATCTACGGTTCGCCACTAGCGTTTTTAATAATGTTGGCACCATTAGGTTTCATTATTGCTTTAAACATGGGTATTGCAAGAATGAAGGAAAGTACTGTTCAAATCCTATTTTGGGCATTTGCTTCCGTAATGGGACTTTCTTTATCTTCAATTTTCATTCAGTACACTGGTGAATCAGTTGCTCGAGTATTTTTCATATCTGCCGGAGCTTTTGGAGCTCTAAGCCTATACGGTTACACCACCAAAAAGGATTTAACAGGTTGGGGCTCGTTTCTGTTTATTGGATTAATTGGTATATTGATAGCTTCAATTGTAAACATCTTCGTGGCTAGTACTGCGCTTCAGTTTGGAATTTCAGTAATTGGTGTTCTAGTATTTGCTGGACTTACTGCGTATGATACTCAACGCATTAAAGCAATGTACTTTGATGGCTCTGGACAAGAAGGTAAAAAAGCAATAATGGGAGCTTTGACTTTGTATCTAGATTTCATCAACCTCTTCATTATGCTAATCCAACTATTTGGGCAAAGAAGATAATATAAAATATTCGTAGTTGGTAGGGCTAACCCCCCTACCGGCTCAACTCAACAAACTCTTGAAAAAATTCACGTTTCTTTTTATCTTTTTTACCTTTCTATTACCTTCAATATCAGTTTCAAACACAGCATCTGAAAAACTCAATTTTAATGTTTACAGAAATGGCTCATTAATTGGTTATCACAACTTAGATTTCTATGAGAGAGATAGTCTAATAGAATCAAAAATAGAAATAAAGTTCGAAGTTACCTTTCTTGGCTTTGTAGTGTATGAGTATCTCCATAAAAATTTTGAAAAATGGATGAATAACACACTAGTTTTTATGGAAGCTAGTACAGACAAAAATGGCGACTTGTTGGACTGTAAAGTTAATAAAAAAGAAAACAAGTTTAAAATTTTAGGAACCAATGGCGATTATACACTTGATAAAAAAATCACACCAACGACATACTGGAAGTTTGACCAATTAATTACTGGAGAGAAAAATAAAGTTTTGAATTCTCAAGATTGTAGTTACATAAATCTTGAAATTAAATACCTCGGAGATGAAATGATTTATGATAATTTACTTAGAGCTTCACGTTATAAACTATTAGGTAAAGAGTTTACTGGTGATGATGTAAATATTGATATCTGGTATAAAGATAAAAAATGGGTAAAAATGATTTTTTTAAAAGATGGGAGTACAATTGAGTATTTTTTAAAGGAATATGACTCAAAAAAAGAATAAAGTTGCATGGATCACTGGTGGGGGCACAGGTATTGGAAAAGAACTTGCCCTAATTCTTGCCAAACAAGAATATGACGTCATTATAAGCGGAAGAAGAAAAAAGAAATTAATAGAAACAGCAAATATATATAAGAAAGGAATTCATCCTTTTTCTTTGGACGTAAGTAACCCAAATCAATGTCTGAAAGTTTCAAAATCTATTTACAAAAAATTTGAAAAAATTGATTTACTTATCCTCAATGCTGCAATTTATAGTCCTGGATCAATTACAAAAATTTCTACAGCAGATGCTAAAAAAGTTGTAGATATAAATCTTTTAGGTGCAATCAATGTTCTTTCGCCTGTAGCTAAAGTAATGCAGAAAAATAAAAAAGGTCACATTGTTTTTGTATCTTCTCCAGCAGGTTACCAAGGGTTACCAGGTGGAGGATTTTATGGTGTTACAAAATCAGCTCTAACTTTTTTAGCTGAGACTTTGAACATTGAGTTTCATAAAAGTAAAATTAAAGTACAGGTTGTAAACCCAGGTTTTGTGAAAACACCAATGACAGATCAAAATCCTTTTTTTATGCCCTTTTTGATGACGCCGCAGAATGCTGCAAAAAAAATTTACAAAAAACTAGAGAGTAAACAATTTGAAATCTATTTTCCAAAAAAACTAATTATCCCCATGAAATTATTAAGTTTATTACCCTACAGAATTTATTTTTTTCTGATTAAAAAATTAATAAAACTTCCCTAATGAATCAAGCCTTACAAAAATATCTTATTTACTTTGAAAGACTTCAGGACAATAAAATAGATGATCTTTTATCTACCGTTTCTGAAAACTTCATATTCGAAGACCCTTTTCAAAAAATAAAAGGTAAATGTCAATTCAAAGCTTTACTCAAAAAAATGTTTAAAAGGCTTAAGAAACCAAAATTTAAAATCATAATGGTTTATGAACATAAGCTTGTAAATGTTGTTAAGTGGAATTTTAGTTGTGAGTTTTTAAAAAAAACAATCTCATTCTCAGGTATGAGTGAAATTTATATTAAAAAAAAGTTAATAACAAAGCATATTGATTATTGGGACACCGGTAGAAATTTTTATTCACATCTTCCCGTAATAGGTTCAATTTTTAGAGGGATTCATAAATAGTTAATTAATTTTTAAGAATGTTATAGATACTACTCCAATATTAAGGCCCCACTTTTTTACTTCTGCTCTGTTCATGAGAACATTTCTATCTTGTAAAAACATCCAATCATCGAAATCAACCAAGATTGTGCTGTCACCAACTTTCAAATTAAGCTTATATTTCCAATTAAGAGCGTTCCCTTCAGATATCCCTTTAGCTTCTCCAACAACGTCAGAAGCGGTACCACTATATTGATTATTTCCTAAAATCTTGATAGTCCAAACTCTTGAATCTTGTTCTCCATCATCATATAGAAATTTTTCATCAAGCGTGAGTGTGTTAGATTCTATTGTCCCAGTAATGTCGACTTTAAATGTTCTCTTTAAATTACCAAATCTATCATGAAACATTCCCCAGGCCTCTGTCTTGCCTTCAAAATAATCCTCTAAAGTAAATGTTGGCTGACTTCCTTTGAACTTTTCTATATTCATTTGACTACTACAAGAACTTATTAAAAAAATAAAAATAGTAAAAAAAAATCTCATCGTCATTAAATTTATTTAAATAATATTAACCATATATTTTTTTTTGAATTTTTTGAAGTTCATTTTCTTTTAATTTAAAATTTACAAGTAAATAAGTAGCTAAAAGCTTAAGTAAAATTGGCGCCAAAGCGTAAGAAATTATTATAAAAAGTCTAACGTTTGTATTAATTTCACCATCTGTGTCAAAATCCAAAATCCCCATTATTCCAAACACAAAAATACTTACTAAAGCAAAAGCAAATTTATTTAGAAAGGTTATAATTGAAAAAAGCACACCAGAGATATCCTCGCCAAATTTACTACGATGCCAATCAGTTATATCAGCCTGAATGGATGGTGGTATTATTAAATCTGCCCCAAGACAAAATCCGGTTATACAAGAAATTATTATAAAAAACAAAAAATTGCCATCTTCTAAAAAAAATACCAAAAGAAAAAACATTGCTGACATAAATAACGAAAGACTCCACACTTCTTTTTTTCCATATTTTTTACTGATAATCGTCCAAAATGGAACGCCAATTATTGCAAATAAAAAGTAAAAAAACAAAGTTGTTTGCCTGTTTGAATCATCACCGCCTAGAACATAAGTAATAAAAAAGGCAAATAACACCATTGGAAATACATTTGCTAAATTATTAACAACTAATACAAAAAAAATTTTGGTAAAATATGTATTTTTTCTAAGGTTTTTTATAACTTTTTTGAATTTTATTTTTTTTACATTTGTTCTTTTATTTTCTGGAATCAAAGTACAAAATAAAATCAGCCCTATTAAACCAAACAATATGGCAACAAAAACTATATTTTCTAATAACTTTTCATTACTAATACTAAAAAAAATTGGGATACCAAGAGAGCAGAAAAGTCCGAGCAGAATGAAGAATTCACGAATTGCACTAAGCTTAGTTCTAAAGAAATAATTTTTTTCCAAATCATATCCAATCGACAAATAAGGAATTTGAAACATCGTCCAACCAAGATATAAAATAGAAAGCCAAACGAAGAGAAATATCTCTTGATCTATATCTTGTTTTAAAAAAAGTTGTGTAAGTGCCAAACCAGATAAAATTCCACCTATTACTAAATAAGCCTTTCTTGGAAATAAATTTTTATCATTCAACCATCCAACAAGCGGATCTGTGATTACATCGATAAGCTTTGATAAAAAAATAAGTACTCCAATTACTGAAATTTCAAAACCATGAACTTCTGCAAAAAAAGCAGGAAGCATAATCATTACTGGAAATGTAGGAATAGAAAATGCAAATGCGGGAAATGCATAAATGATATTTCTTAAAGAAATAGATTTCAATCTAGACTTTCTTAATTAGAAATTGACCAACATTGATATTACCAGATTTAAAACCTCCCTCACAATATCCTAAGTAATAGTTCCACAGTCTTTTAAAATTTTCACTGAAACCTAAGCTTTTTATACAGCCCCATGAATTCTCAAATGACTCAGACCATATTCTTATTGTTTTAGCGTAGTCATTTCCAAACATTTTTTTATTTATGATATGAAGGCCTCTTGATGTTATTACCTTATTCATTTCCTCTACTGAGGGAAGCATACCACCCGGAAATATATAGGTTTGGATAAAATCTGGAAACTTTTTATATTTTTGAAAAAATTTATCCTCAATTGTAATTGTCTGAAGCCCTATAGATCCGTCAGACTTTAAGTTTTTCTTTAGAACATCAAAGTATTTTGACCAGTATTTTTCTCCAACTGCCTCAAACATTTCTATAGAAACAATTTTATCATATTTACCGTTAATATTTCTGTAATCTAGAAGTTTTACATCAACCTTATCTGTGAGCTTATCATCATATATTTTTTGCTTTGCTTTCTCATACTGTTTTTTAGAAATTGTAATTGCTGTCACATTTGCTGAGTATTTTTTTGCTAAAAAAGAAGAAAAACCTCCCCAACCACATCCTATTTCAAGTATTTTGTCATTTTCTTTTATACCCGTAATATTTGCAAGATTCGCATATTTATTAATTTGGCCTTTATGAAGGTTGTCCTGAGGATTCTTAAACATAGCTGATGAATATGTCATTGATTCGTCTAACCATTTTTCGTAAAACGAGTTGCCTAGATCATAGTGAAAAGATATGTTCTTTTTAGATCCGGACCTGCTATTTTTTTTTAAGTGATGCTTAAGCCTTAAATACAAAATGGTGAACCATTTTCCTCTAACATATTTTGAAAATTCATGAAAATTTCTTGCACCCCATTCGAGAAAGTCAGTGAGGTTTGATGTTTCCCAATTTCCGTCAACGTAACTTTCAGCCCAACCAAGGTCACCTCTTAAAAAAAAATCACTAATGCATTTATCTTTTAAGATTTTTATATTTGCATCAGGTCCCGGGAGCTCTCCCTTAAAAGATAATATAGACTTATTATCCTTATAAACATTTATTGAGCCGTATTTACTCTGTGCTAATACATTTAAAAATAAATTTAACTTACTTTGAGTGTTAAAAATCATTTATTGCTAGCCCCCTGAAAAAAAATTTTTTGGTTTTTTTGGTTTTTTAATATATGTTGCACCCTTTATAAAAAGTTTCAAGGCTTCTAAGTGTATCGCAATTGTAGCTTTGAAATTTTGAAAGATATTACTAAAGAATATTCCCAAGAGATTTTTATCATTCATTTCAACTGATCTTCCCCTAAACGATGCTTCGAAAATTTTTTGCTTATTTATATTATAATTTATAAACAAATTCACGAAACTTTTATCAATATTGAAAGTAATAACATAATGGCCATTTATATTAAAAAAAGGAGAAACGTGAAATTTTTTTTTTACATTATTTTGTTTATTTATTTCACAATAATATGAGTGTCTTTCGTTGAATGTATTACTAACTTCATATATTATAGCAGTAGCTTTATCTTTATCGTCAAAACCTACAAAAACTGTTATTGGGTTAAACACATAACCTAAAATTCTAGGCAAACAAAAAGACTTGATATCATAGACATTTTTTTTACCTTCTTGTAAAAATTTTTTTTTTAATAATTGATATGTATTATTTGATTTTTTACCAACTTCTCCATGATCTTTGTCGTAGAATGAAAATAAAGTAAATCTATTTTTTTTAAAAAATTTATATTGGTGTTTAAAGTTCAATGAAAACCAAAAATAACAAAAACGATAATTAAATGAATGAGTAAAAGGTTTATACCTTGTATGTGAAACAATACCCTGAAATAAAGTATCAGTTATATTGTTAATTTTTCTCATTGTTTCTTTCCAATATTTTTTTCACAACATTCAATGCAGAAGTAATTCCGTCCTCATGAAAACCGTAACCTAAGTATGCTCCACAAAACCATATGTTTGTATTTCCTTGTATGGTTGTTATTTTTTTTTGATTTTCAAATGTATTTAAATCAAACAATGGATGGTCATAATATATTTTTTTAAATATTTTTTCCTTAGATGGTAAAATAGAAGGATTAAGAGAGACAAAAATATTTAAACCAGTATTCAGTTTTTGAAGTTTATTCATCCAATATGTAACGTTTACACCTCTTTTATTACTTTTATTTTCAATATAATTCCAGCTTGACCATGCTTTTCTTGATTCTGGCATTAGCTTTTTGTCAGAATGTACATAAACCTTATTTTTGGTATACTTTATATCTTCAAACATCTTTTTTTCTTCTTTTTTTAAATTGATAATTTTTTTTACCTGATCTGAATGAACTGCAATTACAAGATGGTCATATTTTTTTTTTTTACCTTTCACATCCAGAAAAATTTTATTTTCTTTGCTATATAAGAATTTTACAGAGCTGTTTTTATATGCTGAGATATTTTTTGACTCAAGAATTTTTTCAACATAGTTCTTACTTCCATCCAAAACAGTTCTCCATTTTGGGCGATTAATAATTTTAAGAAGCCCGTGATTTACAAAAAACATTACCAACTTCTCAAATGGATATTTTTTAATTTCATTGATTCCAGAGGACCAGATACTAGCTGCCATTGGGTAAAGATGTTTGTATTTGTAATAGTCAGAATAGTTTTTTAAATCCAAATATTCTTGAATTGTATAATTTTTATATTTTTTAATATGCTTTTTAGCTAACAAATTAAAAGACACAATTTCAAACAACATTCTCCAAAAATTAAAATTTAGTAAATTTTTCTTTTGAGAGAATAATGATGATAAATTAGTTCCTGAATATTCGATATTATCAATCTTATTAGAAACAGCAAATGACATATCACTTTCATAAGATTTAACATTTAACTCCTCAAAAAGTTTGCATAGATTTGGGTAGTTAATTTCGTTGAATACAATAAAACCAGAATCAACATTAATAATTTTCCCTCTATATTTGATTGATTGTGTGTGGGTATGTCCACCAAAGTAGGAGTTTTTTTCAAAAAGGTCCACTTTATAATTCTTAGACAAATAATACGCACATGATAGACCTGAAATACCACTACCGACTACAGCAATCTTAAAATTCCTCATAAAATAATATTATGAGAAAAAAAAGGAAATAAAACAAAATAAATCAATATATTGTTTGACTTTCAATCTTTATTACTATATATTGATACTGAACTAGTATGATAATAACAAAATTTTGTGCAATAACATTCTCTTCAATTTTTTTGTTATTACTAGTTTCAAGTCTATTTTAATTTCCTCCAATAAAACCCTAGTTTACTAGGGTTTTATTGTTTTCTGTAAATTGATATCCAGTGAGTTGAAAGACATTTAATGTCTAAATTTTCAGATGTTCCCGAAGTAAGCAACTCCGAGGTATTATAATTTTCAAGATCCTTTTTAAATGAAAAACTAGATTTACTTCTGTTTCTGTCAAATCTAAGATTTTGAATTAAGTTCAACATAGTAATTACAACGACATACCGTAAAAATGTTTAATTTTATCTTAATAAGTGTTTTCTAAATTCACAGACAGCTGTAAAATAAGGATCATCTGATCTTGGCTGAGTTGATAGTACATTTCTTCTGATATCACAATTTTCTGCAATCATTGAATTTAAAAGATGTCCTGCGTTCTGAAAACCTGAATGAATTGCAATGAATAAATTGTCAGAGTTTTTGCATTTAGCCAAATCTTCTTTTATTTTTCCATCAGATGTATTTTGATTGTAGACAACTTTACACCAATGAGCAGAAAAGGTGTAGTTTGAGTACGAACCTAGAAAAGAAAATACGAGAAAAATAATTATTTTCATATAAATATCCTCCAGTACATTAATTTAAAAAGATCAATAAGGGAAAATTTATGTTTTTTTTTTATCTTCTCAATCTTCTTTTTAAAAAATTTATCGTAAAATAAAATAGGAATAATAGATCCTAAATAAGCTCCAGCAACTAAATCACTCGGAAAGTGCATTGACATAAAGATTCTCGATAATCCCATCATCGTTGCTATTAATATAATAATAAAAAAATATCTTCTAAAATAAATAATAAATAACAATGCCAAAGTAAATGCTGCTTGAGTGTGTCCTGATGGAAATGAGCTAATTTTGTGCTCAAAATTAAAAAAATTAAATCTTTCGTATCCCTCTAAGAAAAAATATTTTGGACGTGTCACTCCAAATATATACTTAAGAATATTACAAATTATTCCCGCTAAAGCTAAAGAAAATATAAAATGTTTGGACACTAACGAAATATAAATAAAGAGGTCTTCTATCTTTTCTCGACTGTAATTTGTCTTATCTTTAATTACGGAAAACTTCTTCTTGTCATTCAAAATGGACTTAACATTCAAATTTACAAATAAAATCAAAGAAAACAAAATAATAAAATTTAATGGGTCCAAAATATCAGAAATTGGATCAATCACCTCCTTAAAAAAATTAAAAATTAGTCCTGGAAAAGACCTTGACAATTCAAATAAAAAAATATCAAGGAAATTAAAAAAAATTAAAATTATTAAAGTTACGTATACAAAAAATCTAACTGATGTTAAAAAATTAAGGTCTTTTAAATCTTTAACAATCAATTTTTATAAACCTTAAAAATAACATTTTCACCTTTTGAATAATTAAAACCTGTAAATTCTTCGATTAGTAAAAATTCAGAAAAATTTTCATTATTTTTTATATTTTTACTTATTATATCGGTAACAATAAGTAAAATTTTTTCTTCTTCCCCTTTCTTATAACTTAAAATACTGGATGAGTTTGAAGATTTATGTGAGGTTAGAAATAGTAAACTGGGTTCATTGAAACCAACTGTAAAGATTTTTTCAACACTGCTCTCGTGTTTTTTCATTATCATGTTTATTCTATCTGAAATCCACAAAACTTCCAATCTTGGTAAGAGAAAAAAAATTAATACAAAGTAAGTAAAAATTTGAAAACATCCAGAAGAAATTAAAACTGATTTAATATTTTGTTTGTAAGTTTCTTTTAAAAGAAACAAAGAAAGGATTAAATATAAAACTATAATAAACACAAAGTTAATGTCAAATTCTGAAAACTGATGTATTGAAAATGTTATTAATGAAATTATAGTCAGAGGAAATAATACAATTGGAAATAATGAAAATTTCATTAACTTTTTGTTATAATCACATTCAGTAATAAACTTTGCAACTAAAATACTTAATGGAAGGTAAGCTGGATATATATAATGAGGTAATTTAGTTGGAACTAGCTCAAAAATAATTAAGGGAAAACCAAAACTTATTATTAGATAAAGTAAAAAGTCGTCCTTTTTAAGGATATACTTAAATCTTTCTTTCATTTGTAAAAAAAGATTAATTATAAAAATAGACCCAGGCCAAAAAAAAATAAAAAGCAATAGTGAATGATACCCTGGAGGAAAACCGTGTGACTCCTGACCTGACCTGACTTTATTGAAAAAATCGTTACCGACCGACTCATACCAAAAAGCACCTCCTGATTTAATATTTATCAAAACAAACCATGGAATTGTAATCAAAAGCAAAAGAACAAATCCAAAAGTTGACCAAATATTTTTTATAAAATTTCTTTTTCTTAAAATAGAAAAAATTATTAATGGAAAAAATGTAAAAATTATTATGATAGGTCCTTTAATTAAGATACCGAAAGACATCGCAACCCAAAAAAATATTTTATTAAGAAAACTCAGGTTTCTAAAATTTATAAGTTTGTAAATTATCAAGTTACATATTCCTATAAATAAGAATAGTAAACCATCAGTTTTTGCCTGGTGAATTTCAGATATTGTTAGAAAAGAAAAAATTAAAAAAAATACAGTCAAGAATGCTATTTGTTCATTTTCAATATTTCTAATAATTACAAAAATTAAAAAAAAGCTTATAAAAACTCCTAATATCGATGGTAATCTATATATCGAAATTTTATCATATGGATAACTCCCAAAAATTGAATTCATTAACGATTGTGTCCAATAAATACCGATTGGCTTTTTATATCTTTTTTCTTGTACCATTTTTATGTCAATAAAATCCTTTTCAATTAACATTGTTTTAGACGCAGTTGCAAAGCGTGCTTCATCTCTATCCATTACTGGAAGTTTAAAAATCCCCTGAAGATAGATTAAAAAACAAATAAATAAGAAAAAAAGAAATCTTTTATTAAAAGAAATATTCATTGCTATATACGCTCACTAGATTAGATTTAAAAAATATCATAACATCCGAAAATGAAAAATTTTAGTATAATCATACCAATTTATAACGAATCTGAGTCAATATTTGATTTAATCAAAGAAATACATTCCGAATTTAAAAAAAATACTCCAGAATTAATTATAGTTGATGATGGAAGCAATGACGATTTCTATAAACAAAGAGATGAATTAAAAAAGTTAAAAGTAAAAATTCTTCGACACAAAAAAAATCTTGGAAAATGTAGAGCAATGCTAACTGGTATCTCAAATGCAAGAAATAATTTAATTTGTATTATGGATGGCGATGGACAAAACCCTCCATATGAAGTTAAAAAAATGATTGCCTTTTGGCAAAATTTATCAAAAAAAGAACAAGATAATTCTCTCATATGTGGAAATAGAAAAATAAGGAAAGATACCTTTATAAAAAGATTAAGTTCAAAAGTTGCAAATACTACAAGAAAATTTTTACTAAAAGATGATTGTAATGACACAGCATGTGCTTTGAAAATTTTTAATCGTTCTAATTATTTAAAAATAAAATATTTTAGGAATATGCATCGATTTCTTCCTGCACTATTCAAAATGAACAATTGTAAAATATTTAATGTTCAGGTTGACGACAGATTAAGATACAGTGGCGTCTCAAAATATTCTTTTAATAATAGATTTTGGGTGGGTATTATAGATTTAATCAGAGTATATTTTTTAATAAGAAAAGGAGAAACAAATGGAGACTGAACAAATTTGGCTTATAATTGGATTCATTGGTCAAACAATTTTTGCATCCCGCTTCCTTGTACAATGGGTTGTAAGTGAAAGAGCAGCGAAAAGTATAATTCCTAACATTTTTTGGTGGATAAGTTTGGCTGGCAGTATGATTTTGTTAAGTTATGCAATTCATAAGGCTGATCCTGTATTTATCGTTGGGCAATCATGCGGTTTTTTAATATATTCAAGAAATATTTATCTAATTAAAAAGGAAGGAAAAAATAAAAAGAATGACCCAACTAAAATTATGAAAGTTAACTAGTGGGATCTAAGAATGAAGAAATACACGATTTCCTAATTGAAAAAAGTAGAAAATTTCCATTTATAAAGAATGAAATCAGTAATAATGGAGTGTTAAAAATAACAAAACAAAATATTGATTTATTTTCTTTCATAGTCAAAACAATTATAGCCCAACAAATATCAAATGAAGTGGCAGAAATATTATGGAAAAGATTATGTTCTCAACTAGGAAAAAATTCTGTATCAATTAAAAGTTTTAAAAATATTAGTTTCTTAAAAGAACTTCTTATTACAACAAAGATTTCGAAATCAAAGATTAACTATATATCGGAGCTATATATTGCAATGTTAAAAAAAAAAATAGACGAACATATACTTTTGAAAAAGACTGAAGATGAAATTAATTCTTTATTACAAGGATATAAAGGAATAGGGCAATGGACATGCAATATGATACATATTTTTTATTACAAAAAATTAAATATCTTTCCTGAAAATGATCTTGTAATAAAAAAAACTCTCAAGAAATTAAACTTACTAGAAAAAAGAAAAATTAGTTTTCAGGAAAATTATTCTCCTTATCTTTCAATTTTCTCTCTTCATCTGTGGAAGATGTCTAAGAGGATTTTGTAAGAATTCTTTAAAAAAATCAATGTCTTTATGCTTCTCAAATTTACTTTTTGACCAAATTATTTGTCCAAATGCACTGCAGTTCTGACAAGTTAGTTGCCATTCTTTTTTTTCAGAATTACATGCAGAGCACTTCCACTTTGGATCAGGTAAAATAATTCCATCATCACTGAAGGCTTGTGGTTCTTCAGTTTTTTCAGAGATCTTTTTATATAAACTTATAACACGATGATCCCTTTCGGTTTTTTTAATTTGATCTAGATATTTCAGAGCTTCTCCCCAAATTTTTGCTTCAAAACTTGCAAATGCTAAGCTTAACTTAGTTTCATTAGATTTCTCATTAGCATATTTTTTTAAAGTTTTAACAATCAGTCTGTATCGTTTTAAAGCTTCTTTTTCCCCTTGGGCCCTATACTGCATGAAAGTTTTAATAATATCAATACAAAGAAGTTGACTCCATGTTGTACTCAACACTCCAACAGCTTTCTTAAAATTTTGCTGATCTATGTAAAATTTTATAGTTTCGTTTACTACTGGTATAGATTGATTACATAGTTTATATGCATCTAAAGCTTGAGCTCCAATTAAAATCTTAAGATTGGCTAAATTACTTTTAAGTTGGTCTGGAATTTTTTTTAAATTATTGATCGTATCATGAGCGAGCTTCCAGTTTTTTTCAAATGCATAAATTCTCGACAACTTTTCGTTAAACCAGATATCATCAGGATACTTTTTACATAAATTTAAAAGAGCAACTTTTGCTTCCTTTTGATTTTTATTTTTTAAGAACAAAACTATTTTTCCTCTCTCAGCAACATATTGAGCCCTAGGAATAGATTCTAAAACTCTCAAGTATTTAAATGATTCATTAAGATCGTTTTTAATAAGAGACGAATTAAAAAGCATAAAAGTAGTAAAAAAATCATTTTTCAAATACTTTTTAAGCATTCTAGAATTTTTTTCTATGTTACTTGAATCCCCTGTCAGAAGTGCATCAGCAATATTGTCCAAGCTTTTATTTGCCAATTTTAGATATTTTTCATTTCTTTTTATACGAAAGTTTTTAGGTATATTTTTTATAGACGTGAAGGTATATATGACAATTGAAAAAGTTGATAAAATAACAACAACAATGAATATAAGCCCTAAAAGGTTTGTCTCAAAAAAATAATTTTCCCAAAATATTTCAACTTTACCTGGATTTTCAGACAACCAAACTACGACGGAAGAAGTAAATATAAAAATTAGAAAAAGTTTAAAAACTTTAATCACTAATTTCACCCACGATTTCAAGTAATTGCGATTCTAGTAATCTTAATTTTTCTTGAATATTAGAAAATCTTGAAGCGTCTTCAACCCAAATATCAATTTCATTATCATCAATATTCGATAATTTTAAAGTTTCTACGGCTCCTTGTAAGTTTCCAATAATTAGATATTCTTTTGCCTTTACTAATACTTGCCTGAAATTATAAACTTCATATGGAATCTTCTCACTTTTTTCTGAATAGTCATTTACTCTAGTTACTTTGTAAGTACTATTAAAAATATCCTTTATGTAGTTTACCAAGTTTTCTCTTGAGTTTAAGATCTCACTGAATTCTCTTGATGTCTTATCAAAATTTGTATTTATAAATCTATCAATATCTTCTTCATAAAAATTAATTTTTTCATTCAGCCTATCTAACAAATTTGTAACTTTAATTACATTGGAGATTTCAATGTCTTGTAAATTTATAATAGAACTTTTAACTTCAGGATTGTTATTAAAAATTGAAATAAGAGTATCTAATTCCTTCTTTAAACTTTGCCTTCTGTCAAATTTATTTTTTAAACTTAACAAGGAATTTAAAATAATATATTTTTCAGCATAGTAAAATTCCGAATTTACTAATCTTCTGCTCTCGTAATTATTTAGTTGTTGAGTTAAATCTGAAATTTTTCTATTGGCTCTAGATAGCTTTTCAGTGTTTTCAAATGATTCTTGTTTTAAAAGATCAATTTTTTCACTTAAATAAATAATTTGTTCATTAAAATTATTATCACTCTTTTTTTTATAATTTTTTTTTTCTATCCCATCAGGAGAAATTGATCCGTTATTATCAAAATTTTTAGAGATAAAATCTTTTACATTTAAATTATTTATATAAAAAAAAATCAAGATTGTAGAGATAAATATAGAGAGTATGATAATAATATATTTCTTGATTCTATTACGCTTTTTGTACTGATTTCTCTCCAAATCAATAAAATCACCTTTAGGGGGTGATGATTTATTTGACTCATTCAATTAACTTCTCCTTTTTGCACACGTCTCTAATTAATTTCAGCATGCCTCTTTCATTTGGTTGTGAACAAACGAAAACCTTGTCAAATTTTAGTTCTTGTATTTCTTCTGCGATTGAGTCACTTAAGGTAAGAATTTTTTTTCCCCTGTGTTTTTGCATCAAGCCTAACTTAGATAATTCTTTTTTGAAAGAAATAGCAGTTCTTCTTGAAAATAATGTTATTAACCCATCCTTACATGACTTAAAAAAATTTTCAAACCTTTCTGCCCTTTGATTAATCATAATAGACTTATAGCAACTTATTTGTTTGTAATAACAACCCTCACTGCTAAAAAAATTTTCTAAATCTGAGTTTTGTATTTTAGAGGTAGGGTGAAGAATTCTGATATTTTTCTGCAAAAAAGGCTTCATCTTAGTCTTCAAATCATTGGAGTCACCTTTAATGTTGGCCACGTTTGCATATCCAATTTTTTTTGCTAAATTAAAAGTTCCGTCACCAATTACAAAAATTTTTTTTTTGTGTTCTATCTTTTGAAAGTTTCTCAATCCATTTTTGCTTGTAAATAAAACAAAGTCGTAGTCTACATTTTTGTCAAACTCATATTTACATTTAATTATTTGAATTAATGGGGCTAAATAGCACTCAAATAAATTTTTATCTAAATATTTAGAAAAATTTAGAGCGTCTATTTCTGGTCTGGTAAGCAAAATTTTTACTTTTTTATCTAATTTGATTTTTAATTTTGACACCTAATTTATAACTTTCTGACTTGAAGTTTTTAATATCTAGACAAATTTTGTCCTTAACGCATCTGGCACCATCTTGTGAGAATGCTATAAAATTAAAAATAATTTTGTCTTTATTATTTATTTTTTTTAGGATTGCGTAACCACCAACTGGCGTCTGGCATGAACCATCAAGGGCATTTAAAAAAATCCTTTCACATTCAGTCTCAAGGAACGTTTTGGTATGATTTAGTTTTCTAATAACTTTGTTTAAATTAATATTTTTAACGTTTACTACTAATGCTATTGTTCCCTGTCCCAAAGCGGGAACCATTACTCGTGGATCTATTGTTTTATACGATTTTTTTATATCTAATCTTTTAAGACCTGCATGTGCGAGAATAATTGCGTCATAACTTTTTTCTTTTAGTTTTTTTAGTCTAGTATCAACATTTCCACGTATATCTTTGATTATTAGGTCAGGCCTTATTTTTTTTATTTGCATTGCTCGCCTTATTGAGGAGGTTCCAATAATTGATTTTGCTGGAAGTTCTTTAATATTTGAATTTCTATTTGAAACAATTGCATCTCTAAAATTTTCTCTTTTGAGTGTCGCAGCTATTTCAATTCCTTTTGGCAACTTTGTTGGCAAATCTTTGAGAGAATGAATTCCTAAATTGATTTCAAATTTTAATAATGCTTCATCTATCTCTTTTGAAAATAAACCTTTGTTGCCAAGATCAGAAATTTTTTCATTTAAAAATCTGTCTCCAGTTGTTTTAAAAAATTTTTTTTGAATTTTAATTCTTGAAGAAACATTTTTACTTAGCTGATTTTCGAAAATATCGATATGCTTTTTTGCTAAAAGACTTTCTCGTGATCCGACAATTATATTTTCAGAATTATTATGCATATACTTTATTTTATTTTACTATTATAAGAAAAAATTTGGAAAAAAAATAAATTGATCTTCCTAGTAAATAAATTTTCATAGCAATAGATCTAATACAAGACTTTTCAAAAAAAAAAATAGAGTGTATATACACTTATACAACAAAGATTTTGTAAGGTAACAATTTTCAAACCTGCACTTTTTGATACTCTTTTATCAAAAGCTAACAATATGTGGTTTGTTTTTGGAATATGTTAAAGGATTTTAAAAATTTAAAACGAAGCATATTTTTACTTCAATAAAATATTAATTTTTGTTAATAGACTTTCTCGTGATCCTATAATTATATTTTCAGAATTAATATGCATACTCTGGATTTTATTTTACTATTATAAGAAAATAATGATAACTTTATAAAATTTCAAAATGAGGGTATTAGGAATAGAAACTAGTTGTGACGAAACATCTGCTGCTATTGTTGAAAAACAAAATGGAAGAAGATTTGGAAGGGTGCTTTCTGAAGTCACGGTTTCTCAAATTAACAAACATAAAAAATTTGGTGGAGTAGTTCCCGAACTCGCCTCCAGGGAGCATAGCAATAATATAGACTTTATTGTCCAAAAAACTTTTAAAAGTTCAAATATAAATCTGTCAAAAATTGATGCATTTGCTGCAACTACAGGGCCAGGACTTCTAGGAGGTCTTTTAGTAGGAACCAATTATGCAAAAGCACTGGCAATATCTTGTAATAAACCATTTTTATCAATAAACCATCTACAGGGTCATGTTCTAATTCCAAGAATGAGCAGAGTTGTAGATTTTCCTTTTATCTGTTTACTTGTATCTGGCGGACACTGTCAAATTCTCCTTGCAAAAGATTATAATAAATTTAAGGTCATTGGTGAAACGCTCGATGATGCTGTCGGCGAAGCATACGATAAAATTGCTAAGATATTGGGGTACGACTATCCCGGTGGTCCAATTATAGAAAAACTAGCACTTAAGTGTAATGGAAAGTATCATTTTAATCTACCCAAACCTCTCATTAAAGACAAATCGAAGAATCTTTCATTTTCAGGATTGAAGACAGCTGTTAGAAGAATAATTGAAAAAGGTATTAGTAACGAACAAAAATTTGATTTAGCGAATGAATTTCAAACTGTAATTTGTGAATGTTTGATTAATAAAGTTGAACTCGCAATAAATAGCTTAAAAGATATAAACAAAATAAATACTTTTATTCTAACTGGGGGAGTTGCCTCAAATTTATTTATCAGAAGAAAATTCAAATTACTGTGTAAAAAGAAAGGTTTGACTTTTATTGCTCCAGAAAAAAAATTATGCACCGATAATGCTACTATGATAGCGTGGGCTGGGCATGAGATTTTAAATAGAAGAAAAAAAAGCAGTAATTTTAGTTTGTCTCCCAAACCCAGGTGGAGGCTGGATTCTTTATGAGAAAAATAAGTATAATAGGTTCTGGTTCTTGGGCACAAGCACTAACAAAAGTCTTTGTTAATAGAGAAATTTTAGTAAAATACAGAAAGTCAGTGAATAAATCAAAATTTACAAGCAAAACAATAAGGTTTACCAATCACTTCAAAGATCTTGACAAATCTTACTTTATTTTCTTAGCGATACCGTCACAATCAATTAGACAAAATCTTGTTGAACTAAGAAATAAAACTAATTTTTATAATCCAGTTTTTATTATTTGTAGTAAAGGAGTTGAACAAAGAACAGACCAGCTTATGAGCGAAGTTGTTTTAGATATATTCCCAAAAAGCAGAATAGTTGTTCTCTCTGGGCCAAACTTTTCTTCTGAACTGATTAAAAATAAACCCTCAGCTACAGTTTTATCATCATTGAATAAAAAATCGTTGTTAGAAGTATCAGAGCTTTTTTCTTTAGAAAAGCTAAGGGTATACTTTAACAGCGATATAATTGGAACACAGTTGGGTGGTGCAATGAAAAATGTAATTGCTATTGCTTGCGGGTTTGCAAAGGGTAAAAATCTTGGAGAAAATGCTAAAGCTGCTATTATTACGAGAGGGATATCTGAGATAGTAAAATTAGGTGTTAAAATGGGAGCGAAAAGAAAAACATTTTATGGTTTATCAGGAATTGGTGATCTTACACTTACTTGCTCTTCTTTGAAGTCAAGAAATACAAAATTTGGTTACGATCTAGCAAAGGGAGGAAAGCTTAACAGCTTAAAAGAGGATTGTACTTTAGAGGGATTTGAATCGTGTGAAAGTATTTGTAAACTAGGACAAAAATATGAGGTTGAATTACCATTATGTAATTCTGTAAAAAAACTAATAAATGGAGCAAACCCTAAATTAGTTATCTCTAACCTTTTATCAAGACCACTTCAATTTGAAAACTAATGGCCTACCTAATAACTTGCACAGATAAAGAAAATTCGATTGATTTGAGACTTTCAACTAGAGAAAAACACATCAGATATTTAAAAAAAATAAAAAAAAAATTAATTCTTGCTGGGCCTATTTTGGATAAAAACGATAACCCTGTGGGTACTGTTTTAATTGTTGATTTTGAAAAGCTTACTGCTGTGAAAAAGTTTTTAAACGACGATCCTTACTCAAAAGTTAATCTTTTTAAAGATGTAAACATAATTAGATTTAAAAAAGTTATATAAAATTTCTTTTAATTGAAAAATTAACGTTGACCATATGCTTATCACAGAGTTAGAATTCATTTAGTAAACCGAAATAAATGAAAAATATAATAATAAATAAAACCAACCATAAAAGTTTATCTTTTGAGGATTATAAGAAAGAATATTTAAGATCAATCAATAATCCTGAAGACTTTTGGACAGAAAAAGCAAATTCAATAAGTTGGATAAAAAAGTTCACCAAAACTAGAGAAAGTTCATTCGAAAAAGACATAAGTATCAAATGGTTTGCAGACGGCACATTAAATGTAAGTTTTAACTGTTTAGATAGGCATCTTAAAGACAGAGGTAACAAAACTGCCATTATCTGGGAATCAGATGATCCAAATATTTCAAAAAAAATAACTTATAGAGAGCTTTATGAAGAAGTTTGCAAATTTTCCAATGGACTAAAATCTATTGGTGTGAAAAAGGGAGATAGGGTAACTATCTATATGCCAATGATACCAGAAGCAGCAATAGCAATGTTATCTTGTGCCAGATTAGGAGCTATACACTCTGTTGTTTTTGGAGGTTTTGCACCTGAATCTTTAAGAAATAGACTCGATGATTGTAGCTCTACATTTATAATAACTGCAAATGAGGGTATTAGAGGTGGAAAAAAAATTTCATTATTAGCAAATGTGAAAGAAGCCTTGAAAGGTTACAAAAAAATAAAAAAAAATATTATTGTAAAAAGAACAAGCAGCGAAGATCACTTTGAAAATGGAAATGATATTTGGTATCATGAACTTATTTCCAACCAATCAAATGAATGTGAACCTGTTGAACAAAATTCTGAAGATCCTTTATTTATTTTATACACCTCAGGATCAACAGGTAAGCCAAAAGGGGTACTCCATACGAGCGCTGGTTATCTTCTTCACGCCTCATTGAGTCACAAAATTATATTCAACCTTCAAGAGAAAGATATTTATTGGTGCACAGCAGATGTTGGCTGGGTTACTGGTCATTCTTATATTGTGTATGGTCCTTTGTGTAATGGTGGAACAACATTGATGTTTGAGGGTATCCCAACTTTCCCCACAGCAGCAAGGTTCTGGGAAGTAATAGATAAATTTCATGTCAATATTTTTTATACTGCTCCAACAGCTATTAGAGCTTTGATGGGGTTAGGGGATGATTTTGTAAAGAAAACAAAAAGATCTTCATTAAGAATTCTTGGAACAGTAGGAGAACCAATAAATCCAGAGGCTTGGAAATGGTATTATGATATAGTTGGAGAAGGAAGATGTCCTGTAATAGACACATGGTGGCAAACTGAAACTGGTGCAGCTCTGATTTCTCCAATAACAGGAACGACTCCCCTCAAAGCTGGATCAGCTACTTTGCCTTTTTACGGTGTAGAGCCTGTAATAGTAGATAATGACGGAAAAGTACTTGAAGGTGCTTGTGAAGGCAATTTATGCATTACCTCATCATGGCCAGGAATGATGAGAACAGTTTATAACGATCATAAAAGATTTATTGATACATATTTTTCTTCTTTCAAAGGTAAATATTTCACAGGCGATGGTTGTAAGAGAGATGAAGATGGATACTACTGGATTACAGGGCGGGTTGATGATGTTATTAATGTTTCAGGTCATAGACTAGGAACTGCTGAAGTTGAAAGTGCATTAGTTTTACACGAAAAAGTTTCAGAAGCAGCAGTTGTGGGCTATCCTCATGACATAAAGGGTCAAGGAATTTACGCCTATATTACTTTAATGAAGGGACAAGAATATACTGATCAGTTAAAAAAAGAACTTGTTTCATGGGTAAGATCAGTTATTGGACCTATTGCCTCGCCTGATATAATTCAGTGGGCGCCAAATCTACCAAAAACCAGATCAGGAAAAATTATGAGAAGGATATTAAGAAAGGTTGCGTCGAAAGAAGAAGAGGCAATTGGAGATGTCTCGACTCTGAATGAACCAGAAGTCGTTGAAGAATTAATTAAGAATAGAGTTGATTAACAGATTAAAAGTCATAACAAATACCTTTTTTTTCCCAATCACCATATCTTGTCGGTTCAGGTCCAGTTGGACCACCAATCTCTTTTTCTTTTTGCGGTTTAAGGTTTTTGCTTTTTTTTTGTTTAATATTTTTATTCATGATAATAATTTAGTTAATAATTTTACTCTTTCTATAAATCATTGTTTAACACAAGAGAAATAGCAACTCAAATACTAACTGACATTTATTTAAAATTTGAGTTTTTTGAAACTGCAGTTCTTTTAAGTAAAAACTTTAGCAGGCTGAACCAGAGGGATAAAGCATTTGTTAGATATTTAGTTCTCAATACTCTAAGAAGGAATGGACAAGTAGATAAAGTTCTTAATGACTATGTAAAAATTCCAATTAAAAAAAAAAATTTTTATATTTTAAATTTATTAAGATTATCAATTTGTCAAATTCTTTTTTTAGATATAAAAGATTATTCCATTGTAAATACTGCAGTAGAAATATCTAAAAACTATAAAGTTGACAAATTTGTGAATGGTCTCCTAAGAAACATTTGCAGAAATAAATACAAGATTCTTGAAAATTTAGATCATACAACCAACATTCCAAATTGGATCAAAAATGACATAATTCAAAATTTAGGTAAAGAAACTTTAGAAAAAATATCTAAAAGAATAATTAATGAACCAAGTTTGAATATCAAAATTAAAGCTAATTGTTTAAAAGAAAAGAATTGGGAAAAACTTCTCAATGGAAAATTTATTTTAGATGATCTCTTAAAAACTCAAAATGATGGTTTGATTGAAAACAAACCTTATTTTAATGAAGGAGATTGGTGGGTTCAAAATATCTCTTCCACTTTACCAGTTAAATTTATTTCAAGAATATTTAATAATGTTGATAAATCAAAAATATCAGTTCTAGATGTTGGTGCCGCACCAGGTGGTAAAACATTTCAGCTAATCGAAGAAAATTTTAATGTAAAATCTTTAGAAATATCACAAAGACGAATTAGAAAATTAAAAAAAAATTTACAAAGACTTAAATTTGATACAGAGATTATTTGTGAGGACTTTTTAAATTACGAATGCTCTAATTTATTCGATTGTATTTTAATTGATGCACCGTGTAGTGCTTCAGGTTTAATGCAAAAAAAACCAGAAATATTGATCAGAAACAAGGAAAAAAACATAGAAAAGTTAATTGTTAAACAACAAAAGATGCTTGAAAAATCAAAACATCTTTTAAAAATTGGAGGTTATATTGTTTACTGTGTTTGCTCAATACATTCAAGTGAAGGCTCATATCAGATTAAAACTTTTTTAAGAAAAAATGAAAATTTTAAAATTGTTGAATTCAAAAACATTGTCAGTAATTTTGGAAAATATTTAAAAAAAGGTATGTTAACTATCATACCGGAAGATTTAGGTTGTAATACAGAAGCGGATGGATTTTTTATTTCTATCTTAAAACGAATAAAATAAAACAGATGAAAAATATATTAAGAAATTTTCAATTGTCCCTTTTTTTCAAAAACAGCTTTTATAATCAAATTTTCAGTGAAGGTATTGATGGTAAAATACAATATAATCCTGAAAGTCTTTGGAAAGGAAATAAATTTGAAGGATCGCGAATAATTGACGGCTTTCTTAATTTTCAAAAAGAAAGTGTATTTATAAATAGCAATGTTTGGGACAAAAATCATGGAAGTATAGCATGGAATTGTTATCTTCACAGCTTCATGTGGATTAAAGATGTAAGAGCCGTGGGTACCGATGAAGCGAGGATTTTCTTAAGAAAGAAAGTTTTATCATGGATCGAACAATCTGATTATTTGAGCCTACATATTTGGGATGTAGAAGTTATGTCAAAAAGAATTTTCTATCTACTTACCAACCTATCTTTTTTCTTCGAAACAGCAAATGAGAGTTTTCAAAAAAAATTTGCAGAAAATATAAACAAGCAAAGTATCTTATTATTAAAAAAAATAAAAAAAGTTAAAAATCTAAAAAATAAAATTTTTCTTTCAAAATCGTTGCTTCTAGCTTCTTTATGTTTTAAGAACTTAGAAAAAAATTTTGATTACTCAATCAAACTTATACAAAAAACAATTGACATTACAATAAAAGATGGGATGCATTACTTAAGATCTCCCAGTGAACATTTTTATTTTCTTTGTTCAATATTAGATATTAAAAATTTTTTCGGCAACCTAAACAAAGAATTACCAAATGGCTTAAATGAAACAATAAAAGAAATGACATTAATTCTTGATTTTTTTAGAATAGGAGACGGTCATTTAGCAATCTTTAACAAATATGACTTTATTGGTTCAAATAAAATTTATAATCTTCAGAAAAAAATTGGTTATAAAAATAGACTTCCTAGTGTCGCAGAATGCTGTGGTTTTAATAGAGTATCAAAAAATAAATTAATATTCATAATGGATTGTGGAAGTCCTTCGATGGAGAAAACGCAAGCTGGTTCTCTCTCATTTGAATTGTCATATTTATCAGAAAAAATTGTTGTTAATTGTGGCTCACCATTTGTTAATAATAGAGAGTGGGATGATGCTATGAGATCAACGGCAGCCCATAGCACTTTAAATATAAATGAAATAAATTCATCTGATATTTTCTTTGATAAAGATACAACATCGAGAATTGCAAAAGTTTTCTCAGAGAAATTCAATGAAAATGAAAATGTATGGATAAATTCTTATCATGAGGGTTACAAAGATATTTTTAGTATTATTCATAAAAGACTAATTCATATTGATCTTAAAAATTTTGTTATAAGAGGTGAAGATTCATTTGAACAAATTAAAACGAAAAAAAAATATAAAAATCTTCAATATTTTTTAAGATTTCATATTCATCCTAGTATTAAATTGAATGTAACTACTAGTAAAAAAAAAGTTGTTTTAAAATTACGGAATAATCAAGGATGGGAATTCATATGTTCAGAACCAAAGATTGAAATTCATGATGGTATTTATTTAGGAGAGAATAAAATAGTACAACCTAATTACCATATCTTAATAAAAGACCACATTTTTCCAAAAACTAAAATTAATTGGTTGTTCAGACTCATAAGATAATACTCTAAAGGGACCAGTAATTTAAGTTTTTATCTCTTTTAGAGCTCACCTTACCTTTAATATCGAAAAAAATACCATCGGATTTTAGATAATTTTTAATTAAATCAATCCTCTGAAGATAGAATTTATGAGGCACTGCCAAAATAAACGCATCAAAACTATTTTTTTTAATTTTTTTTAAGTTTATCAACTCCAAATCATCAGATTTTACATATGGATCATGAATTTTTATAGTATGTTGCTTATTCTTTAAAAATGAAATAATTTCAAAAGATTTAGAGTTTCTTAAGTCTGGTACGTCCTCTTTAAAAGTCAAACCTAAGAATAATACTTTTGATTTCCTTTTCAATTTTTCATTTATCCTTTTTGCAATAAAAGTTGGCATTTCATTATTTGTTTTTCTTCCTGATAAAATAACTTTTGGATCTATTTTTAACTTTGATGATTTGTGCGCTAAATAATAAGGATCCACGCCTATACAATGACCACCAACAAGACCTGGTTGAAATTTTAAGAAATTCCATTTTGTTGAAGATGCATCCAAAACATCATAAACGCTAATATTTAACTTGTTACATATTTTTGCTACTTCATTAATAAAAGCAATATTTATATCTCTCTGAGAATTTTCAATTACTTTAGAAGCTTCAGCCACTTTAATATTCTTTGCTAAAAATACTTTACCTTTAGTGAGTTTTGAATAAATCTCTAAAAGTACTTTTTCTACAATTTTATTTTGACCTGATACTACTTTGTCAATTTTGTCTATAGTATGAACTTTGTCGCCAGGATTGACTCTTTCAGGCGAATATCCAAGAAAAAAATCTTTTCCCGACTTCAAGTTTTTATAGTTTTTTTCAAGTATTGGAGCACAAATTTCTTCAGTTGCCCCCGGATATACCGTGCTTTCAAACACGACGATATCATTCCTTTTCAACAATTTTGATATAGTTTTGCAGACATCTTTTAGTGGCTTAAAGTCAGGTTCACAATTTTCAGTTATGGGTGTTGGTACTGTTGCGATGAAAATATTACAGTTCTTGAGATCATTAAAATTATTTGTAACAATCAAATTTCTCTTTAAACAACTTTTAAGTTTTGTTCCTTTCACTTCCAATGTTTTATCAATTCCCTTGAGAAGTTGACTAATCCTATCCAAACTGATATCAAAACCTATAGTCTTATAAGATGAACATAACCCAACAGCTAGTGGTAATCCAACGTATCCTAAACCAAGTACTGCAATTTTCTTTTCTTTTATCACTAATGAATAATATAATAGATTCTAACTAATTATGAGTTTTATAATAATTTTAGCTTTATATCCACTAACTTCTGCATTATTAAGCTGGGCTTTAAAATTTTTAAACCAACCAATGTTTTTAGATGTTCCAAATGAAAGAAGTAATCATCAGACACCAAAGCCTCGAGGAGCTGGTATTATTTTGATACCACTTATCTTATTTTCAACGTCTGTTATTTTTCTATTAGAAGATACGCTGAATAACGATTGGAAATTAATTTTTGGATTCTGTTTTCTGCTTTCGATTGTTTCTTTTTTGGATGACATAAAAAATATTAATGCGAAAATCAGATTAGCATTTCAAATATTTTGTGTATTTTCCTCGTTGTATCTTTTTAAGGATCAACTGAATATTTTTATAAGATCGTCTGAGTTTTTGATTATTTTTAACGGAATAGAATCTCTGGGACTAGGTCTTATTTTTTGTTTTCTAGTTATGATATGGGTATGGATAATCAATATGTTTAATTTTATGGATGGTATGGATGGAATAACTTCAGTTCAGATAAGTTCTTTGTCTATTTTAACTAACTTTCTTGCTATTTTAGGGCTTATTGAAGAAATTTTTATTTATTTTAGTTTGATTCTTCTGACAATATCATTTGCATTTTACTCGGTTAACAAACCGCCTTCTAAAATATTTTTAGGAGACGTCGGATCGATCCCACTCGGCTTTATAGTTGGATTTATTGTTATATATAATATGATAACGTTCAATTTGATTTTACCGTTTCTAATCATCATGTTTTATTATCTGCAAGATTCAATTGCGACAATAATTTTAAGATTTTTAAAAAAAGAAAATTTATTGCAGGCTCACACCAGTCATTTTTTTCAAAAGATGTTGAGGAAAGGTTTTAGTCACGATTATGTTCTAAAGAAGATAATTTATTTACATTCAATTCTATTAATACTGGCCATCCTTTCTTGTTATTATCCTATAACTTCATTTCTCCTCGCTTTTGTTTGCACTTCTTCATTATTAGTTTTCTTTAATTCAAGGAAATTTAAATGAATATTAGAATTTTAATTACAATTTTGCATGATCTATTTTTTTTTGGATTTTCATTTTTCGTATCTTTGTGGGCTAGATTAGATTTCAATAGTGCTTTAATTCTTTGCAAAGAGTTATTTTGGTTTCTAATTTTTTTCTCTTTCACAAATATTTGTCTACTCAAGTATATGGGTCTTTATCATGGGATTTGGAGGTATGCGTCCATTCATGAAATAAAATCTATTATTAAGAGCGTATCTGTTTCAATCATACTATTATTTAGTATTTTTTTTCTTGTATTTAGATTGGAAGATATACCTAGGTCCTTTCCAATTTTATTATTCATTATCTCAATTTTTAGCGTTACAAGCCCGAGAGTTTTCTATAGGATTTTGAAAGATAATTTCAAAAATAGTAATCATAAAAAAGTTCCAATTTTAGTTGTGGGAGACAGTTCCACAACGGAAAATTTTATAAGATTTTCTCAGCAAAGCGAACATTCTCATTATGAAGTTGTTGGGATCATTAGTTTTAAAGAGTCTTCAATTGGAAGAAGAATTCACAATATACCAATTCTTGGCTCCACTAATAAACTAGAGTCTCTTAATAAAGGTCTAAAGAAAATGAATAAGTCACCGCAAAGAATTATCATTTCGGAACCTAATGTTAAATCAGAAACTCTTGAATCGCTTTACATTTTTTCAAAACGAAATGGCTTAGCCATCGGGATACTTCCAAGAGTTTCAGAAGTTTCAATCCAGGACCCAGTCCAATTCATACCCAAACCAATTGTCATCGAAGATATTTTAGGAAGAAAACAAAAAGTAAATGATCCAAAACTTTTGGAGGATCTTGAAGGAAAAATAATTTTAGTTACAGGCGCAGGTGGAAGTATTGGAAGTGAATTATGCAAACAAATTCATAGATTAAAACCAAAATTATTAATTTTACTCGAACATAATGAATATAACCTTTTCAAAATCTCATCACAACTCAAAGAAAATATTTTGCCAAGTCTTACGGATATAAAAGATTTTAGTAAAATGGAGGAAATACTTAGAAAATTCAAACCCGACTATATTTTTCATACGGCTGCATTTAAGCACATTACATTTGTTGAAAAAGATCCCATAGAAGCTCTTCAGACAAATTTTTTAGCTACTGTCAAACTTTGTCAGCTTTGTAAATTTTTAAAAATAAAAAAAATGGTTTTTATTTCTACTGACAAAGCTGTAAATCCCTCAAATATAATGGGTGCATCGAAGAGACTTTGTGAGAAATATATTCAAAAAATCGCCTCTAAAGGGAAGGACACACTTTTTACAATCGTTCGATTTGGCAATGTTCTAGGTTCAACAGGTTCAGTTGTTCCAATTTTTGAAAAACAAATAAGTGAAGGCGGTCCTATAAAAATTACACATCCAAAAATTAAAAGATTTTTCATGACCATGAGAGAGGCTGTTGAATTAGTATTAATTTCTTCACAACTTGAGTTATCAGAAAATGGAGAAATCTTTATACTAGAGATGGGTAACCCAATTTTTATTGAAGAACTTGCAAAAAAAATGATAATACTGTCAGGAGCAGATGAAAAAAAAATTAAAATTCAATATACTGGACTAAGGAAAGGTGAAAAAATAAAAGAACAACTTTTCTTTAAAAGTGAACAGATCAATAAGACTAGCGTCAAAGGTATTTTATCGACAACAAGTAAACTCTTTTCTCCAAAAAATTCTGATTTCGACAAACTAATTAATCTTATAATCAACAACAGTAATGAAAACTCTTTAAAATTTTTTGATAAAATGCTTCCTGAATATAAAAAGAATGACAAAAATAGAGATTAAAAGAGCGATTGTTTCTGTGCACAATAAAAGTTTCTTGAGTCTTTTAGCAGACTATTTTATTAAGTACAAAATTGAAGTTTTAAGCACAGGTGGAACTGCTCGCTTTTTAAAAAATTATAGTGCAAAATTAAAAATTATTGAAATTTCAAAATTTACAAACTTTAGTGAGGTTTTAGATGGACGAGTAAAGTCTCTCCACCCAAAAATTCATTCAGGAATACTAGCAAAAAAAAAAGATAAGAATCATGTTAAAGAATTAAAAAAAATAGAAACACCCTTTATCGATTTAGTAGTGGTGAATTTATATCCATTTGAAAAAGTGGTAAACGATCAAAAGTCAGGAAAACAAAAATGCATCGAAAATATTGATATTGGCGGGCCTACATTAATTAGAGGTGCAGCAAAAAATTACGACAATGTAACAGTCCTCACTGATCCAAACCAATATAATTCTTTTTTAGAAATTGTTGATAAAAATCATAACCAGATACCTAAAAATTTTAGAGAACTCTGCGCAATAGTTGCATTTGAAAAGACATCTTATTACGACGGAGTAATTTCAAATTGGTTCAACAAAAACAACCCTAATTTTTGCAATGAAAAAATTTCATTAATTTTCAATAAGATTTCTCAGCTTAGATACGGTGAAAACCCTCATCAAAAAGCTGCGTTATTTAACTTAAAAGAAAATCCCTTAATTAAGGTTTCTGGAAAAGATTTATCTTTTAACAACATATATGATTTAGAAATTGCTATGGAGTTAGCCCAACAATTTCAAGAATCTTCATGTGTAATCCTAAAACACGGGAATCCCTGTGGAGTGGCTCTAGATAAACAGCAACATATAGCCTTTGATAAAGCACTCAATTGTGACAAAATTAGTGCGTTTGGGGGGATAGTAGCATTTAACAAAAAGCTTGCTTCAAAAACTGCCAAAAAACTTAAAAACTTATTCATTGAAGTTGTGATTGCTCCAGATTTTTCATTGGAGTCCAAAAATATCCTTTGTAAAAAAAAGAACCTTATTTTAATTCAATATAATGCAACCAATAGAAAAAACTCACTTCATCTCAAAACCACTAGAAATTTTTTACTTCTACAAAATAAAGATAACAAAGTTATCAATAAAAAAGATTTAATAATTAAAACCAAAATCACGCCTTCTGATAAGGATAAAAAAGATATGATTTTTAGTTTTATAATTGCCAAATACCTTAATTCTAATGCTATTGTTTTAGCTCAAAATCAGGTAACCTTAGGTATTGGCGTAGGGCAAATGAATCGTCTTGAAGCTGCAAAACAAGCTATAAAACGGATGAAATCTAATTTTAAAAAATATAATCCAGTTCTTGCCTCAGACGGTTTTTTTCCTTTCTCGGATATTGTTAAATTATGCTCAAAAAATAAAATTAAAGGCATAATCCAACCGGGCGGCTCAAAAAATGACAAAGAAGTAATAGACGTTGCAAATAAAAATAAAATTTCTATGGTTTTTACGGGGATAAGGCACTTTAAACATTAAACCTTAAATATAATTTTAAAAATGGAATTAATGATAAAAATAAAAAAATCGGAATTACTATTATTCCAAATCTTATTGAATCAGTAAGTTGTATTGTAAGTCCTACTAAAAATGGACCCAGTATAGAACACAAATTTCCAAACATTGAATACAAACTAAAAGCCGCCATTTGATTTTGAGCTTTTATCTTTTGCACCAAAAAACTTCTACTTGAAGCCTGAATTGGCCCAATAAAAAAACCTACTAAGAGTGCAATCACCCAAAAGCTATAATAACTCTCAGTAAAATAAAGAATAAGTGTTAAAATTAACAACCCTGAAATACAAATTTTAACAGCATTAAGTGATCCAATTTTGTCCTCAACACTACCAATAACTAAACAACCTATTATTCCAAAAAAATTTATCGAGACGCCTAGGAATAAGATTTCAGATTCAGAGAGTCCAAAGATAAATGCTGCAATCATGCTAGCGAATGCAAAAATAGAAACCACCGCGTTATTAAAAAAAAAATAGCTAATTAAGAAATTCGATATACCTCTAGATCTAACGTTTTTTATCAATTCTAAAATATTTGGTGATTTAAATTGAACCTCTTTCATAACATTAAATAACGAAAATCCATATAATGCCGACCATATGGCAACAAAAGGACCAATTAATAAAAAAACCTTAATATTAAAAATTTTAAAACTTTCATCAGAGAACTTTAATAACATGAATACGAGGAACAACGATGCCAATCCACCTAAATACCCAAATGCCCAACCCAAGTTTGATAATGCTCCTGTAGTATTTTTTTTTCTAATTTTGGACAGTGAAAGATTATAAAATAAATTTACTATTTCAAACGAAACAAAACTAATTACAATAAAGAAAAGTGGAAGGAATTGATTTGACCCCTTGTCAAAAAAGAACAGTCCAAAAGTAAAAAAAATCATTAAATAGAAAAAAAACTTAAAAAAACCAATTTTAATATTTCGAAAGAAATTTTTCCCGCTTATAAGAATGAAAGATAATAACAAAAAACACAGTATGCTTGCTGCAGACAAAGCAAACCCCCAAAGACTTGTTCCCACATTAGGATTAGAAGAAATGGTTTTTGCGTAAAAAGCTCCATAGAAAAAAGTAAGAATTAATGTTGGGTAACTCGAAATTCCAAAATCAAATAAACACCATGATCTAATCTTTTTTGAATTTAGTAATGAAAACATTCAAACTCCGTAAACTTTTAAATTTTAATTACACAGACCATTTCTTAAAACACACGGAGCAACTGTTATTGATTGATCTGGAGTAGAAATACTGATTTTCTCGGCTACTGCTGGAACACTTCTGTGTGAGGTTTTTGTTGGCAAAAGAATCAAGTTTTTACCTGAACGTCCTTTTTTTAAAATTTCTCTTATTCTCTGGGTAAAGGTTAATTTATGTTTTAAGGTCAACAAGAAACTTCCACCAGAAAATGTGTAGTTTGAAGCTGATCCGGTTCCATCGCTAAAAGTTAAAGTGCCCAAAGAAATATTTTGAGTACTTCCTGGAATATTACTTTGAATACTACCTTGTCCGGTTAAAGTTAACGACTCATTATTAGCTGTTGTGATAGATAATTCTTCAGCTAGAACGATCAAAGATGGGTTTTCCACAGCAACTCGAGAGCCTAAGAGATTAATTGGTCTTTTAGTTACATTCATAGAAGCCCCTGTGATTATATAATTTGGGTGAGCTGAAGTTAATGATCCAATATTAACAGACTTTGATCCAACCCCAGGAGACCCAATTGTACCTGAACCAGAAATAGTTATTGTGTCAGAACCAACAGTGTTGGTGAAAGAGTCAAATATATTACCATTTACAATATTTGTCCCATCGTAAAATCTACTACCAGAGGCTGATGTTGCACGTGCCGTTACATCAATTGAATGGTTGCCGCCATCTAAAGTATAATTCGAAGCAGATCCACTTCCGTTTCCTAATGCAAGAGTTCCAATACTTGTAATGTTTTTTCCTACTCCTACGTTTGTATTTTGCATTTGACCATTTCCGCTTAGTGTTAATGTCTGCCCCCCTACAGTATTAGAGATTCCATTAGATTGAAGACCTGAAGCAGGTGCATCTAAAGTTCCGTCATAAATTTTTTCGATACTTAGATCAACGGGACGTTTTGTAATACTTAAAGAAATTGTTCCCATGGTATAGTTGGTAGCACTTCCATTTGCGCTAACAAGACTCAATGTATTTTGAGTAACTGTTTTATTACTTCCAACATTTGCATCAGGTACACTGCCTTGGCCGGATAGTGTAATTATTTCAGAACCTACACCAGTTGTTATAGCTAGGTCAGAACCATTTACCGTTGTTGTATTATCATACACTCTAGAGCCTGTGACATTTAACTGACGCGAGTTTATTGCAAATGTTCCACTTGATAGCGAATAATTCGACGCTAACCCCGTTCCATCTTGCAATTGAAGTGTTCCAAGTATAATTGTTTTTCCAGTCCCAGAAATTGCGTTAGAAACACTTCCTGAACCTGTGATTCCAAGGGTCTCTCCAGCAGAGGTATTATTAAAAGTTGAAATATCTGAACCATTTACAGTTGTTGTTCCATCATAAAATCTTGAGCCACTAATTGTTATTGGTCTTTTTGTTACACTCATGGTTTGTGTTCCACCTGACAATGTATAATTAGCAGCTAAACCTCCGTTAGTTCCATCACTAATTGTAAGACCACTTACATTTGTTAACGTTTTTAAATCTCCAACGTTAGCATTTCCTAAGTCACCATTTCCTGATAACCCAATTGTTTCCGAACCAACCAAATTATTGATTGTTGTTAAGTCAGATGAGGCGGCAGTAGCAGAAGAATCGTAGATTCTTGTACCAGTTAAATCTAATGGACGTTTCGTAATATCTAAAATTGCAGAGGTTAAATTATAATTACTTGAGGCTGCAGTTCCATTCGCTAATGCTATACTTCCAAGCGATATTGACTGCCCAGACGCCACATTTTTAGAAGCAACACTTCCAGATCCTGTTAGATTTAAATTTTCCCCACTTACCAAATTGCTGAAGGTTGAGGTGAAGTTTGAAGTATTTGCATCTGTTGTTCCATCATAGTGTCTAGTACCCACAAAAGTTACATCTCTTACGTTAATATCAAAAGACCCTGATAATAGTTCATAGTTGGAAGCCAACCCGGAATTATCAGCTAATGCAAGTGAACCCAATGATATAGCCTTATTTGTTCCAACTGCAGCAGAATCAACAGTTCCAGATCCATTTAAATTCAGAGTTTCACCACCAGCCCTATTACTGATAGTTGAAATAGAAGAGTTTTGCACATTTGTAGATCCATCATAGATTTTTGAGCCTGAAATTGTAATAGGTCTTTTAGTAACATTAACTGTGTGTGTTCCCCCAGATAATGTGTAGTTTGATGCTAACCCACCATTAGATCCATCGCCCAACGACAGTCCACTAACATTTGTAAGTGCTATCGAATCTGCAACATTTTTATTACCTATAACTCCATTTCCTGAAAGGATAATTGTTTCAGAACCAACCAAATTAGTCATGGTTGATAAATCAGATGCTGCTACCGACGTTGTTGAGTCATATACTCGTGAACCTGATAAACTTAATGGGCGAGCTGTTACAGTAAGTGTACTCGAAGTTAAATTATAATTACTAGCAGCACCTGAACCATCAAGTAGACTAAGGTTTGTGACTGTTACGGCTTTTCCTGAACCAACATTCTTATTTGAAACTGTTCCTGTTCCTGTTTGTGATAGAATTTCAGAACCTACTAAATTACTGTAAGTAAATGTTGTTGAAACACTAGCACCATCCAAAATATTTGATCCATCATATTCTCTACTTGCGACAAGAGTTATAGGTCTTTGAGTGATATTCATCAAATGAGTGCCTCCATCAAGAGTATAGTTACTTGCTGAACCTGAGTTATCTGATAAAGACAGTGTATTTTTAGCTACATTTTTTGAATTACCAACTGCAGCTGATAACAAAGTTCCAGAACCAGATAAATTTAAAGTTTCAGAACCAACTAAGTTTGATAAAGATAAATCTGAAGCATTTGCAGTTATTGATCCATCGTAAATTCTTGTGCCTGAAGAATTCAGTATCCTCGGAGTAATTTCAAATGTTGTGGTGAAATTACTTAAGGTATAGTTCCCTGCGCCAGGGCCAGTAAGAGCAAGGGATCCTGCAGTCACAGTTTTATTAGCACCAACATTTTCATCTGCAACTGTGCCGGCTCCCGTCAAACTTACAGTTTCTCCACTAACTAAATTGGTTAAATTAAGATCAGAACTATTAACAGTTTTTGTGCCATCATATTGCCTGCTTCCAGTAACATTTACAGATAATTGAGATATATCTAATGTGTGAGATCCTCCTGTTAATGTATAATTTGAAGACTTTCCACCAGAACCATCCGAAATAGAGAGACTTCCAAGGCTAATTGCTTTATTCATTTCAACTGTTGCATTTGGGACTGTTCCCGAGCCAGATAGTGTTAAATTTTCACCACTTACTAAGTTGCTTATACTTAAATTTGTGCTTGAAGCGTTGTTAGTCCCGTCAAAAGCTCTTACCCCACTTAAACCAATCACACGTTCTGTGACATTTACGGTGGCAGCGGATAATGTATAGTTTGAACCAACACCTGAACTGTTGTCTATTGTTAAGCCCGATGTGTTAACTGTTTTTCCAGTTCCAACGTCAGCACTAGATATTGTGCCAGTTCCTGAAAGTGATAGTGTATCCGATCCAGCCAGATTCGAAAAGCTTGAAAGGTTGCTTGACGCTACATTTGTTGTCCCGTCATAGGTTTTTGTTCCTGAAACTGTTGTTGATCTTGGAACAATTGTCATAGTTAGCGTTCCATTTGTTAAAGTATAATTTGTTGCTATTCCAGAACCATCTGATATTGCCAATGTGTTTGTATTCACAATAGTCCGGCTACCAGCGGCTGGAGAATCCAAAACGCCACTTCCTGTTAACCCAAGTGTCTCTCCAGAAACAATATTTGTAAAACTAAGGTCTGATCCAGAAGCTGTCCTTGTTGAATCATAAGCTCTTGAGCCAGATAAATTTAATGGACGTTGCGTAATATCAGAACTTGCTGAAGCTATCGAATAGTTGCTTGCTTGTCCAGAATTGTCAACCAATGAAAGCCCCGAAGTCGACAAAGTTCTAGCATTTCCTACATTTGCTGATGAAACAGTTCCAGATCCAGAAACAGATAACGTTTCAGACCCTACTATGTTTGTGAACGTAGTAATTTGACTGCCTTGAATCGTTGTATTACCGTCGTAAATTTTTGAACCAACAAGTGTTAATGGTCTTTGAGTTATATCAAAATTTGCACTTGAAATGCTATAATTACTGGCACTTCCTGTTCCATTCGCAAGAGCTAAAGTTCCAAGTGTCACTGTTTTGCCTGCACCAACATTCGAAGAATTTACAGAACCACTTCCTGAAACAGATAGCGTTTCAGAACCAACTAAATTTGAAAAAGTTGTCAAGTTGGAACCATCTACTGTTGTATTTCCATCATAAACCTTGCTTCCAGCTACCACAACTGGACGTTGTGTAACATTAATTTCAAGAGTTCCATTTAAAGTATAATTAGCAGCGGCACCGCTGTTATCAGATAAAGTGAAGTTTACATCTGTTACACTCTTGTTATCACCAACGGCACTAGTGGTAATAGTCCCAGATCCAGACAAGTTAAGTGTTTCAGAACCTATGAGTCCTGTTAATGATAAATTTGATGAAGATACTGATGTGTTCCCGTCGTAAACTTTTGATCCATTTACTCCTATAGATTTTTTGCTAACTGTTGTACTGTGGACTCCTCCTAAGAGTGTATAATTTGAAATTAATCCTCCATTACTTCCGTCTGAAAGTAACAGCGCAGTCGTATTAATTGAAGTTGATCCATAAGTTGAAGCATTTGGTGAAGAGGTCGAAATCGAGCCAGATTTATTTAAAGTCTCTGACCCTATTAGGCCGTTCAAACTAATACTTCCAGAAGAGACTGTGGTTGATCCGTCGTAGGCCCTTGTTCCAGAAATACTTAATATTTTGTTATTGATTGTAAATGTCCCTGTACTTAAAGAATAGTTAGAAGCATTTGAAGTATTGTCCGCCAAACTCAGGCCAGTTGTATTTATTGTTTTTCCAACTCCTACATTTTTATCAGTTACTGAACCTGTTCCTGCAATTGATATAGACTCTCCTGAAACCTGACCAATTAACGTCAAGTCAGAACTTGCAACATCGGTTGTACCATCGTATTGTCTTGAACCCGAGAGTGTTATTGGCTTTGTGGTAATATCAAAAGTGCCGGAATCCAGAGTGTAATTAGAGGCCAAACCAATAGTTCCGTTGGTTCCATCAGATATTCCCAATGTATTAAGAGTAATAGATTTATTTGTTCCAACCGATGGTAGCGAAACACTTCCCTCTCCGCTAATTGTAAGTGTTTCACCGCCGGCCGTGTTAACTGTATCAATTTGGCTGGCTAAAACCGTTCCCGTTCCATCATACACTTTCTCTCCACTTATACTTAGATTGCGACGAGTTATAGCAAAGCTTGTTGTTCCAATTATATAGTTGGATGCAGAATGTGAACCGTCGGAAAGGGATAGACCAGATATGTTTATTGTTTTACCAGATCCGACATTTTTATCAGTTACTGAACCTGTTCCTGTGATTGAAATTGATTCACCTGTAATTTCTCCAGTAACATCTAAATCTGAGCTACTAACGGTGGTAGTGGCATCATAAATTTTTTGACCTCCCACACTTACCCACTTTTGACTTATGTCAAATGTCCCTGTTGTCAAATTATAGTTGCTCGCTAATCCACCGCCAGAACCGTCGACTATTGCAATAGATCCTAACGTTATAGATTGGTTGTTTTGTACATTAGCCGATGAAACTGTTCCACTTCCGGAAAATGCAAGTGTTTCTCCACTTGTAGTATCGTTGGTGACCAAATCAGATGAACTTACCGTTGTAGTGCCATCATAAACTCGAGACCCTGAAAATGTTATGTCTTTTTTAGTTACATTGAACGTATGTGTTCCTCCGTCTAATTTATAATTAGATGATAAGCCAGGCGTCCCTCCTGATCCGTTTCCTAAGGTTAAACCAGATACATCTAATGTTTTTCCATTTGCGACATTTTTGTCACTTATAGTTCCATTACCAGTTAATGTTAAGTTTTCTCCTCCTTGAAGGTTGTTCAATGACAAGTCAGCCGGAAGGGCATTTGTTGAACCATCGTATTGTCGCGTACCCGTGATTGATATTACAGCTTTATTTATAGTTAGTAAATGCGTTCCTCCAGGCAATGTGTAATTAGAGGCTATTCCTCCGTTAGACCCGTCAGCTAGGCTTAGTGTATCTACACCTATTGTTTTATTGTTACCAACATTCTCATCTGATACCGATCCATTACCAGAAAGTGCCAAGGTCTCACTTCCAACTAAATTTGACAGAGTTATTATTCCGGATGAAACTGTTTTTAGAGTATTATAATCCCTGCTTGCAGACATGTTTAATACTCTTTCGGTAATATTAAAGGTTTGTGTTCCTCCACTAAATGTGTAGTTAGATGCTAGACCTGCTGTTCCAGATTGTCCATTCTCAAGGGTCAGACCTGATGTATTTACTGTTTTACCATTTCCAATATTTTTACTTACAACACTTCCCAATCCTGAGGTTGTTAAGTCTTCTCCTCCTTGTAATCCTGAAAGTGAAAAGTCAGAATTCCTAACATCTTGAGTGCCATCGTATTGGCGTGATCCTGTGAGTGAAATAGGAGCCTTGTTCACAGTTAACTGATGCGTTCCTCCACTAAGAGTATAGTTAGCCGCTAAGCCTCCATTCGATCCATCCGCTAATGCGAGTGTTCCTACGGATACTGTTTTGTTAGATCCTACATTCTTACTCGCAATCGTTCCGGTTCCACTTAAGTTAAGTGTTTCTGATCCCACTAAGTTAGCATGCGTTGATAAGTCTGATGCTACCGCATTTGTTGTGGCATCATATAAACGGGTACCGCTTACACTCACTGCACGTCTATTTACCGTAAAGTTGTGCGTACCCCCCGTAAGCGTATAGTTAGAAGCTGTTCCTCCACTACCGTCAGCTATACTAATCCCAGATAAGTTTGTTATCGTATAACTACCCGCATTCGCTGAACTAATCGTGGCTGTTCCAGAATGATTCAACGCTTCACCTGATACAAGGTTGCTTAATGTTATCGCTGCAGCTAAGGCATCCGTGTTTGCATCATACGTCTTCGATCCTGATGAGTTCAGTACTCTCTTAGTTATATTTAAACTAGCTGAGTTTAAACTATAGTTCGATGCTAGGCCTGTTCCATTTACGAGGGCTAAACTTCCCAATGTTACACCTTGACCGTTCGCTACA
>CACCYL010000004.1 GCA_902550225.1 uncultured Alphaproteobacteria bacterium
AAGATTAATCTTGAGAAAGTTCCAAAAATTCAGAGAAAATCAATTTTTAGGTATCTCAGGGAGATTAAAGATAAAAAAAATCTAAAAAATTCATTGCTTGAAAAAAAACTACTACTGGCTAGTCAAGTTGCTGGTTTAAAACTAAATACAGCTTTTGCTCAAGGTTCAATTGAGGGAGGAACAATTTTGATTGTTGAGGCTGAACATAAACTTATCTCTGGAAGTGTGAACTTTAATAATACTCAAAGTGAGGAATTAGGTAGACAGCTTGGTGTTCTACAAACAACAGTTAACTCACCTTTTGGATACGGTGAAAGTCTTACGGCATTTGGATTAGCAAGGCCAACAATTAAGGGAATGAAAGGTACAGGCAGTTCTGTGACAATCAGGGGGGGTGGGTTATCTTTTTCATACCCTTTAGGTGACGATGGTCTTAAAACAAACCTGTCCTATTCTGAGAGCATGACACGTCCAGGTGGAGACATTGCATCATTAGGTATCGAATCGAATATGAAATCTGGCTCGTTTGGTATTACCTATCCCTTGATACTTAGAAAGGATTTATCTTGGACATTAAGAGGAAATATTAGTTGGATTGATGAGCTTCAACAGACTAACACAACTGGTGTAGATCAAATTCTCTCTCACGACAGACTAACAAGTCTAAGAATAGGTCTAAGTTTTTTTGGGTGCCCTGTAGGTTGTATTTACTTTGATTCAGAACTATCTAGAGGACTTGACATTGCTTCAAGATCCGCCAGCGAAGCGGTTGATATTCCATTATCAAGAACTTCAGGAACATCTCAGTATCATCATTTTAGAGTTAATTCATCCTACTCATTTAATGTTTTTGATAATTACCTTATGAAAATAGGATTTGGTGGACAATACACCGATGATGCTTTGTTAAACTCTGAACAATCAACTGTGATTGGAATGGATAGGATTAGTGCTTTGACCTCTGGCGCTATTTCGGGAGATAAAATTTGGTATGTAAGAGGAGAATTAAACAGAAACTTTTCTTTGTTAAATAATTTTTCAATAACACCTTATGTCTATTCTGCAATGGGAGTTGCCTATCTTAACAGGCCAACTGCAGCGGAAAACAAGGAAACAGCAGCAAAATCTTTGGGAATTGGCCTTCAATTGAATAACTTCAATGATTACTTTTATTTTAGTAAAAACATTACAGCCAAAGTTGAATATTCAAAAACAATCGCTACAGATAAAATCGAAATCCTTTCGGATGTAAGATTGAATAAGCATCACTTTGTATTAATGTTAAATATGGCCTTTTAAAAATATAAAAAAAGGACTTGTTTTGTCGTAAGAATAAGCTGAATATAAATGTAGTTTTATGTTTAGGAAGATTAGAGGAAATGATTCTTAAGAAAAACAAATTTACTTCTTTATTAGCCGCTACACTTTGCAGCGTGTTGACACTTAGTCCTGGTGTCTCAGCAATAGCTTCTGATATGCCAACTGGTAGCAATGTTCATGGCGGAAACGTTGAAATAGCCTCAATAAATCCAGATCATATGGTTATTAACCAAAGCAGTCATAATTCTGTAATCCACTGGGATTCATTTTCTGTTCACTCCAAAGGAGTAGTTGACTTTAACATGCCATCATCAAACTCCTCATCACTCAACAGAGTTCTAGGCTCTACATCATCAAAGATAGCCGGACAAATAAATTCAAATGGAAATGTAATGCTTATTAATCCTAATGGTGTATTTTTAACTAAATCAGGGGCTGTGAAAAGTAATTCATTTACTGCCTCAAGCCTTGAAATCAGTACAAGTGATTTTTTACAAGGTAGGCACAGTTTTTACAAGAATGAAAAGTCAAAAGGAGTAGAAAATCACGGAAAAGTTGAAGTAAATAATTTTGGTCATGCTTCACTTCTGGGTAATTACGTTTCAAACGAAGGAGTAATAACTGCAAAATTCGGAAAAATATTTATGGGTGCAGGTGAACAAATAACTTTAGACCTTTCAGGCAATAATTTAATGAAAATAACAGTTCCAACGAGCAAACTTTCACATATTAAGGACATAAATGGAAAAAGTTTAGATAGCTTAGTGACTAATAACGGGTCATTAATTGCTCATGGCGGATATGTTCAATTATCTGCAAGCACAGCGGAAACTTTAATGCTTGGGGCAGTAAACGTTGGTTCTTCTGGAGTTATCTCAACTGCAAGTATAGATCAACGAACAGGAAATGTAATTATAGGTGGGGGTGATAATAATTTTATAAATGTAAACGGTGATATAGATATTTCTGGCGCAAATATTGATACACCAGCGGGCTCTCTTAACATTACCGGTACCAATGTGTATTATGGGGGTAAAACCGATGCGAGAGGCTCTAACGGTGGTCAAATTTCAGCAAAAGCGAAAGAAATGTTTGTTCTTGACAGTTCAATAGTTACAAAGGGCTTAAAAGAAAATGGTGGAAACCTAATAGTCGTTTCAGAAGATGAATTGTTATCCACGGCTAGAACTAATGTGGATGTGTCAGGTTCTGAAAAAGGGGGGGGCGTAAAACTATATGCTAATCATAATAATCTGATTGCTGGAAAATTTAGGGCTGATGGGGATTTCGGTAAAGGTGGCAACATTGACTTTTCCGGACAAAATGTAATGGTAGCGGCAGCTGATATTTCAGCCAAAGGTTCTAATCAGGGGGGTAGGGTTAGAATTGGTGGTGAGTATTTAGGTGGCCAAAAGTTGTCAACGGTGAGTCAGAAAGAATATAATGGATTTATTAATCGATTTGATAATCAAAATGAAATTAATAATGCTCAAAATACTTTTGTCGACTACGATGTAAATATAAATATTTCTAGCTCTTTTGGCCAAGGTGGAACTGCTATTATATGGTCAGATGAGACTACTGATTTTATGGGTTCAATAAAGGCGAATGGTTACTTAAATGCTAATAATTCTGAGATTACAATTGCCTCTAACAACAAAGAAAAAGGAGGGTTCATTGAGATTTCATCAAAAAACCTTCTCAGAACCATTAATTTAGATCGCGTGAGTGTGGAATATGGGACTTTGCTTTTAGACCCAAAGAACATTACTGTTGATGGAAGTTCCGGGTCTGGGAGTTTGTCAAGTGGGCTTAGAGCCCAAGTTTATCCTGGTTACTTTAATGATAATTTAAGTTTTTTTGGAACAGTTGGGGGCAGTTCACAACACAGTAGTTCAAGCATAAGAAACAGGTTTATTAATGACTTTACTAGAGTAAATTATACCACTCCTGGAAGAAACTTTGCTGAATATTATTCAGCAGAATGGAGGGGATTCTTCAAACCGCCTTCAACAGGTTCTTATAGATTCCTAACCTCAAGTGATGATGCTAGTTGGCTATGGCTATTTGATACGAGTCAAGCAAGCAACTGGTCAAATTTTATTAGTCTTCGAAGTAAAAGCAATGAGAGAGTTGATAATAGCAGGCCGCACGGAATTAGAACAAGGTTTAGTTCCTATTTTACTCTTCAAGCAGACACTTACTATCCAATACTTGCTTATTTTGGTGAAAGAACCGGTGGTGATGCAATGTTAATTAGGTGGCAAGGGCCTGGTCAGGGAGTTACAGACAACGGAACAAATGTTTATTTTCATAATGATTTAGAGTTTACAAGTGGTGCTTTTACTGGAATAACTGGAGGTGACATTAGCACTGTAAATGCATTTGCAACAGATTCCTCGTCCTCAAATACCATAGGGAGTTCAACAATAGCTGATTTATTGACGGCAGGAACCGATGTTTACTTAAGAGCAAACCAGGACATTTCAGTTTCCAACGCCATAAGCGTGACAGGTAGTTCTGGCGGAAATCTTTCACTCCTTGCCGGGCGCGATATAACAATTAATTCTAATATAGCTACTGCAAATGGAGACTTAACACTTCGTGCCAACACATCAACATCTTATGGTGTCGTTGATTCACAGAGAGGAAGTGGAACTGCGGATATAACTAATAATGCGGTCATAAATGCAGGAAATGGTACAGTGACTGCGGTTATGGATGGGGGAGCTGGTCTTACCTATGATCAACCCGGAGACATTTCATTAGGAACAATCACTGCCGGAGCTATAAATGCAACAGGTGATTCATCCACAGGGAACATAACCGGCACTAGTCTAACAGCATCCAATAACATTGGAACAACTGTTGATATTTCTGGATACGAAATAGGTGCAGTTTCGTCAATTACTACACAGGGTAATAACACCAATTGGAGAATTAAAAGATTAAATAAATCTTCAGACAATACTTTTAGCAATGTCGAATCCGCTGATTTTATCCAATATAATTATACTAATGGTGATCCAATAAGTGGGTCTGGAAGTGGCATATTTACAGGATATGATCCTGGAGAACTTACAAAAACATATGGAAATATTCCTGGAACATCAATGAAGGTTAAAAAAGTTTATGACGGAACCTCCTCTACATCTTCGGCAATCTTCGGTACGTCAACAGTTACTAGTTCAAACGGACTGCCAAGTAACGTTAATGTTACACTTAGTAACCAAACTTACACTTATAACTCGGCAGTTGCGAGTAATAGTGCGGTTGTAATAGCTGATGCTGCTTACACAATATCATCGAAGGCACATAACAGACACGGTAATGTTTATGGACTCATAGCTAGCTCTACTACGAAAACAATTACCAATACTGAAATAACTCAAAAACCAATTAGTTTAAGTGGTTCAAGAAATTACAACGGCACCACTATTGTCAGTGCTAAAGATTTAAATGTAGGCAATCTCATCGGAAATGAAACACTTAACCTCACTGGATCTGGTTCATTATCTTCAGAAAATACTCAGTCAGGATCAAGTTTAACTTCAACAGCAGGACTTTCTTTGTCTAATGGATTAAATGGTGGATTAGCTAGTAATTATACTTTAATTGGCAGTGAACAGAATATTACAATTAACAAGAAACCAATAAAATTAAGCGGTTCTAGAAAAATTAATAGAATAAACAGAAATGTAAGACTTTCATCAAGTCAATTAAGGATGACAAATCAAATTAAGGGTGATGATGTCAAACTTTCTGGAGCCACTAGGGTACAAGTGACTCGTGAGGGTTTAAATAAAATCACTTCTGATGGTTTAAAATTATTGGGTGGGGATTCTTCTAACTATACTCTTTTGGGTGAATCTCATGAATTTTTATTTGAATTAAGAGCCAAATTTAAAGCTTTAAAAAAAATCGAAAACAAACTAAATGAGCTAGCAAAATCAGGTAAGAAAATCATTACTGGAGCAACACAAGCTGTTCCTAAAGTAATAGTAATGACAACCACACCCACCGCTGCGCCTGCAGCAGGAGGATCTCCAAGTAGCGGTGCTCCAGCAGGGACAGGAGGAGGTGTTTCCAGCGGTAGCTCAGGAGGAAGCTCAGGGGGGAGTGATGGCGGATCCGGAGACTCTTCAGCTGAAGAATAGAACGGCATTTGCAATTATACACTCAATAGATTAATAGACAAACGACGATAGTTATAAAAATGTTTTCTTTATTGAAATTACTAGATGTTATTGATATTTAAAATAGTAGCAAATTTGAATGGAGACAAAAACATTTGAGACAGTTAATTATTGACACCGAAACCTCAGGTTTGGATTTTGATAAAGACAGAATAATTGAAATCGGATGTTTAGAATTAATAGAGGGAGTTTTTACAGGAAATAAATTTCACCAATATTACAAACCTGACGAAATTGAAATAAGCAGCGAATCAGAGAGAATTCATGGTTTAAGTAATGAATTTCTATCAAAATTCAGCACATTTGAAGACGAAATTGAGAAATTTATGTCGTTTGTTGGCGAATCTCAATTAATTATACACAATGCTCAATTTGACATCACAATGATCAATAATGCATTAAAAAGATCAGGCAAAAGTCAAATTGAAGCCGAATCGACAATTTGTACTTTAGAGATTGCAAAAAAAAAGTTTCCAGGAAGCAAAAATAACTTAAATGCCTTATGCAGAAGATTTGGTATAAGCCTGGAAAGTAGAGAAAAACATGGAGCTTTAACTGATTCTTTTCTTTTACTTCAAGTTTACAACGAACTACTTGGAGGAAAACAACAAACTCTCAGTCTAAAAATAGAATCAAATACAAAACAAACAATGAAATCATTTGACAACGGAAATAACAAATTTGTTTATGCTACAATTTCACCTGAAGAAGAAGTTAGTCATAAAGAAATGCTTAAAACTCTTAAAAACAATATATGGTAAAATTTTTAACATACGATGTTTGAAACATTATAATTTTCAAAAATATATAGTATTTTAATTTATACAATATTTATGAGCTCTCCCCAAATGAGCTTGGATACGTTCACATTGTACAATTCCCTGAGCTGAACTATTCCAGTTGGCGATGTAACATTGATTTCTGTTAGTTTTTGATCTATTAAATCAATACCGACAAAAAACAGTTTGTTTTCTCTTAAAACACCTCCTAACAGGTTGCATATATCAATTTCTCTCTTGGAAAGCCCTGTTTTACGCGCAGTTCCACCTAAATGCAAATTTGCCTTAAAAGCACCACTTTTAGGAATTCTATTAACAGCACCAACTGTTTTTCCATTAACTAATATCACACGTTTGTCTCCATATTTCACTTTTTCAATAAATTTTTGTATGACAACTGGTGATTTGTATTTACACAACAAATTTTCGTAAGTTCTCACAGCATGTTTATCCTTTCTTGAAAATTTGTATATATCTTCGCCGCCCTTGCAATAAAGGGGTTTGAAGACTAATGTGTTATGTTTTTTAAACATATACATCAAATCCTTAACACTAGATGACACCATGGTTTTAGGCATAAGATTATGAAAATATAAAGGGAAAATCTTTTCCGTAAAATTTTTTATTCCTGTGGGATCATTTATAAACAAAGGTTTCTTGTTAAATTTTTTGTGAAGTTCTAACAAATAACAGTTGGAAATATATTTCATATCAAATGGCGGATCTTGGCGGATAAAAAAAAAGTCAAACTTTTCTAAGTATATTTTTTTTGATTTATATAATTTTAGACTTGAGTCTTTTACTTTAGATGCTACAAAAGAAATTCTTCCAGCATAAAAAGTTAAATTATCTGGATTTGTTATCCAAATATTCAAACCAAGTTTTAATCCTTCTTTTATAATATCTATAGACGAATCCGTCTCAGGATTCAGTTGAGATAAACTGTCTATTTGAAAAAGAGCATTTTTGTTTTTATATTTTTTCATCCCTTTTTTTTTATATTAATTATTGTTATCAATTTTCGAATATCATCCATTTCTGAAAAGAATCTTTCAACAGTTGTTTTTTCTTCTAAATCGTCTGCAAGCCCTATTATATATACGTTTCCTGACACAACATCGAGACTAAAATTATTACTATTGATTCCCGATTTGAATAACATTCTTGTCATTAATCTAGATTCAAATAACGCATCTTCCGTTCTATCAGTAAAAGAAACAGTTGGATTTATTTGCACTTCATTATAAACTTTTTTTACGCCTTCAGTTTTCATAACATTCTCAACAAGTTTAAGTCTGCTAATCTGATCACTCGAATAACCAGTAAGTAGAACTTCACCTAGTGAGACGCTTACCGCAATATCAGTTAAATTAGATAGATCTTCGGTTGATATTTTTGTAAGGATCTTTGTCTTTAAGAATGTATCATCAACAGAAGCCGAAAAACCCTTACTCGAAATACCTGCATTTGCAGTCATTGAAACTATAGATGATACAGGACTGCAAGATTGTGAAAAAATGAAAACAAAAAACAATATGAGATACTTAGTTTTCTTTCCCAACTAAAACCTCCCTCCTACCAACGTGATTTGCAGGGCTTACAATCCCCTCAGATTCCATTTTTTCAATTATTCTCGCAGCGCGATTATAACCAATTTGCAAGTGTCTCTGGATAAAGCTTGTTGAGGCTTTCTTTTCCCTACATACAATTGATACTGCCTTATCGTAAAGTTCATCCCCAGTGTTGTTAAATCCTAAATTAAAATTCTCCGATTCCTCTTCGTCTTTGGTTACTGATTGTAAATATTCAGGTTCTCCTTGTTTCTTTAGATGATTTACAACTGATTGAACTTCTTCAGTTTTTACAAATGGGCCATGAACTCTCAATAAACTCTCACCTAACATTGTAATTAGAAGGTCTCCCTGACCAAGCAATTGTTCAGCACCCTGTTCCTCTAATATTGTTCTGCTGTTAATTTTGTTTACAACTTTATAACTTATCCTTGTAGGAAAATTTGACTTTATAGTTCCAGTAATAACGTCTACAGAGGGGCGCTGCGTAGCAACAATTAGATGTATGCCAGCAGCCCTTGCCATCTGTGAAAGTCTCTGTATTGCCCCCTCAATTTCTTTTCCTGACGTAATCATTAAATCGGCTAATTCGTCTACAACTACTACAATATTGGGAAAAATTGCTAAATCTAAAGCTTTTTTTTCCATGACTGGTTTGCCTGTTTCAGAGTCATAACCGATTTGCATTTCTTTAAAGACAACCTGGCCTGTTTCTAATATTTTTTTCACTTTTTTATTATAATCATCAATCTCCCTAACCTCTAAATGTGTCATCAACTGATATCTTTTTTCCATTTCTTTCACTGTCCATTTTAGAGCAGTTATTGCTTTTTTAGGATCAGTTACGACCTCGGTTAATAAATGAGGAATATCCTGATAAATTGACAGTTCTAGCATCTTTGGATCTATTAAAATTAACCTGCATTCTTCAGGAGGCAAACAATAAAGCAAAGACAAAAGCATGGCATTAATGCCAACCGATTTTCCTGAGCCTGTAGTACCCGCAACAAGTAAATGGGGCATTTTCGCGAGGTCAACAATTACAGGGTTGCCAAATATGTCTTTTCCAAGAGCAAGAGGCAATTTTAAGGAATTTTTTTTAAATGCTTCATCATCAATTAATTCTCTAAGAAAAACCGTGTGTCTTTGCTTGTTTGGAATTTCAATTCCAATTGCGTCTTTTCCTGGTATGGTTGAAATTCTTGTAGATTTGGCACTCATTGACCTTGCTATATCATCAGACAAACGAATAACACTAGAAGACAGAGTGCCTGGTGCAGGAGTTAATTCAAACAAGGTTACAATAGGGCCTTGTCTAACATTTGTAATATCTCCACTTATTTTAAAATCATTTAAAACATTTGCCAGTAATGAAGTGTTTAATTCAGCATTTTTCTTGTTTTCAGCTTCTATTCCTGGAATCTTTCTTTCCATCTCTAACAACTCAATTGACGGAAAAGAGTAATCATCTGAAACACCTCGAGAAACGACTGCTTTCTTAAATTTTTTTGTCTTAGAATTTGCAACTTTTCTATTAGAATTAATTTTAAATTCTGAAAAAAAGTCTAAATCTTTCTTTATTGATATTTTTAAAGCCTTGCAAATGAAAAATATCAAATAATAGCTATACTTTAAAAAAACAAAGGATGTTTTTCTTATGTGGCTGAAACCAATACTAAAGGTAAAGCATATTGAAAAAAAATAAAACGTAAGGAGTGAGGCTATTAGATAGTTAACATAGTCTAAATTACCAAAAAAGTGTATAAAGTAAGAGTTCAGGCTAATTCCTATAATACCAGGTGAGAAACTGTAATCTTGAATACTAGACTTAAAATATTCGACAAAAAAACAAGTTAAAAGAATCGAGAAAGGAAGAAAATTCCAAGTGATCCATTGCGAATTTCTTCCACTAAATACTTTAAAAGCTTTATTAAAAAAAAATATGCAGAAAAGATATGAACTTACACCAAATATCTTAATCAGTAAATCTGAAAAAGCTGCTCCAAAAAAACCAAAAATATTCTTTGAACCACTTGATAAAGAGTCAAATTTGAGCAAGGTGTTGTCACTACTTGATTGACTTACTAAAGATATAAATAAGAAAATACTTAGTGCCAAGAATAAGAGGAAAAAACCAGTTTTTTTTAAATTTTCTTTAATTTTTATATTCATTCGATAGTTTAATTATAATTAATTTAAATTAAAAGCATATTTAAAAAATTTATGACTAAAAATTATCATGAAGTAATTGTATGTGGCGCCGGAATGATCGGTTTAACATTCGCTCTTTTAATGGCAGAAAAAAAAATTAAAGTATGCATTGTTGATAAGAGTGATAAAAGATTATTGTTTGCTCAACAAGATAATAGAACAACCGCTATTTCTCAAGGATCTTATAGAATCCTTAGAAAACTTGGAATTTGGAAGAAATTAAAAAATGAATTTCAACCAATTAATCAGATTTTTGTCTCAGAGGGATTGGGTTCTCATGATATAAATTTTGATTATAAAGATCTCGGAGAAGGGCCACTAGGTTTTATTGTCGATAATAAACTGATAAAAACAATCCTTTTAAACGAAGTTTCAAAGTCAAAATATGTCTCATTTAAATACGGTACAGAGATAATTAACATAAATAATGAAGACATTGACAATAGCTTTATAGAAACTAAAAATTTTGATTTATATTTCAAGCTTCTAGTTGCAGCAGATGGAAGATTTTCTAGAACTAGATACCATGCAAACATCAAATATTATTACCATGATTACAAACAAACTGCATTTGTATTCAATATTTCGCATTCGAAAAAACATCATGGAGCAGCTCTGGAAAGATTCTTTCCAACTGGGCCTTTAGCAATATTGCCTGCCAATAATTCAAAAATACATCAATCTTCAATTGTTTGGACTGTTGACACCGCAGTAGCTACTCATAAAGCGTTTAAAGATAATTTTAAAGAAGAGTTTGAAAAAAAATATGATAATTTCTTTGGAAAACTGATAAGCATTTCTGAAGTAAAAAAATATCCATTAAATGTCTTTTCTTGCTATGATATCTTTAAGAAAAATATAATTTTGATTGGAGATGCATGCCAAGCAATACATCCGATAGCCGGACAAGGGTTCAACCTTGGATTGAGGGATGCATTTGCTTTGTCTAAAACTCTTGAAAAATCAAAGGAACTTGGGCTTGAACCTTTCAATTTAAGTTTAATGAAGTCATATGAGAGTATGAGAAGCATGGATAAAACCTTACTTGTAAACGCAACTCACAACTTAAATAGTCTATTCTCAGGTTCAGGAAAATTCAAAAGTCTTTTTAGAAAAACTGGTCTAAAATTATTTTCTAAATCAAACTTTCTTAAGAATCAAAGTATGCTGTTTGCAATGGGGCTTAGGAATCTTGAAGCCTAGAGCCGATGGTATAAATATACTCCCAACTAAAAATACCAGTGCTGTGTCCATCATCAAATATTATTCTTATGGCGTAGTTGCCAACCGCTTCAACTTTGTTAATCATTACAGAACTAAAAGCTTCTTTCCTCTTGCTGACATCTGATTTTCTTAGTTTTTCTTTATTTTCTGCAGAAGGACTGCAGGCTCTTAAGTATGATGAAGTAAGCAAGAGAAACGTATTATTGGGATACTCTAGCTGAATACTTTTTTTATTTCTATTTAACGTTACAGATTTTGGAATCATTATGTTAGTCATCAATAAGTTTTGGAATACCATCCTTTATTGCGTAAGAGATTTTTTTATCTTTGGTTAGTAATAGTTTTTTTTTACTATCGTAAGTTAGTTCCTGTCCTGTTTTAGGACAAACAAGCAGGTCTAACCACTTTCTGTCAAAATCATTTTCTTTCACGACAGGGTGCCAGAACCAGCTATTTTATTATCGTTTAAACCCATTTGCATTAAAGAAGTAAGAACATCTAGCCTTTGATCAAGCGTCTTGGCTTCCAGAAGTGCTTGTTTCTCACTCACATCGAAAGGACAACACATGCTAATCATATTTACCAAGTCTTCATCGTTTGTTGTTTGAACCATATCCCAATCTGCATTAATAGAAATTTTTTCAAGAAATATCTTCAATAAAGATTCAAAATCTTTTCTCTTTTTTTGTCCCAATATACCTAGAGCATCAAAATCTTTTCCGAATTCTTCCCACTCTACGTGAGCTGATCTGAATCCATTAGTTAATTTCTTTTCTTTGATAATTCTAAATCTACAAACGCCCTTGAGAATAAGTTCGTATCTGCTATCGTTGGTTTCTGAAAATGCGGTAACTCTTCCTGAACAACCAACGTCGTAAAGTTTTGGGTTCTTAATATCAGAGTCTTTCAAAACTTTTTCTTTTGGCTGAATCATCCCAATTATTCTGTTATTAGCAAGAGCGTAATCTAACATATGTAAATATCTGTTTTCAAACAAATTAAGTGGAAGCTTTGCTCTCGGTAAAAGCAAAACTTTGTTAAGAGGAAAGAGAGGTATTGTTTTAGGCAACTCTTTCAAAGTATGTTCAAAACTGTACAACATATAATACAATATGTTTCAAATTTGGTAATAATTAAAGACTTATTTAAAAAAAAAACAATTTTCTTATTTAAAAAAAGTTATTAAAATATATCATGTCCAGAAAATCCTGCGGGAATAGCTCAGTGGTAGAGCATCACGTTGCCAACGTGAGGGTCGCGAGTTCGAATCTCGTTTCCCGCTCCAATAGAAAACCGTTATAAATTTACATTTAATTATTCACTAGGTATAGTTATTGTATATATAGTATTCAGATATGAGCAGAGAAAACATTTCTTGGACGGCCAGTGAAATAATTTATAAAGCTGGAGATGAGCCTGACTTTGCTTATCTTCTAACCAAAGGTGAAGTTGAAATTATATCTGAAAAAGGCACAAGGGTCGGTTTTGTTAATAAAGATGAGGTATTTGGCGAGTTGTCGATCCTCTTAAATACAAAAAGGACGGTAACTGCAATTGCTCTAAAAGATTCCGAAGCATTACTGATTCCAAAAAAAAAAACTTGCTAGATGATTATAATAAAACCTCTTTTTTTATTAGAGCTATTTTGAGATCGACTTATTTAAGACTTACAAATCTAAATTCAACAATTAAAATTGACCTTAAAAGTTTTAACGAAAAGTTATAACTGTGAAATCACTTCAAAAATAAAATAATTATAGTATTTTTAACAATGCAATATATAATTATAATTCACTATTATAGAAATATAGTATTTGGAAATTAAATAGATTATGGATAAGGCATTTAAGGTGTCTTTTGCGAAGGCACAGTCAGTTTTAAATAGATTCAGGTATAAGCCCAGAAAACAATGGTCGAGTGACGATAGGGTGTTATTTAAACTCTGCAACTTTGCTGTTTTGTCTAGAAAAAGGCTAAACCAAATCCTTCTATCTTTAGATAAATTGTCAAAATTAAGTGACAAAAGTCATTATAAATATAATGAGTTAGATATTAAGTTGCTAAAGGAGTTGATATTGGAGAAGTTGGATTATTGTTTCGAAAAATTTAAACACAAAATATCTGTTATAAAAGAGTCTGACCTCCAAAAAATAAAAGAACATTTGAATAATATAAAGAATGAAAACCTAAGATTAGAAAATGAAATTAAAAGACTCAATTTCATTATAGAAAACTTTATAAAAGAGAAGGAAATTCAAGAAATTGGCGATGTATGGGAGATACTAAACAAAAAGATTTCTAGGAAAAAAATGTCTCCTAAAAAACAACTGGAAAAAAAACTCAGCTTCAGTCAAGAAAATATTAAGGAGTTTATTAAAAAGTGGAATCGAGGACATACAACAACCGAAATTACCGAAAGTTTTAAAAAGATTGAGCTTGATATTAAAAAGAGTAAGAAGAAGACATTTAAAATTTAGGGTACGGTTGGAATGATTACCAACCGTATTTTATTTCGTCCAATATATAAATCACTATCGAAAATTTTTTTTCAACTTATTTTTTGCTTTTTTCATACATGCCAATAAAGTCAAGAGGGGCAATCATCAGTGGGGGAAAACCTGCCTCTCTTGTGCAATTGGCTATTATAGATCTTAAAAATGGAAATAAAAATTTTGGACACTCAATCAGAAGGATCTTATCCAATATTTCCTCATTAGCATTTTCAATTGTGAAAATGCCATTATAAATACCTTCTACTAAAAATAAAATTGTATCTTCTGATTTTGTTTCACATTTGATTGAAAGTTCAACTTCAAATATATTTTTACCGTGATCTTTCAATTCTTTGGACTTTACATCAGCGTCAATCTTAAATGTAGGGCTTGATTTTATATTTTTGAGAGAGTCGGGCGCCTGGGGGTTTTCAAATGATAAATCTTTGAGATATTGCGCATTTATCAAAAATTTTAAATTAATGTTATTAGAGTTTGAATTTTTTTTTTTTTCAGCCATATTTAGGTTACTTTTTAAATAGAAAGTTCTATAATACATAAAAACATAACATCAAGCCATAAAATAATTAGATAGAATAAAATGAACAACATCCCTTACATTGATATATTAATCTTAGCCATGATTGCTGTTTTTATAATAAACAGGTTGAGAAACGTGCTTGGCAAAAAAACTGGTAACGAAAGTGACATCGTTGAAAAATTTACTCAGAGAAAAAATGCATTCAACGAGTCTGAACCAGACTCTGTCTCTAATCAAAAAGTTGCCAAGTTAAACAATAATGTTAAAAAAAATCATCATTCAAATAAAAAAATAAATTCTGTAATTAATGAAATCTTAAAAATAGACGATAAATTTGAAATTAGTACTTTTTGCAGTGGTGCCAAGAAGGCTTTTGAGTACATTTTGACAGAGTATTCTTCAAATAATCTGAAAGCACTGGAAAGATTAGTAAGTAAAAATATCTATAAAGCATTTGAAGATCAAATTAATATGAGGGCTAAGAACAAAGAAAAACTTGAAATTACAGTCATTAGTGTAAAAGATCCTGAAATTAAAAGTGTAAACTTAGAAAAAAAGTATATTGCTTATTTCAAACTTCTATTTGATTCAGAACAAGTACAAGTCACAAAAAGCTCTAATGACGAGGTAATTGACGGCGACAGCAACCAAATTTTACAAATCAAAGAAATCTGGACATTCTCCAAAAACTTAAAAAGTAAAGATCCAAATTGGATTCTAGAGGAAATTGAAGAAAATTAAGACAAAATTTTTACTTATTTATCTTTTTATTAATTTTCTAAATAGCCAGGCATTCTCCTCCACAATTTCTAATAAACAAATTTTAGAATTAAGTGATAAACAAGTTACACTTTTCTCAAATCAGCTTCGGAGTGTCTGTGATTCGAGCAAATTTTACCAGAATTTAAATAAAATATTTAAGCATAAATTTGGCAAGCCAACTGACTGGAAGCAAAAGTGCTTAATTCTTGGGGAAAATAAATCACCAACAGATTTTAAAAAATTTCTTATCAAAAATTTTAAATTTAAAAAGATTCAAGAAAAACCTGGATTATTAACTGGATACTACGAACCAATTATTAGGGTCTCTCGAAATCGTGATGCTTTATATAAGTTTCCCATCCTAAACAACAATGATTTCTACATAAAAAAACCTCGAAGTTTCATAGAAAAAAATTTTAGAGAAAAAGATGTTATTCTTTGGACTGATGATGAAATAAACTTATTTTTTCTTCACATACAAGGGTCGGGTATTGGAGAGTTCTCAAACAAAGAAAAGGTAAAGCTGGTATATAATGGAAACAACGACATGAGCTACAAGTCAATAGGAAAAATACTAATTAAAAAAAACTATTTAAATAAGAATGATGTAAACTTATTCACAATAAAAAAGTGGCTAAGGGAAAATCCTCTGTTATCTAAAGAAATTCTTCATCATAACAAAAGATTTATTTTTTTTAAAAAAATGCCATTTGGGATAGATAAGCACCCGGTCGGAGCATTTGGAACTCCTTTGGCAGCAAATTTCAGTGTGGCAGTTGATAAAAATATTTATCCCTTGGGTTTGCCTTTTTTCATTGAAATGGAAAAAAATGAATCTATTTTACCGGTTATTTCTTTAGACACTGGAGGAGCCATTATTGGTCCAAATAGAGCTGATTTATTTTTTGGAAGAGGAGAGGTTGCTGAGAAAAAGGCAGGAGTTCTTAAAAAAAAAATTTATCTGCATGCATTTATTCCTTATAGTAATTAAATGAATAACAATGATTGGGAACATTTTAAAAAAACCGTAAATCCATTAAAAGATCAAAAAAAAATAATACGAAAGCAACTTAAAACATTAGAGACAACAAAAAAAGAAAAAACTAACAATGACATTGATCTCATGGATGTCACAGTTTCTGAAAGTTGGGGGGCTCTCGAAAAAAATATCTTAAGAAAAATTCAGAAGAAAAGAATCAAAATTTCTGCTTCACTTGATCTTCACGGCAATAATATTACAGATTCTAAAAAGATGGTCTATGATTTTGTAAATTACAATTCCCAAAATAATAACAGACTTTTATTAATAATAACTGGAAAGGGCAAAAGGTTGTTTGTAGAGGATAGGTGGAAAGGAACAGGGGTGTTAAAAGAAAAGATACCAGTTTGGTTAAATTCATTGGCATTATCAAAAAAAATTGTTTGGTTTGATCACGCTCCGTCAAATATGGGGGGGGAGGGTGCATTTCTTGTTTATTTGAAAAAGCTTACAAAATAAATTTTGTTAAATCTGTGTCTTTATAAATGTCGCCAATTTGATCAACAACATATTTCTTGTCAATATCTATTTTATCTGATTTCTTATCAGACGCTGAAAAACTTATGTCTTCAAGAATTTTTTCTAAAATTGTGTGAAGTCTTCTAGCTCCTATATTTTCAATCTCATCATTAACTCTAGTAGCAATTGAAGCAACCTCTGAAATGGCATCCTCCGAAAATCTTAGAATTACACCTTCTGTAGAAATAAGCTCTACATACTGTTTTATCAGATTGTTTTCTGGCTCTTTTAATATTCTTATAAAATCATCTTTTCCTAACGCTTTTAGTTCAACCCTATTAGGAAGACGACCTTGTAATTCGGGTAGTAAATCAGAAGGTTTGGCGACATGGAATGCTCCTGAAGCTATAAATAATATATGATCAGTTTTAACTGATCCATATTTGGTTGAAACTGTAGAGCCTTCTATCAGAGGTAGTAAATCTCTTTGCACACCTTCTCTACTAACTTCAGCTGAAGTGCCAGAGTTTTTTCCACAAATCTTATCTATTTCGTCAATAAAGACAATCCCATCATTTTCAACATTAAACACTGCTCTTTTTATTAAATTATCATGGTCAATTAATTTCTCTGACTCTTCATCAAGAAGTATTTCGTGAGATTCTTTAACAGAGAGCTTTCTCTTTTCTTTTTTTTGACCAAAACCTTTACCAAATATTTCTCCTAAATTTATCATACCCATAGAACCGCCAGGCATACCCGGAATTTCCATTGACTTAAACGGAGAGGGGCTCTTTGATGATACTTCGATTTCTATCTCTTGGTTATCTAGTTCACCCGCTCTCAGCATTCTTTTATATTTTTCTTTAGTTTGATTTGAGGCTGAAGTGCCTACCAAAGCATCCACTACTCTTTTCTCTGCATTAACTTCAGCTTTGGCTTTTATCTCTTTTTTTAAACTCTCTCTATTGTTATTTATTGAAACCTCAAGCAAATCTCTGATTATTTGCTCAACATCTCTTCCCACGTAACCAACTTCAGTAAATTTTGTTGCTTCAACTTTTATAAAGGGGGCGTCTGCGAGTTTTGCTAATCTTCTTGCTATTTCTGTTTTTCCTACCCCAGTAGGTCCAATCATTAAAATGTTTTTAGGTAAAACCTCGTCTTTGAGTGATCCTTTTATTTGTTGTCTTCTCCATCTATTCCTAAGCGCAATTGCTACAGCTCTTTTTGCTGTTTTTTGTCCTACAATAAATCTATCTAACTCAGATACAATTTCTCTGGGAGTGAATGATGTCATTTGATTTTTTCAATAATAATATTATTATTGGTGTAGATACATAATTCTGCTGCAATTTCAAGACTTTTCTTTGCTATTTCCTCAGGTTTAAGTTTTGAATTAAACATTGCCCTTGCGGCCGCTAATGCGAAATTTCCACCTGATCCTATTGCCATTAACCCATCTTTTGGCTCAAGCACATCACCTGTCCCGCTAAGTATTAAGCTTACTTCTTTGTCTGCAACAAGCATCATTGCCTCTAACCTTCTTAGATATCTATCCGTTCGCCAGTCCTTAGCTAACTCAACGCACGATCTCATAAGATTATTAGAATGCTTTTCTAACTTAGATTCTAATCTTTCGAAAAGTGAGAATGCGTCTGCCGTTGCTCCTGCAAAACCAGTAATCACCCTGCCGCCAGCAAGAGATCTAACTTTTCGCGCATTTGCCTTCATCACTGTATCACCAAGTGTAACTTGTCCATCAGCGGCAATCACAACTTCAGAATCCCTTCTCACAGAAACAACAGTTGTACCATACCATTTTTCGTTTAAATTCTTGTGATTCATAAATTTAGAGCCTCATTGATAATTTTATTATAATCTATATATTCAGGAATTGATATTCAAAAACATTTCATATGAGAAAATATTCTGTAAACAGAAAAACCAAAGAAACAACCATAGAAGTTAAAGTTAACTTAGATGGCAAAGGTAAAAGCGATATTAAAACTGGTATAGGTTTCCTTGACCATATGCTGGATCAAATCTCTAAACACAGCCTGATAGACATTTCAATTAAAGCTAAAGGTGACTTACATGTTGATCTTCACCACACAACAGAGGACAGTGCATTAGCACTTGGGGAAGCTCTTAACAAGGCGCTCGGCGAGCGAAAGGGAATTAGACGATTTGGTCAGGCTTTATCTGCCATGGACGAAACTTTGTCTCGAGTTGTTATTGATTGTTCTAACAGGCCATATTTAGTTTGGAAGGTAAACTTTACAATTTCTCAATTAGGTGAAATGGATACCGAGCTTTTTAAAGAGTGGTTTCAGGCTTTCTCTCAAAGCTCTGGAATAACATTACATGTTGAAAATTTATATGGAGAAAATAATCATCACATCATAGAATCTTGCTTCAAGGGTTTAGCTAGAGCTCTAAGAGAGGCCGTATCCATTGACTTTAATAGAACAAACGAGATCCCCTCAACTAAAGGATCTTTATAATAAGTTATTGGAGAAGCTTTCGAATGATTACGTACTGCATTCTTAAAAACAGCTCAGATAATGATTTAGTTGTAGTTAAAACTGGTTTTTCTATTCTTGCTTTTTTTCTTGGACCAATTTGGGGGCTTTTTAGAAAACTATGGGTTTATTCAGCTCTTGGTGTGGCATTTCTCAGCTACTGTAATTTTATTTTATCGGTATATGATCTAAAATATTTTTTTATTTTATCTTCCATTGCCTCAAGCTTATTTTGGGGGAAATTTGCAAGGGATTTATACATTCAAAAGTTAATTAAAGGGGAATTTAAACCTCTTAAACATGTAGTTGCAAATTCAAAGGAAGATGCGATTATACAGTTTTTAACTGAAAGCAAGTAAATGAAAAATGTCTTAATCATTGACTATGGCACAGGTAATTTGAAATCTGTACATAATGCAGTTAAAAAAGTTTCAGAAAAACAGGATTGTAGAATCTTTGTCTCGTCTTCGATTGAGGATTTAAAAAAATCGACTCATATTATTTTACCTGGAGTCGGAGCATTTGAATCATGTCTTAATGGTTTAATAAAAACCAAGGCCAGAAGTTACCTTGAAGAGATGGTTTTAGAAAAGAAAAAACCTTTTCTTGGAATTTGCGTTGGAATGCAGATGCTAGCTACAAAAGGCTTTGAAAACGGTGAATTTGACGGGTTGGACTGGATAAGTGGAGAAGTTAAAAAAATCAACAATCAAAACAATAACTTAAAGATTCCTCATATGGGTTGGAATACTCTTAAATTTTTAAAGGAGACTGCATTCACCAAGAGTCTGTTAAAAAAAATGAAAGTGACAAACCTTCATGATTTGTCTGCGTATTTTGTTCATAGCTATAATTTTAAAAATAAGAATACAAATGAGAAAGTGATCACTACATGTTATGGTGAAGAAATAACCGCAATGATTTCTAAAGAAAATATTATCGGAACACAATTTCATCCGGAAAAGAGTCACTATTTTGGACTTGCCTTTCTCAAAACTTTTTTGGAACAGAGATAAATAATGCATTTCTACCCAGCTATCGATATTAAAAATGGTCAATTCATAAGATTAAAAAAGGGACGATTAGATAAACTTACAATTTATGGCGATGACCCAACAAAGCAGGCAAAGAAATTCTGTGAAGCAGGGGCTAAATGGATTCATATTGTTGACATTGACGGTGCTTTTAACGGTGAAAGTAAAAATATGGATGTAATATTACGCATTAAAAATAATGTTAAATCTAACATACAAGTTGGAGGTGGAATACGCAGTTTAAAAACAATACAGAAATTATTAGATCACAACATTGACAGGATAGTTTTAGGTACAGTTGCCCTTACAGACCCTCCTTTCGTAAAGAAAATGTGTGAAAAGTTTCCAGGAAAAATTGCCATAGGGCTTGACACTAAAAATGAATTTGTAGCAACTGAAGGCTGGGCAAAAGAATCAAAAATCAATTTTGAAAATTTCTTAAAATTATACGAAGACACCAAGGTTTCTAGTATAATTTTTACAGATATTGAGAAAGATGGCCTTATGGAAGGTGCAAATTTTGTACAACTAAAGAAACTTTTAAGTTTAACAAAATTAAATATTATTGCCTCAGGTGGCGTGGCGGATTTAAAAGATTTAACAAAGTTAAAAAGAATTAAAAACAAAAACTTGATAGGTGTTATTTCTGGAAAAGCGATTTACGAAAAAAAATTTTCTGTTAAAGAGGCCATTGAAATACTGGAGGCATAGTTGTTAAAAATTAGAATAATTCCATGCCTAGACGTTGATGCTGGAAGAGTTGTAAAAGGAATTAATTTTCTATCTTTAAGAGACGCAGGCGATCCTGTTGAACAAGCCAAGGCCTACAGTGACGAGGGTGCAGACGAAATAACTTTTTTAGATATTACTGCCACACATCAAAAAAGAAAACCGATGATAGATGTAATTTCAAAAACAGCAGAAAAGTGTTTTGTACCACTAACAGTTGGAGGAGGTGTAAAAAATATTATTGGAATAAAAGAGTTTCTTTTGGCTGGTGCAGACAAAGTTTCTATTAACAGTGCTGCAATTAAAAATCCATCTTTGATAAATGAATCTTCTAAAAAATTTGGAAATCAATGTATTGTTGTTGCAATAGATGCAAAAAAAAAATCAAAGAATTGGAATGTTTTTATAAATGGAGGTAGAGTTGATACAGGCATTGATGCAGTATCGTGGGCTAAAAACATTGAAAAACGTGGAGCCGGAGAGATTCTTCTCACCTCCATGGATAAGGATGGAACAAAAAGCGGGTTTGACTTGGAATTAACGTCTAAGATTTCTAGTGCTGTGAATATCCCTGTAATTGCTTCAGGAGGTGTTGGTTGTTTGAAAGATTTTTTTGATGGTGTTAAATTAGGAGGGGCTTCTGCTGTGTTAGCTGCATCTGTTTTCCATTTTAAAGAGCTTACTATTAAACAAGTAAAAAAATATTTAAAATCAAAAAATATTAACGTCAGAATTGATAACTTGGGTAAATATTATGAAAAATGAAACATTAGAAATTCTTTCTGAAATAGTCAAAAAAAGAATCAAAGAAATGCCTAAAAATTCCTACATCTCAAAATTAGTAAGAAAGGGAAAAGTCAAAATCGCAAATAAAGTTGGCGAAGAAGCTGTGGAAACAGTCTCCGCTTTTCTTGCCCAAGAAAAGTATGAGCTTCTCGAGGAATCGGCTGATTTAATTTTTCATCTAATTGTACTCCTTGAATATTCTGGAAGCTCATTTGAGGATGTTATTAAAGTACTTGAAAAAAGGATGGAAGATGATTGATATAAAAAACTACAATAAAGACAATGTTTTTGGGAAAATTCTACGAAAAGAAATTCCCTCTGATCCTGTTTATGAAACAGAAGAAATCTATGCATTTAAAGATATAAACCCTCAGGCTCCTATTCATGTAGTTATTATCCCAAAGAAAGAATTTTGTAGCTTTGACGATTTTTCGAGAAGTTCAGGAGAAAAAACGATTTTGGAAATGATTAGATCTATAGCTATTATAGCAGACATTTTAAAATTAAAAAAAGGTTATAGGATCGTATCAAATATAGGGGATTTTGGTGGTCAGGAAGTTCCTCACTTTCATATTCACATATTAGGAGGAAAAAGATTGGGCAGAATTGTAGCACCCTAGTTTTTCATTTCAAGGCACACAGGTACGTGATCTGATGGTTTATGTTTACTTCTGTATTTGTCTAGAATTTTAGAATTTACTAATTTGTTTTTAATTTCCTTAGAAACCCAAATATGATCCAACCTTCTCCCTCGATTGTTAATTTTATAATTTGGTGATCTGTAGCTCCACCATGTGTATATATTTTGCGGAGGATTAACAAAGTTTCTAACTGCGTCTATTAAGTTACAATCTTCTAATATTTTTTTTAACTTTTTTCTTTCAATCTCTGTATGACTAACAACATTTATCAAACTCTTGTGAGACCAAACATCATCTTCATGAGGTGCAACATTTAAATCGCCACACACAATAATTTTTTTTTTTCTTTTTAACAATTGATTTAGCTCGTCTAAAAAAAGCAACTTATGTCTAAATTTAGGATTTATATTTGAATCTGGTATATCCCCTCCTGCAGGTACGTAAACTGACATTATATCAAAACCAGAAGTTTCTGCTGATATAATTCTTGCGTCTAATTTGTTACACAAACCTATTTTTTCTACGTTGATGAGTTTTCTTTTTGATAAAATTGCGACTCCATTGTAAGAGGGTATGCCAAAAAAATATGAAAAATAACCTAGCTCAGTAAAACTTTTGTTTGGAAATTCATTTTCGATAATTTTTGTTTCCTGCAAACATAAATAGTCCGGTTTTTCTGTTTGCAACAATTCGTTGATATAACTAATTCTAGCTCTTACTGAATTGACATTCCAGCTAATAATTTTCATTAAGAATTCATTGATTCAAAAAAATCACCATTGTTTTTTGAATTTTTGATTTTTTCTAACAAAAACTCCATTGAATCTGTAACCCCCATTGGCATGAGAATCTTTCTTAAAATCCACATTTTTGAAAGATCTTCTTTTGAAACCAATAGTTCTTCTTTTCTTGTTCCTGATTTTGTTACGTCTATTGATGGAAAAACTCTTTTATCAGAGAGTTTTCTGTCCAAAATAATTTCAGAATTACCAGTTCCTTTAAATTCTTCAAAAATTACCTCGTCCATTCTTGAACCTGTATCTACAAGAGCAGTTCCAATAATGGTAAGGGAACCTCCTTCTTCAATATTCCTTGCGGCGCCAAAGAATCTTTTAGGTCTTTGCAATGCATTTGCATCTACACCACCTGTAAGAACTTTACCTGAACTAGGTACCTGAGTATTATATGCTCTTGCCAAACGTGTGATTGAGTCCAAAAGGATAACAACGTCTCTTTTGTGTTCTACTAATCTTTTGGCTTTTGAAATAACCATTTCAGATACAGCGACATGCCTTACAGCCGGTTCATCAAACGTTGAGGACACTACCTCCCCCTTGACTGACCTGATCATGTCTGTAACCTCTTCTGGTCTTTCATCAATCAAGAGAACAATAAGATAAACTTCTGGGTGATTCGTTGTAATTGAATGTGCAATGTTCTGTAGCATGACTGTCTTGCCGGTACGAGGCGGCGCAACAATTAAAGCTCTCTGACCTTTTCCTAATGGAGTAATTAAGTCCATAACCCTGTTTGTCGTATCTTTTACTGTTGGGTCATTTATTTCCATATTTAACTGGTCCTCAGGGTATAAGGGAGTTAAGTTATCGAAATTTATTCTTTGTTTTGTTTTTTGAATTTCCTCAAAGTTTATTTTATCTATTTTGGTTATCGCAAAATATCTTTCTGTTTCTCTTGGGGCGCGCATTTCTCCCTCTACTGTATCACCTGTTCTGAGGCTGTTCTGTTTGATTTGTGAAGGAGAAACGTAAATATCATCTGGTCCTGGCAAATAGTTTGCATCGGGTGATCGAAGAAATCCAAAACCATCTTGAAGTATTTCTAAAACTCCTTCGCCGTAGATAGCATCATTATTTAATGCCATCTGCTTCAATATCGAGAAAATCATGTCTTGTTTTCTAAGGGTTCCAGCATTTTCTATTTTTAAGTCTTCTGCTATTTTTAATAAATCAGATGGGGTTTTTGATTTAAGGTCTTTTAAGTGCATGTGAATCTGGGAAATCTGGAGAAAATTATTTATATTTCATTACAATTACATTGTCAAATATTTGGTTGAAAAACCACTAGAAATACAATCAGTAAAAAAAGGATTGTGGGGACTTCATTGATCCACCTAAAAAATTTTTCATCTTTCTTATTTGATTTGTTTTCGAAATTTTTTCGTATTTTCGCACAGTACATGTGAAAAACTGACATAAGAAAGACCAAAACAAACTTTAGATTTAACCAAAACTGATTGTGAATCTCTAGGTGCAAAACCAGTAATACACCAAACAACCATGTCAAAATCATTGATGGATTCATTATGTACTTCATCAGTTTTTTTTCCATTGTTAAGAATATACTATATTCTGGGGAATTTCTTTTGGTCCCTGAGTGATAGACATAAAGTCTTGGCAAATAAAATAAACCTGCCATCCATGTTGTGAAGAAAACAATGTGCAAAAATTTTAACAAATTGTAGTAGTCTATTTCCACTTTTATCTCTTAATTAGATGTTTTTTAACCAAATACTCCAATAAATCTATGTGTTCCTTATCATGATTTAAACACGGTACAGTTATGAACTTTTCTCCTCCATTTTCCATGAAACTTTCCTTTGCTTCTATGGATATTTCTTCCAGTGTTTCAACACAATCTGAGGCAAACCCTGGACATATTACAAGAACTTTCTTTTTTCCTTCTTTGGGCAAATTATCAATGGTTTCATCTGTATATGGTTTTAACCATTCGTCTGGTCCAAATCGGGATTGAAACGTCGTAACTATTGGTATACCTATTTTCATGTACTCAACCAATAAACGAGTTGTTTTCTGGCAATAACAATGATACGGATCCCCTTTGTCAAAATATTTCTTTGGGACCCCATGGTATGACGCTACAATAACATCCGGTGTCCAATCAATTTTCTTCAGTGCTTTCTTTATACTTCCCGCCAATGCTTTAATATATAGAGGTTCTGATTCGTAATGGGGAATTACTTGAAGACTGGGTTGCCATCGCATTTTCATCAGTGTTCTATAAACTTCATCACACACGGTTGCTGTTGTTGCTGCTGCGTATTGAGGATATAAAGGTAATATTACCATTTCTTGGCAGCCTTTTTCTTTTAATTCAGATAACTTTTTGGCAATCGCCGGATTTCCATATCGCATTGCATAATCAATTTCTATAGACTTACTCTTCATTCTCTTTTGTAAGGTTGTTGTTTGCTTTATCGTAAAGTATCTCAATGGGGACATGTTTTGCTTCTTCATCCAAATCTTTTGATAAGCTTTCGCTGTTTTTGCTGGCCTAAATGTTAAAATGAAGAGATTTAAAATTAGCTGCCATAGGATTGGGTTCACTTCTATGACTCTTTTATCTGATAAAAATTCCTTTAAGTATTTTCTTATATCCCACCACTTTGTTGAATCTGGTGTTCCTAGGTTTATCAAAAGCACTCCTGTCTTTCTTTGTGGAAGTCGTGGGTGTTTATTTGGAAGTTTCATAATCTCTGACTACTTTTATTACTTTTTCAATATTGCTTATTTTCGTTTTCGGTAAAATACCATGGGATAAATTAAAAATATGGTTATTTTTTTTGAATTTGTCTAAAACTTCTTTCGTTTTTTCTTCTACCCGTTCTCCATCTTTTAGTAGTTCTTGCGGATCTAAATTTCCTTGAACTGTTATTCCTTTTTCTCTGAGAATGCTTGGCAATTCTTTTGGATAGGTTAAATCTAAAGACATTACGTCACATTTCACTTCTTCCGCAAAGGTCTTATAATTTTTCCGTGAGCCTCTTGGAAAATGAATTATTTTAGTATTTTTTGAAAACTCTTTTATCTCTTCGCTAATTTGTTGATTTGGTTTTATAATAAAATCTATATATTCTTCTTTTTCTAAAAGCCCTGCCCATGATTCAAAAATCTGAATGTAATCTGCTCCACTTTTTATTTGCCTTTTCAAATATTCGATAGAGATCTCAGTTATTATTTTTATTATATCAGTAGCTTCGTTCTTGTTGTCCTTTATGAATGTTTTTATCTTACTATGAGTTTTAGATGTGCCGCCCTCTACCATGTAATTTAAAACAGTAAACGGACCTCCACAAAATCCGATTAAGTTTTTTTTCCTTTTTTTTGCATGTAATATTTTAAGAGTTTCAAAAATATTAGAAATCTTATCTAGGGATTTGTTTAAACTCGCGTAGTTGAGATCCCTTTTGGAAGTTATACATTTTAGAAGAGGACCATGGTTTTTTAAGAATTTTACCTCTTGTCCCAGTGCATGAGGAATTACTAGAATATCAGAAAAGAGAATAATAAAATCAAGATCAAATCTTTTTATAGGTTGAAGAGATATTTCAGATGCAAGATCAGGATCAAAGCAAAGTTTCAGGAAATCTGAATTCTTAGATCGAAGTTCCATATACTCAGGGAGATATCTGCCTGCTTGTCTCATAAACCAAATTGGGATTTTGTTAACAAGTTTCATCTACCACTCTAAGTTTGCTAATAGTAAGGTTGTTGTTGTTGTAGTACATATAATTAAGTTGATAAACTTTATTAACAGATAACTCACAGGAAATGAAGCAATAAGTTTGTGGAAAAAATGTTACTAAAAACGTACATTCAATGGAAACAAAAACGAAGAAAGTGGAAAAAATAAAAATAATAGTGTTTATTATAATGTTAAGAAATATATACACAAAGTCAATTTGTGGAAAAACCAAGGAAAAAAAAGAAATAATCAGTGGTTAATCAAGAAAAAAGAAGGAAGCACACAATTTGTTCAAAGGTTATCCTCGCTTCATCAAGTGAGGTCAGAATCAATATGTTGAATCAATACTTTACTGATATAATTATTGTTCCACACACTGCAAATGAGGAAAAACACAAAACACAAAAGGAAAATCCAGAAAAGGTAGCTCTTAGGATAGCAAAAGAAAAGGCTTTATCCGTTGTAGAAAATCATCCCAATGAAATTATTATTGCTTCAGATCAAATTTTGGTATGTGAAAACAAAGTTATGAGCAAACCAAAAAATCTTGAAGAAGCGACGAAAAAATTACTATTTTTAAGAAATAAAACTCATAGATTGTATAGTTCTATATACGTAATGAAAAAAGGAGAATTTTACTTTCAACAAGTTAAAGTCGCATCATTATTTTTTGCAAACATTACACAAAAAGATATAGAATTATATGTGAATAGAAACAAGAAAACAGTCCTTTCAACAGTTGGATCATATAAAATAGAAGAGAACTCAGTGTATAAGTTTTTAAGCATAATTGAAGGAGATCTAGAGACGATCCTGGGGTTTCCAATAAAAGATTTTATAAAAAAGATCAAACATGAAAAGTAAACTATTTGTTATTGGCAAGCCGATAAAACATTCGAAATCTCCTAAAATACACAATTATTGGATTGAAAAATATTCGTTAAATGCAAGTTACGACAAGCTAGAAGTTGATAAGACAGAAATTAAAGATCTAATACAGCAAGTAAGAGATGGCAAGATTCAAGGTTTAAATGTCACAATCCCATATAAAAAAATAATGACAGATTTTGTAGATGAAGTTGAAGAATCTGCAATACGGAGCAATGCAATAAACACCGTTTACAGGGTTAAAGACAAAATAATTGGAGCAAATACAGATGGAATTGGATTTATATCGTCCTTAAAGAAAGATTTAAGTTTTAATATTAATTCAAAAACTAATGTAATGTGTATAGGAGCAGGAGGAGCAGCATACGGCGTTGTTTCAAGTTTAATAGACTTAAGTCCAAATATTATAAGTATTATTAATAGGACAAAAGCTTCAGGCAAAAAACTAATTAAACACTTTGAAAAATTTACTCAATCCAAAGAAATTTTTGAAACCACGCTTTTGGGTTCCAAACCCAATAATGAAATCGATTTACTTGTAAATTGTACGTCATGCGGGATGAACGACAAAAACCCACTAGATATTGAGCTTACTTCAATGAATAAGAAATCATTAGTTTATGATATAGTTTATGAACCTGCTCTTACACCTCTTATGAAGTTGGCCATAGAGAATAAACTACAAAATACAAATGGATTTTACATGCTTGCTCGGCAAGCTGCAGAATCATTTTACAGGTGGTTTGGAATAATGCCAGAAGACTCACACATTAATGAAATTATTAAAATACTAAAAAAATGATCAAGATTGCAATTACTGGAAACATCGGAAGTGGTAAATCAACAATTACGAAAATTATCAGAGAACTAGGATTTAAAGTTTTTGACTCAGATAAGGAGGTCAAAAAGGCTTTAACGAAAAAGAATTTAATTAATCAAATAAGTAAAGAGTTCAAATCAAAAATTCCAGGCCTTATTAAAAGAAATACAATTGACAAAGCTAAACTCGGAGAATTTGTATTTTCTAACCCAGATGAATTAAAAAAATTAGAAGAATTAGTACACCCAAAAGTTTGGGAAAGCAAAGAAAAGTTTTTTAAGAAAAACTCTAATGAGCCAGCCGTTTTTTTAGATATTCCCTTGTTATTTGAAAAAAAACTACAAAGCAAATTTGATTTCATTATTCGAACCTACGTTTCAGAGGAGGTTCAAAAGAAAAGAGTACTAAAAAGAAAAAATATGACTTTTGCAAAGTATAATCAAATAAGAAAAACACAAACTGATTATTCAGGTGTTGAGGAAAAATTTGTCTCTTTGGATATAAATACGGAAGAAGATATTAAAATAATAAAAAAAAACGTTAAGAATTTCTTGGAGAAAATTTTGAGTCAAAAAAAAGAATTAAATTTAACATGAATGTGGATGAAGACGACCACTTCCCGCGGATAAATTCTTGTTTTGAAATCAATAGTTTTTTTATGACAAGCTTTAATTCACTTATTGAAAACATCTTAAGCTGCTGTTTAAACTCTGGTAAATTTTTAAAGAAAACAGGAGGCCTTAGTTGTTTTAAAGCAATACTAACGTCAATACCTTCGTAAATTTTAATCTTGATAACAAGCAGCCTAAAAAAGTGCTCGAGAAGGTAAGTTATTAATCTCATATTATCAGAGCCATAGTCTGTAAATTTATTAAAATTCTTAACAAATTCCTTTTTCTCTTTAGATGCAAGTGAAAAAATAAACCTTGTATCGTCGTTGTTAAGTGAATCTTCTATAATAGAAAAAATGTTGTGCATAAACTTTTTTTCTGGTTCACTCTTGTTCAGTATAATTATTTTTTCAAGTTCACTTTTAATTTCCAGCCTTTGATTTGATAGACTGTTCGTTAATAAATCTATTTGAGACTCTGAAACTTTTAAGCCTTCATTTTTTAAAAGATTATTAATATATGTTTTTTTTTCACTTTCACTCTCTTCGTAACAAGCAACTGAAATGGAATAATTATTTTTTTCAAAAAAAGACCTTAACGGAGATCGAGGGCCCAGTTGATGACATTTTAAGACAACAATTAAATCCTTATTAGTTTCTTTTAAAAAAATTGAGATTATTTCTTTACTAATTTTTTCACTGTTAAGATGAAAGCACAAAAAAGTTTTTGAGCCAAAAATATTTGGTGTTGAGCTTTCAATAAAGATTCTCGATAGATCTTCTTTTTTAATCTCATCTGAGAAGAAGTTTATCGTTTCATAATCTTGCTTAACATTTTCAAAACTTTTAGTTAGATTGACACAATCACAAACTTTACCGTAATTTGGGCCGTAAAATAGAAAAAACCTAAATGAACGATAATTTTCTGGTTTTTTTTCAAAATCTTCAAACTTTACAATCATGGACGTACTTTTCTCTTAGTTGACAAAGCGAGAATTAAGTCAGCAAGATCAGTGGATAAGGATCTTACTAATTTTTTTGAAGTATCCTCAAGAGAAACTATGTTTGAATAATTGTTGTTCGTATAGTTAAAACTTCCCGTATTTCTTAAACTGCCGGAGGTCAATTCGCCTTCTTTATCAAAAAAGACATAGTTAGCCTCAATTACAAGCATAAGTGCATCAGAACTTAAATCTTTATTTATCCCCATACTAGAGACTACCCGATCAATTGAAACAATCAACTTTAAATTAGAGTCTTTAGAACTCTTTGAATTTAGCTTTTCATCTAGAAGCAATTTCATTGTGGATGCATTATTCTCGTATTTTTCTTTTGATTTAATTACTATTTTGACCTTGTGGGGATAATATAAATTTGCCCTTTTGTACAAAGGTTTGTATGCACAAGAACTGAAAAAATAAACAACAAAAATTGTAAAAAGTATTTTAATTTTCATACAACAAAATTAATTATTTTATTTGGCACAAATATTATTTTTTTTGCCTTCTTAATATTTATACTGTAATTGCTTTGGCTTCCAACTATTGTTTCAATTAATCTATCTTTTTTTATATTTTCATGGACTTTTATAATACCTTTTTTTTTCCCGTTTATTTGGACAACTATAATTACAGTGTTATTTGAAGATTTACTTAAATCCGCTAGAGGCCACTCTGTATTTTCAATTATTTGTTTTGATCCAGATCTATAAACCAACTCTTGAGAAAAGTGTGGTGTTATAATATAAATTAATCTTAAATAAATCGACCAACAATAATTGAATATTTCTCCTTCCAATTTTTCTTTAATAAGAAAATTTGATAATTCACGTAATTTTGCAACGGCTTTATTAAATCTGTAATTTTTTACATCATCTGAAAAAGTATAAATTGTTTTATTAGTAAATTCATATGCTCTTTTTTCTTCATCTAACATGTCTTTTTCTTTAGGAAAGGAAACTGTAAAGTTAAATTTTGATGATAGTAGATCATAAATTTTTTCTAGGTATTTATTCATTGCTTTTATACCGTCTATGGACCACTCTAGGTCTCTTTCTGGAGGAGAGTCTGATATCATAAAAAGACGTGCAGTATCTGCTCCATATGTAAAAACAATTGAATCAGGATCTACAATGTTCTTTTTAGATTTGCTCATTTTTTCTGATCTTCCCTTCATTACTTCTATTCTTTTACCGCCTTGATTAGTCCAATATGTTCCTTTTTCTTTTATAACGTTTTTGGGCTCTATCCATTTGTTATCTTTTGTTTTGAAAGTTTCATGACAGACCATGCCTTGTGTTATAAGCTTTTTAAAAGGCTCTTTAGGAAGTTGCTTTCCACAGACTTTTAAAGCTCTTACAAAAAATCTAGAATAAAGCAAATGCAAAATTGCATGTTCCACTCCACCGATATAATGATCAACTGGCATCCAATAAGAAGTGTCTTCATCTTTAAAAGGTTCTCTTGATGATATTGGCGAACAGAATCTTAGAAAATACCATGACGAATCGAAAAATGTATCAAGGGTGTCTGTTTCTCTTATTGCATCCATACCAGTTTTTGGACATTTAGTTTTTTTCCAGTTGGGGTGATTTTCAAGAGGGTTTCCAGTTGACTTTAATTTAATATTATTTGGCAGCCTAATTGGTAATTCACTGTCTTCTACAGCAAGGATTTCTCCATCTTGTCTGTAAATTATAGGAATAGGGCATCCCCAATATCTTTGTCGTGATACACCCCAATCTTTTAATCTGAACTTTACACATTTTCTTCCAAGTTTTAATTTCTCGATTTTTTTAACAATCGTCTCCTTAGCTTTTTTTATATTTTTTTCATTAAGGAATTCAGAATTTATTAATATATCTGTCTCATTTTTTTCACAATAAGGAAGTTCTGTTTCTTTGCCTTCTATTATGCATTTTATAGGAATGTTATATTCTTTTGCAAAATGATAATCTCTTTCGTCATGAGCTGGACAGCCAAAAATTGCGCCATTTCCGTAATTAATCAATACATAATTAGAAAAAAATAAAGGAATTTTTTCGTTTTTTATAAAAGGATGTTCAGCAAAAAGGGATGTGTGAAATCCAATTTTTTCTAGAACAGAGTCCTTTGTTTCCTGCATTTTTAAACACTTGTTTCTAAACGCTATAAATTTTTCATCATCTAAAAATTTTGACGAAAGCGGATGCTCAACTGATAATGCAATAAAACTCGCTCCAAAGATTGTTTCGGGTCTTGTTGTAAAAATATCAATCGATAATTTCGATTGGGATATTTTGAATTTTATTTCAGCTCCTTCAGACATTCCGATCCAATTTTTTTGCATTAATTTCACTTTTTCTGGCCAATTTTCTAATTGATTTAAATCAACTAAAAGTTCCTCTGAAAATCTAGAAATATTTAGAAACCATTGAGACAGTTTCTTTTTCTCAACGATCGCTCCAGACCGCCAACCTCTACCATCAATAACCTGTTCATTTGCTAATACAGTTTTATCGACCGGATCCCAATTAACAAAACTATCCTTTTTATAAACAAGCCCATTTTTGAAAAATTCTATAAAAATTTTTTGTTGATGTTTGTAATAACTCGCGTCACATGTTGATATTTCTCGTTCCCAATCAATTGACAGTCCAATTCTCATTAATTGAGATTTCATACTTTTAATGTTGTTTTCAGTCCAATCTTTAGGATTAACATCATTCTCTATGGCAGCATTTTCCGCTGGCATCCCAAAACTATCCCAACCCATCGGATGCAAAACATTAAAACCATTAAGTTTATGGAACCTTGCGGTAACGTCTCCTATTGTATAATTTCTTAAGTGTCCCATGTGAATTTTTCCAGAGGGATAAGGAAACATTTCCAGCACATAAAATTTTTTTTTTGTTTCATCTGCCTTGGATTTATATATCCGTTTTTCCGCCCAATAGTTTTGCCACTTCTTTTCAATGATTTTTGGATTATATTTTTTCATAATTGTTAAAACAGCTTATTGCCCCAAAACCGTGTAAATTTTTATTCTTCATAGACTTAATATTTTTGTAATTAACCCCTCCTAGTGCAAAAATTACCTCTTCTTTAAAAAAAAAACAAAGAGAAATAAAAATATAGTTGCTCAATGGTTTTTTCTCTGGATATGAATCAGTTTTTAGCACCGGTGATAGGAATATTAAATCAATAAAACCTTTTGCTAAAAAAGCTTCTTTAACATTGTGCACCTTTGCTACAGTAAAATAATTTTTTTGTTTTTTCTTTCTTGAATGAAATTTTTTTGATTTTTTGCTTATTTCAATCATCATTCCAAATGCGTGATACTTACTACACCAAAAATTCGAAAAAGGAATAATGAATTTAATTTTTTTTTTTCTACAATATTGTATACATGGTTCAATTTTTTTTAGAAAATCGTAAACGTTCAAATTTTTATTAAAGAATATTACACCTACGTTTTTTGACAAATAACTTAATTTTTTACTATCTGATAAATTTTCCGGGTTGAAAAAAAACCATACTTTAGGAATTGTGGAATTTTTTTTATTTTGGTAATACATATTCATGAATAAAATATTATCAAATTATCATGAAATTTTAAAACAAATACGCTTTTGCGAGAGAAATCTAGATGGAAAATATTGTGAAACCAAATTAATAGCTGTGTCCAAGCAGTTTCCAAAAGAGACAATTCAAATTTTAATCAATCAAGGTCATAAAATTTTTGGAGAAAATAAAGTTCAAGAAGCCCAATCAAAATGGATTGACCTTAAGAGGGAAAATCCTGAAAACAAAATTGAATTACATCTTATAGGTCCTCTTCAATCAAACAAAGCTAATCTAGCGTTAGATATCTTTGATGTAATTCAGACTGTTGATAGAGAAAAAATAGCTTTGAAATTGAATAAATATTTAGAGGAGAGAGCTAATACAAAAAAAAATTTTTTTATTCAAGTTAACATTGGAGATGAAAAACAAAAAAGTGGAATAGAAGAAAACTTAGCACAACAGTTTTTTAAATGGTGTTCAAATGATCTTAAACTAAACATCATGGGATTGATGTGTATTCCTCCATTTGGAGAACCACCCGAACCCTTTTTCATAAGGCTAAGAAAATTATGCGATCAACTAAATCTTAAGCATGCTAGCATGGGAATGTCCAATGATTTTGAATCCGCAATTGAACATGGAGCAACTTTCATAAGAGTTGGAACTAGAATATTTGGTAAGAGAAGTTAAAGAATTATTAATTTTGAATAAGTTTTAATTGAATTAAGAAGTTTCACAAGTATTTCTTTTTCTAGTGCAATGCAACCATCGGTATGGTCTTTGGAGATATCGCTACAGTGCAAAAAAATTGCACTACCCTTAAATTTTTTTATGTTATCAAAGTTGTAATTAAATGTGATGAATATGTCATAAAGGTCATCATCTCTGTAAAGGTCCTCGCATACGTAATTTTTTTTTGTCTGAAATCTGTTATAAAATTTACTTTTTGGATCAACGCACCAAAATGAGCTTTTATTAATTTTTTTTAATGGCAGGCAAGTCTTTAAATATTTCACCTTGTCGGGACGGTAGTAAACTTCCGAAAACACAAAAGTCCCTATTGGGGTAACTTTATCTCCTTCACGTGTTTTTTTACCAATACCACTCGACCCTACAAAGCATTTGCATTGAATATTATCATGAACTAATAAACCAATATTTATTTTTTTTGTTTTAAAAACTTTTAGATTTGCCACTATAAAAAGAATATGACAAAAGTTAAGAATCTTACAGCTATTTTTAAAAGAAATTTGCTCTTTTTTGAACTTCAAAAACTTTTAAAAAAAGAAGGTTTTAAAATTAATTTAAAAAAAGATTTCGAATTTCTAAAAAAGTCGAATTTTCAAAATTCAATATTTATATGTGAAATTACTTCAGAAAATGAACTACAGACCATTCTTTCTTTTTTAAAAAAAAATAAAAATAGTTCAAATTTTATATTTGTTATGAATGAAAAAATCAAACCTCCAACAGAAAATTTTAATTTCAAGATTTTGAATTATCCCTTAATGTTCAATGATTTGCTTAGATACATTAAAACTTTAGAAAAGACCTTTAGTAAGGAAAAGTTGAATGTAAGATTTGGTAATAAGTTATATGATCGTCTTAATTCTAAATTAATAAATAACACGAATGGAGACTCTATAAAACTTACCGATCTTGAAAACAAACTAATAAACTTTATTTTAAATAAAAACGATGGTTGTACCAAAAATGAAATTCTTAAGAATGTTTGGCAGCATGCCGCAAGATTGGAAACACATACAATGGAATCTCTAATATACAGGCTAAGAAAAAAAATAGAAGATGATCCCAATCAACCAAGAACATTAATTCAGATTAATAAAAAGTATTATCTCAACCGAAGTTAGTATATTTGAAACGGAATCTTTCTTGGGTCCTCTAATTCTATGTTGAATAGTTTTGAAGGCAAGTTTTTATTTAGATGGAGGCTGTCAAAAAATACCTCTGTTTTTGTTTGGTCTGTTTTTAACACAGTCCATTTCTTCATCCTAAAAGGTTTAGTTTCAAATAAAATTTCAATAATACCTTTATCTTCAAAATTAGTACTTGAAAGCTTAACTAACAATGTATTTTCATTTTCAACTAATTTTAATATCTTAACTTTTTTCATATCTAGTTTCTTGAAAAGAAGAATACTAAGTGGATTTTCATTTGTACTGTGAAAGTTTATGCTTTTGAGATCCTTATTCACAGAAGCTAGACGTTTGGAGTCCGAAATTAATATAAGAGGAATTTGTTCATACTCGATTCTAAACTTGCCTGGACGTGACACAAAGATTTTTCCCGACAATATGTCTCCATTATTATTGATTTGGATAAATTTTGAGGTTAGGGAAGAAAAGCTCTCAAGATAATTAAGAATTCTATCTCTATTTATATTGCTAAAAACTTTGTTATGTATAAATATATATATAAGAATTATTAGAGTTATTTTTTTGAACATGAAAGCATCATATACGAAGATATCAAATCTGTATAATTTAAGATTATTTTTATTTTTAGTGCTCTTTATTTCGTCGGGCTGCCAAATCAATCAATCCGTAAGCATTCTTAAAGAGAAACTTTTTTCGGACACTAATGAATTAGAAAAAGAGGAGAATGAGATTTCTAAATCTTCAGATGTTAAAAAAAAAGAGGTCGAAGAATCTTCAATAGTAGAAAAGCCAGAAAACAATAACAAAGAAGTTGAGAAAGATGAAATATCATTTGAATTAAAGGAAGACAAAATAAAGAAAAAAGAAACTTTAGATAAAAAGAAATCAGAAGAGACTAGAGTTTTACGTATCAAAGAAATGGGACAAACCAGAGAAACGGAAAGTAAGATAGTTTCATTTTTTACTAAATTTTTTGTCGAAGATGAAGACGTTTCTGAAGATAAGAAACCTTATAATACTTCAACTATTCAAGAAATCGAAAGTAAAACCGATGAAAAGGCAGAAAACAACCTTTCTCAACGTAACAAAGATAGCTCAGAAGGTATGAAAAATACAGAGTCGTTTGATAGCGATTCGTTCCCCAATGCTGATGTAAGTAAAGATTTCACTGGTTTCGAAGATCCAGAGAGTTCAGCCGAAGAAATTAAAGATGAAAGTTATACGAATGATAAAGACGACAACGAAGTAAAGGAATCAGAAAAAAAACCGTCTGGTTATGCTTTTTTAAATCTTAAGAAACCAGAATTGAAAGAAAAAAAAATAGAAAAAGATAATTTAGTAGGCCTGCTACTTCCATTAACTGGCGAGAAAAGTGCAGCAGGTAATTTAGTTATTAATTCTTTAAGATACAGTATGCTGCTTCGACCTAATCAATTAAACTTTAAAATTTTCGATACCAAAGGGACACCAAAAGGAGCAGTTAGTGCAGCAGAACAAGGGATATCAAATAATGTGAAAACTTTTATAGGTCCAATTTTTTCTGATGAAACAAGAGAGGTAAAGGAACATTTTGAAAATAAAAAGAGGTTAACTTTTTTTAGCCTCTCTCCTGATTTAAATAATGTCTCTGAAAACATCATTGTTTCCGGACAAAATCCTAACGACCAAATATCTTGTATAACAAAACATATAGCTAAAAATGATAATAAGGATGTATTATTGATTCATCATGCTAATAAATATGGGTATGTAATCAGAAATAGTTTCTTAAACTACGTAAATGATTTTGGTATGATGGGGATTAATATTGAATTTTTTGAGGTAGATGAAAATACTGATTTAAATGATAACATAAAAAAAATAAGTCGATTTAATGAAAGGAAATTGCAGTTAGAAAATGAAATAATGAAAATTAAAAACAATAGAGACTTGGAAGAAGAATTTAAAAATAGTGAAATCAAATCTCTAGAGAGGATGTTAACGCTTGGATCCCCTTTTGATTCCATAATTATTGCGTCGGAGGGAGACAGACTGCTTGAGATTTTGTCTCATTTAGCTTTTTATGATATTAACTCTGAAAATTCTGACATTTATGGTACGAGTTTATGGGAGGATACCAATAAAAAGGACAATTTATTCAAAGGTACATATTATGCCTCAAGTCTAAAATATAAGGATGACGAATTTGTTCAAAACTTTAAAAACGTTTTTTCTAAAGACCCAATGTCATTTAATTACCATATGCATGATCTTTTAGATTTAGTCGAAAGCTATAAAATAATGAGTGAAAAAGACAAAACAAACTTGGTCTTTAACGGCGAATTTACGAAAAGTAAAATAAAATCAGGTTTTTTGCAACGAGAAATATATCTTAAAAGAATCAAAAAGAATAAAAATACTGAAGAGGTATTTAACTGTCGCTTAAATGTAATTTAATGAGTTTTTTTAGAGCAATACTTCTATGGTCAATAAATATTTTGTCGGAATGTGCCATCTGAGCAAAAGTCTTTTCATGACCCTCCGGAATAAAAAACGGGTCATAACCAAAGCCATTTTTTCCTTTAGGTGGCCAGACTATTTTTCCTTTAACTTCACCAAGATACGAATAAATTAGATCCTTAGAAAATTTTATAGAAAGACAGCAAGTAAATTTTGCCGAAAAATCTTTAATTTTTTTTCTTTTAACATCTGAATATATCCTCTCCATTGCTTCAAACCATCCACCACATTTTTTTTGAAATCTGGATGAGTATATTCCTGGTTTCCCTCCCAGACTATTTATACTCAACCCAGAATCATCAGATATTGCAATATACTTGTCAGGAATACTTTTAACCTTAATTAATGAATTTTCTTGGAAGGACTTTCCCGTCTCCTCAACATCTTTGATTCCGACATCATTTGAGGTAACTATCTGCAAGTTGTAATCTGCAAGAAGTGTTTTAAATTCATTAATTTTTCCCTCATTATGGCTTGCTATTACAATTTTGTCCCCTCTGTAAAATTTACTACTTAATTGCATCTTGTTGAATTTTAAAAATATTTTTCATAGATCTTTCAGTCTTTGTAATCATCTCTGTTACAGAATTCAAATCAAATGTATTTTCTTCACCTGATATTTGAATCTCTGAAAAACCAGATTTTCTGGATAAAACAAAATTTGCATCGACTTGAGCCACTGAATCTTCATCATAATCAAGATCAATTAAAACTTTGTCGTTTACTATTCCACATGAAATAGCTGCAACAAAATCCTTTATTGGGTTTTTCTTTATCAAGCCCTTTCGCATAAACTTTTTTATAGCTAAACATAAAGCGACATAACCGCCAGTTATGCTTGCAGTTCTAGTTCCGCCATCTGCTTGAAGAACGTCACAATCAATAATAATTTGGTATCCCGTTAGTTTTTCCAAGTTTACTACTGATCTTAAGGACCTTCCTATTAATCTTTGTATTTCTACAGTTCTTCCAGACTGTTTGCCAACTTTTGATTCTCTCTTGTTTCTTGAATTAGTTGATCCTGGAAGCATTCCGTACTCTGCTGTAATCCATCCAGTTTTTTTTTCTCTTAACCATTTTGGGATGTCTTCATCGATACTTGCCGTGCATATCACTTTTGTCATGCCATAATTTATAATACATGAACCATCTGCATTTTTATTTATGTTGACCTCTACAGAGATCTTTCTTGGTTCATGATTTTTCCTATTGAATTTTCTCACGTCAAAATATAACTTAGTTGAAGTTATGTATTTTTAATAGTATGACAAAAAAAGACAATCCCAAATTATTAAAAAAAAAAACAATTGATATTAAAAAGTCATATATTTTTGATTTAGACCAAAGATCAAAGCAGATATTTAAGTTGATTGTGAATGATTTTCTAAAAGACGGAAAACCTGTTGGTTCAAGAAAATTATCAATCAAAATGGGAGAAAAGCTTTCAGCGGCATCAGTTAGGAATGTAATGTTTGATTTACAAGAGGCTGGACTTTTAAGATCCAATCATACATCCTCAGGAAGGGTTCCAACAGACTTAGGTTTAAGATTCTTTGTAGACGGTTTGTTACAGGTTGGAAGAATAACAAATAATCAGTGTACAGAAATACAAAAGGTAATAAACAATCAGACTCAGAACGTAGAAGAAATGTTTAGTGAAACGAGTTCATTATTGTCAGGCTTGTTAGACTGTGCAGGAATAGTTTTAGCTCCAAAATTAGAGGGTTACATAAAACACATTGAGTTTGTTCCAGTAAGCAATGAAAAAGCTCTTGTTATTTTGGTAACAGACTCTGGAATAATTGAAAATAGAATTATTGAGGTGCCAAAAGGATTGCCTCCTTCACTGTTAATAGAAACAACAAATTATTTAAATTCTATAATAAAGGGAAAAACACTCGAGGAAAGCAGAGAAATTATAAGCTCACAAATAAAAAATGACAGAAGAACTATAGACAAAGTGACTAAAAATCTTATTGATCAAGGATTCGCATGCTGGGACGATGCAAGCAAAAAAAATAAATTAATTGTAACAGGTACATCGAAACTATTAGATGATGTAAAAGTAATGGAGCAGCTCGAAGATGTTAGATTATTAATTGAAAAGTTAGAGAATAAAAAAAATCTTGTTGGTGTCATTGATGAAACACTTCAAGCAGAGGGACTACAAATTTTTATTGGCTCCGAAAACAATTTGTTTGGCCTAACAGGATGTTCAACAATTATAAGCCCCTTTAAAAATAAAAAAAAAGAAATAATTGGAGCTATTGGTGTAATAGGTCCCATGAGAATAAATTATGCTAAAATTATTCCTGTAGTTGATTATACTGCAAAATTAATCGGTGAAAAATTTGAGATTAAATAATACAAATTAAAGGAGACAAGATGAAAAAATCCACTACAGAAAATGAAAAAAAAATGGACAAAACATTTGACAAAAAAGAGTTAAAAAAAGAAGCAAAAATATCTAAAAATCAACACGGCTCTGAAACTAACAATCAAAAAATTATTGCAGATTTGAAAATTAAACTAAAAGAAGCTGAAGACAAGCTTCTTAGAGAGTTGGCTGAAAATGAAAATTTGCGAAAAAGGCATGAAAAGGAATCTCAAGAAAATTTAAAGTATGCAATAAGAAATTTTTCTACTGAATTATTAAATGTAACTGACAACTTTCAAAGAGCTCTTAGTTCAATACCAAGAGAAAATTTAGGGGAAAATGTAATGTTAAAAAACCTTGTTATAGGTCTTGAAGCAGTTGAAAAAGAAATCTATGAGATTTTTGAAAGAAACGGTGTTGTTCGTTTTGACTCTCTAGAGAAAAAGTTTAACCCGGAAATTCATCAAGCTGTTTCCAAAAAGAATAGTGATAAACCGGAGGGAACAATAATTGAAGAACTAGCTAAAGGTTTCATGATCGGAGAACGACTTTTAAGACCGGCAATGGTTGTTGTTTCTTCAGGAAAAAACCAAGAAGAGAAATAAATGCTTAAACATCAAATTTTCGAAGTGTAATTTTAATTCTGCAATCTCTCGTGAAACAATGAAAATGACAAGCATTCATAATATTTTCGCATTTTTTGGATTTTTTTCTTGATCTGAAGCAGTTACTTATAATATAAAAAAGATAGCTTTATTAATAATTAATGTTTAGTGCCTTCTAGGGCTAAACATCAATTCTGTCCAATAGAACTAGGAAGAAAAGGAGCACAATATGACAGTTATAGGCATAGACCTCGGTACAACAAATTCATGCGTCGCCATCATGGATGGCAAAGAACCAAAAGTTATAGAAAATGTGGAAGGCTCTCGAACAACTCCTTCAATGGTTGCATTTGCGGAAAACAATGAGCAACTGGTAGGTCAATCTGCGAAAAGACAAGCCGTAACTAACCCTGAAAAAACATTGTTTGCCATCAAAAGATTAGTCGGTAGAAGAATGGATGATCCCTCTGTTAAAAAAGACTCTGATGTATTGCCTTACAAAATTGTTGCAGGTGAGAATGACGATGCTTGGGTTTTAATTGACGACAAGAAATATTCCCCCAGTCAGATAAGTGCTATGATATTGCAAAAAATGAAAGAAACTGCTGAAAAGTTTCTAGGAAAACCAGTCAAGGAAGCAGTAATAACTGTTCCCGCATATTTCAATGATGCACAAAGGCAAGCCACCAAGGATGCTGGTAAAATTGCAGGACTTGATGTTAAAAGAATTATAAATGAACCTACAGCTGCAGCACTTGCATATGGTTTGGATAAAAAGAAAACTGGAACCGTAGCGGTCTATGATCTCGGAGGAGGAACATTTGATGTTTCAATATTGGAAATTGGCGATGGAGTTTTCGAAGTCAAAGCAACTAACGGAGACACTAAACTAGGTGGTGAAGATTTCGACAATGTATTGATAGACTATTTTGCTTCAGAATTTAAAAAAGAACAATCTATTGATTTGAAGACTGACAAACTTGCTCTTCAAAGATTAAAAGAAGCGGCCGAAAAGGCAAAGATTGAATTGTCTACTACCCCTCAAACAGAAGTCAACCTTCCTTTCATTACAGCAGATGCATCTGGTCCTAAGCATTTAAATATTAAACTTTCAAGATCAAAATTTGAAACTTTGGTATCCGATTTAATTGATAGGTCAATTGAGCCATGCAAAAAAGCGCTCAAAGATGCAGGTTTAAGCGCTGGAGAAATTAACGATGTTATCTTGGTTGGAGGTATGACTAGGATGCCAAAAGTTATTGAAGCAGTAAAAAATTTTTTCGGAAAAGAACCCAATAGAAGTGTAAATCCAGACGAAGTTGTGGCACTAGGAGCTGCTGTTCAGGGAGGTGTTTTGTCAGGTGATGTAAAAGATGTTTTATTGCTTGACGTAACTCCATTATCTTTGGGCATTGAAACTCTTGGGGGTGTGTTTACAAAACTAATTGAAAAAAATACCACAATACCAACTAATAAGAGTCAAATTTTCTCAACTGCTGATGATAACCAATCCGCTGTAACAATTAGAGTTTTTCAAGGCGAGAGACAAATAGCAGCTGACAACAAATTACTTGGTCAGTTCGATCTTGTTGGAATCCCCCCTGCGCCAAAAGGGTCACCTCAAATTGAAGTTACATTCGACATTGATGCCAATGGAATTGTTAAGGTATCAGCAAAAGACAAAGCAACAGGCAAAGAACACCAAATTCAGATTAAAGCTTCTGGGGGTTTATCTGATGAAGAAATTGATAAGATGGTAAAAGATGCCGAAGCCAATGCAGACGCTGACAAAAAAAAGCTAGAAACTATTGAAGCCAGAAATAATGCTGATTCAATCATACATAGTACTGAGAAGAGTTTAAAAGAACATGGTTCAAAAATACCAAAAGAAGATAAAGAAAAAATCGAAAAATCATTGGAAATTCTTAAAGAAACATTAAAAGATGAAAAGGTCGACACCAAAGTTTTGAAAGAAAAAACTGACTCACTAATTCAAGATTCAATGAAATTAGGTGAAATAATGTACAAGGAGGCTCAGGAAAAAGCTGCAAAAGAATCTAAAGAAACAGGTGAAAAAAATCAATCAGGTAAAGGAAAAGATAAAAAGAAGCAAAGTAAAAAGGATCCAGAGGTAATGGATGCTGACTTTGAGGATGTCACCGAAAAAAAATCAAAAAAGGATGACGGTGATAAAAAGGAAAAATCAGCATAACTCTTTAGTAATATGCCAAAAAATGATTATTATGATGTCCTTGGTGTTTCTAGGGATTCCGATTCTGCAACTATCAAGAGCTCATACCGCAAGTTAGCTATGAAATATCACCCTGACAAAAATCAGGGTGATCAAGAGGCTGAGACTAAGTTTAAAGAAATCTCAGAGGCTTATGAGGTCCTATCTAACCCAGAAAAAAAAGAAGCTTATGATACTTATGGACATGATGCCTTTTCACAAACTGGTGGAGGGTTCTCTGAAGGTTTTGGTGGTGGCTTTGGAAATTTTTCCGACATATTTGAGGACTTCTTTGGTGATCTAGGCGGGAGGTCTTCAAAAAGAAGGGAACAAAGAGGGCAAGATTTAAAATACGAAATAGATGTTGATTTAAGGGAAGCTTATACTGGAATAAAAAAAGAAATTTCTTTTGATACCCTTATACGATGCAGCGACTGCAATGGTTCAGGATCTGAAAAAGGGAACGGACTGAGAGACTGTGATGTTTGTGGAGGGTCAGGAAGAACAAGAGCTTCTCAGGGTTTTTTCACCGTTGAACGAACATGCTCCTCTTGTGGTGGCGCAGGGCAGGTAATTACGGACCCCTGTAATACGTGTAATGGAGAAGGAAGAAGAAGAAAAAATAGAAAACTTGAAGTGAACATTCCTGCTGGAGTTGAGGATGGAAGCAGAATTAGACTTTCTGGAGAGGGTGCCGTAGGTCAGAATGGTTCATCACCAGGAGATCTCTATTTGTTTGTAAGTATGCCTGAACATTCAATTTTTGGAAGAAATGGTACTGAGATATTCTGCAACGTTCCAATTTCTATTGTCGACGCATCGCTTGGAGGTTCTGTAGAGGTTCCAACAGTTTCAGGTGGAAAAGTTAAAGTAAAAGTTCCAGCTGGTTCTCAGCACGGTGATCAATTTAGGTTGAATGGAAAAGGGATGCCAACAATTAGGTCAACATCTTTTGGTGATATGATCATTTCACTGATAGTTGAAATTCCAACAAATTTATCAGAAAATCAGAAAAGATTACTTAACGAATTTAATCAAGAGCTCAATCAAAATAATAGTCCAGAAAAGTCAGGTTTTTTCTCAAAAGTAAAAGACTTTTGGGATGGTTTAACCTAAAGTTGTAAAATGAAAAAAATTAAAATTGGAATTTTTGGTCCCGGAGGGAGAATGGGGAGCGATCTTTTAGAACAAATTAAAAATTTCAACTCATTAGAACTCAAGGTTTTATGCGAAAAGGGAAAGCATAAAGATGTTGGAAAAACAGTTTCAGGTATCGTGATTTGCGATGATATAAATAATTTAATCAAATACAGTGACGTTATTATCGATTTTACAGTTCCCGCAGCTACCATCAATTTATTAAAGGTGATGCATGATTTAAAAACAAAAACAGCTTTAGTGACTGGAACTACTGGATACACGAAGACAGAAGAGAAGAAATTTCAAGGATTAGTTAATGGCAGAAAAGTTTTACGATCATTTAATATGAGCATTGGAATAAATTTAATGAAAAATTTAATCAAAGTTGCTTCTAAAAATATTTCGTCTCAGTCTGATATTGAGATAGTTGAAATCCATCACAACCAAAAAAAAGATATACCGTCTGGAACAGCTATTTCTCTGGCTAAATCAGTTCAAGAGGGTTTTAAAGGGATTGCTAAGTTTTCATATAGAGAAGAAAATAAAAATAAAGTGAGAGGAAAGAACGAGATTGGTTTTGCTTCGATCCGAGGTGGAGACGTAATAGGAGAACACACAGTTTATTTTTTTTTAAATGGAGAAAGAATTGAATTAAAACACATGGCATCAAGTAGAAAAATTTTTTCAGTTGGAGCTTTAAAAGCTGCAAGTTGGTTGCACCAAAAAAAGGCGGGCTTGTATACAATTTCAGATATGCTAAAAGAGTAGTCATGATTTTTCATAAAAAATTAAATATTTTTCTAATTTTATTTTTTTTAATAGTTTCATGCGAAAATAAAGTTTCTGAAACTGACCTAAAAGAATACAAAGAAATTATGGATATTAGGCTTGGTCATTTAGGAAATGCAATTATCCTTCAAGGTAGATTGTTGGATGCTTTTAACCTAAGAAATGACAGAGCAGATGAAGATCATTTCAAGGAGGCCGAAGAATTAATACAAGGGCATCTAAAGTCTTTTGGTAGACCAGACGATTTAAGAAAGCTCGATATTCCTAATTCAGCTAAATTAAACGAAATTCATAATTCTTTAATTGAAGTGTCTGAACTATTAATAGCTGCAACTAACGCTCTTGAAGATAATGCTTGGCTTGGGGGCTCAGTTTCTTTTGCAGAGCGAAATCTAGATGTAGCTAGATTTAATTTTCAAAATGCTGTTAAATTCGTATACCAAGTAACAGATGAAAATGAGATAAGACCCGTCACCGAATATGAAGAATATGATGTAGGTGATATTCCGGACGAGTTTAAGAAACTAAATCAGAATAAGTAGGTTAATTGCTTTTTACAAACATTGAACGATTTGTCACCCATCCTCCAACAACAATTAAAAGAAGACCATAAATCATATTTTCAGTTAAGTTCTCATCCAAAAAAATATATCCCCACAAAGACCCAAAGCATGGAATAAGAAAATTACTTTGACTCGCAAAAACAGCTGATTTGATCTTAATAAGATTAAAGAAAATCAAAATTGCAAATCCTGTACATACAATTCCCAATACTGTAGCTGAGAGAAAACTCTCAAATGAAATATTAAGTAATAATTGTTTTTCAAAATTGTTTAAAGAAATAAAATTAAGAATAAAAATAGGAAAAGCTAATAACATAGCTAGAATAGTTGTAAAGGTAGCAATTTCAATTGGAGAGTTGTCTTGTATTTTCTTTACAAAATTTGCTGATAGTCCATAAAAAAAAGCTGACAAAATTATTAATAAAGAAAAATTAAACGCTACTGATTCAAGTGAGATGCTAAACGGATTTATAAAAATTAACATACCAATAAAACCCAATAATAAACCTATAATACTTACAAAATCTAAACTTTTATTTTTTGATACAAAATAAGCAATTATATATGTAAAAAGTGGCATTGTGCCTATAAGAGAAGCAGCAACGATACTTTCCACGTAAATTTCGCTTAAACTTATTAGATTAAAGGGAAGAACATTCCCAAAAATCGCAACGCCAAATAGTAGTTTTTTATTATTGGCGAAAATACCATTAAAAAACCCTTTTTTACAAAAACAAATGAGAAACAGTGAAGCAATAAAAAGTCTATAAAAAGTCAAAAGACTAGGAGGAATACTTACAATACTTAGTTTAATGAATAGGAATGAACTTCCCCAAATTGCTGACAGTAAAATTAATGATATGTAGCTCTGAAAGGTTAAATTTAAATTTTTCAGATCTTACTCATTTTGTTATTTAAAAGTTGTAATGCCGATTCAATTTGTGTGAAAAGTTTCCTTTTATCGTTATAATTCAGAAATGAACCTAGAAGAACAACCTTGTCTTTAGACTTGACTATTAAATTATGTTGGTGTCTTGCGGGATTAGATATTTCAACTTTAGTCCAATAAGGTTCAAGGTTCCAGGTTTGTTTTTTTCCAGATGGAAAATTTCGAGTAATGAGTAAGTTTTGTTGAATAATTTTGACAGTTTCAAAGATTTCACCAGATTTGTAGTTTATTTTAAAGGCATAATACAGAAGTAATACGTCTAACCCTAAAAAACCGAAAACTGGCCATGCTCCTATATACCAGAAGAAAACCCCAACGAGAAAAAAAATTAATGAGACAATAAACATTAAGTTTCTGAATCCTTTTTTGGATAAGCTTCTGTAAGGAAGTACAGTTATGTCCAGAAAAGTTTTTTCCATAGTAATAATATATAAATAATTTTTTTTATTTTTTAAAGTTAAATTTCTGTGAAATATGTATGAAATTCTATACTATCTAAATTTAAATTATAAAGGAAAAAATTTTATGAATAAAAAAATTTTAGGAATGGGAAATGCTGTTTTAGATATTGTGTCCTCTGTTTCAGACGATTTTCTGGTAAATGCAAATTTAACAAAAGGGGCTATGACATTGGTAGATCAGAATGTATCTGATAAAATTTTAAAAGAAATTAACCCAATAAAAAAAGATTCTGGCGGGTCAGTTGCAAATACAATGGTGGGAATCTCACTTCTAGGATTAAATTCATTTTTTTGTGGAAAAGTCAGGGACGATGAGCTTGGCGACGAATTTATTTCAGATATGGAAAAAACTAAAACTAAATTTCTTTGCAAACAATCCACTCAAGGTTTGCCGACTGCAAGATGTATAGTTTTTGTTTCACCAGACGGTGAACGATCAATGCAAACTTTCTTAGGAGCGAGTACAACTCTTGGGGAGGAGGATATAAAATCTGATTTTTTTAATGATATAGATTATTTATTAATTGAAGGTTACTTATGGAGTTCAAAAAGTGCAAGAGAGGCAATTTATAAGGCTATCGAAATTGCGAAAATTAAAAAAATTAAAATAGTTTTTTCACTATCTGATCCAAACTTAGTGAAGATGTACAGAGATGATTTTCTAAAACTTTTAAAGTCTGAGATAAATATTTTAATAGGTAACGAACATGAATTTAAAGAATTATTAGGTAATGACAATTTATTAAATTTTTTAAAAACACAAACAGTTGAAATTTTACTTAAAACAATGGGTGATAAGGGTGTTGAAGTCGTTGATTCTCATGGATCTGAAATAATACCTTCATTCCAAGTTGAATCGGTGTTAGATACCACAGGAGCTGGAGACATGTTTGCTGCTGGATTTTTATACAAGTTATTAAAAGGTGAGCCCCCAAAAAAGTCTGCTTTATTTGGTTGCAAAGTTGCGTCATTGATCATTCAGCAATACGGAGCCAGACTAACAGAAGAGACTTTGAGCAATTTATCTAACTAGTTAAAAAAAAGTTGATTATTCCAAATGCAAAAATTGGTATTTGAAAACCAAAATTTGTGAGAATCGCTTTGTCCCTTAATAGGTAGCCGCTAACACTCCAGAATATTACACCTGAACCATGTAAGAAAATATTTAAAGGATAATAATTAAGGTTTGTCAAAAGTATACCACTTAAGACAAGAATGGTACCTATCCATTTATTTACTTCTGCAATTTTATTCATCAGCAAGATAATTTCATAAGATATGATTATATTTTGGTTTTGGCCTCTTTAATAATCGATTATTGTTTTTAACTTTCTTAGTACCAAGTTAACAGGAATAGCATTAATATTTTTAGATTTAAAGGTCTTTTGAGAAGATATTGAAACATGAAGAGGATTACCAATTGGAGAAAACTTTTCAGAATCAGTCGGTCCAAAAAGAGTTAAGGTTGGAGTCCCAGTTGAGGAAATTAAATGACCACATCCTGTGTCATTACTTATCCCTGCTTTGCAATTTTTTACAATTTTAATAGTTTCCATTGGGTTATTGCTTTTGAAAATTTTTATCTTTCCCCCAAACTCTCTAATTAAATTTCTCTCTAGATCAGTTTCTTTTGGACCTAAAATGAAGATTGGAAGTAGATTCCTCCTAATTAAATGTTCCGCAATATCAATGAAATTTTCAAAGGCCCATCGTTTCCAAATCACCGAAGCACCAGGACAAATAGCAATTTTATTGTTATTAACCTTATTGTTAAGATTTGAAAATTTGACTTTTGAGGGACTGAGAACTTCAGAGAGATTTACTAAGTGTTGACTAATATTTCTTTCGTCAGGATTTTCTGGAATTAAATCAGAAAACAAGTAATTTGCACATGAAGAAACAAAAATTTTAGTTTTAATTTTTTGTAAGATAAGGGTGGTTAAAAATCTTTTTTGTGTATCTATAACGATATCATAAGTTCCAAATTTATTTTTTTTAAATAAATCAAGAATATTAGAACCAAAATCTTCTTCATAAATATTATCTATGAGGCCTGAAGCAATAGAACTTAGCTCGGTTCTAAAAATTGAATTTCCTTTTCCTGCTAACCACGTTATTTGTGCATTAGGAAATATTTGTCTAAGACATTTAAGAAGAGGTAGTTTTAACAAAGCATCTCCTAGTAGATCTAATCCAACATAAACTAAAATTTTTACTTTCGATTTATCCTTTTTTTGGATTTTTCTTATTTCTTCATTGGAAACCCAAGTTCTGAATACATGATAACGAACAACTTTAGGATTAATCCTTGGGTTAACTTTGCTGAAACAATATGTGAGAAGAAATTTATTAAAAAGTTTTTCTTTGTTTACTCTTCTTCTCCAAGATAAACATCGTGCAACTATCTTTCTTAGCGCTTTCCTTTTCAATGCTTTATTCACAAATGTTGCCTTTTCTAAAAAATTAAGAGTTGCTATTGAGAGGTCATAAAGGGTTTGAGCATTATTACTCATTATCCTTTCTTTTATGAAAGAAGGTCCAACACATATAATTTTCTCAGTAGAAAAAACATTGAACTTTCTGGAGGTTTTTGAAATATATTGATTTCCAGCGACACGAAGCGGAAGTGAATAATCTTGAACAAAAACAGTTTCATCGCAGCCCTTAACTTCTAAAATAGTTTCGGTTCTTATCATGAGATTGCTCGAACCACCCCAACCATTTACAACAAACTTTTCAAATGTATTTTGAATTTCTGAGGAGTCAGGCTTATTATTTATGAAATTATATTTATTAGGATCTGGACTCCAATCCCAATCACCATACAAAAGATCGATATCTTTTTTTTGCATTTGTGATTTCATATATTTCAAACTATCTGGAGCGAGTATATCGTCGCCATCTAAAAGTTTGATATAGGAATACTTTACAAACTTAAGAGCATTATTTGTCGCGATACTTGGTCCGGTATTTCTTTGAGTAAAAATTTTGTAATCAATTTTTTTTTTCCTAAGGAAATCCTTTGCAATTTTATATGAACGGTCTTTTGAACCGTCATCTACAACGATGACTTGATATTTTTCGGATTTTTCGAATTGATTTGTAGCTGAGTTTAAAGTTTGTAGAATATATTCTTCTTTATTATACAACGTGACAATTATTGATATGCCGTCTTTATATTTTACTCTTTGCACTAAAGATTCCCTTAATCTTTCTTCTCCTCATTTTTAAATATTATCACAAGTCTAATCTTTATCAATAGAGTAGCCAGAGGATCTAATCGTCCTTATAAAGTTTTTTTTCCCTTCGATATTTAATGATTTTCTAAGCCTCCTTATGTGAGTGTCAACAGTTCTTCGTTCAACATAAATTCCGTGTCCCCAAACAGAATCTAGAAGTTGTTCTCTTGAAAATACTCTGCAAGGGTTTTCCATAAGGTGCTTTAAAAGATTATATTCTGTGGGCCCAAGATGAACTCTCGTCTTTCCTCTGAATACTTTATGTTCATTATCGAAAATTTTAATGTCTTCAAACTCTAATATGTTGTTTTGAGAAGAGGTTGATCTTCTAATAAGGGCTTTTATTCTTGCAATAAGTTCTGCGGGACTAAAAGGTTTTGATATGTAATCATCCGCCCCATATTCCAAACCCCTTATTCTGTCTTCCTCTTCCTCTCTGGCAGTCAACATTATAATCGGTAAATTACTGGTTTCTTGTTTTCTTCGCAGAATTTTACAAAGCTCTAATCCATTTGGTTCAGGAATCATCCAATCAAATATAGCCAATGATGGAATTTCTTCTTTAATTAACAACAGTGCATCTTCACCGTTAGTGGCTGATTTTACCTTAAATCCGTTTTTTTCAATATTGTAGGTAATCATTGGTAGTAATGATTTATCATCCTCCACCACAAGAATTGTTCTTTGTGTTACCATTTATTTCAGAGTACCTTGAAGATTATAAATAACTTCTTTTGATATTACTTTTGAAAGATCTCCAATTCTCTCTAATTCTTTAGCAATAAATAACATTTGTGTACAAAACCCAATTATATCTCTATCTTCCATCATTAAATGTAAATGTTCTCTAAAACAAGTTTCATATACAGAGTTAATTGTAATATCCTCAGTGGGAACAGATTGTGCAATTTCTTTTGACTCTTGATCATAAGAACTTAGGGCTGTGGAAAAATTTTTTAAAACTAAAAGGCCCAGTTGGTGAACTGAATCAGTGCTGTAGCTATCAGGAGCTTTTTTTACAGATAATATCCTTCCAGCCACGTTGGATGCATGATCACCGATGCGTTCTAGTATACTTGATATTTTCAGAGAAATAATAATCTGCCTAAGATCATCTGCAAGAGGTTGTCTTTTTGACAACGTAATGGTCGCAAATCCTCTTATTTTTTTTTCTAAAGCATCAATGCCTTTATCATTTTCTATAACTTCTTTAGCTTTTGAAATATTGATTATTTTTATCAAGTCAACTGCTTGGAAGATTTGTTTTTCAACATTCAAACCCATTTTTGTTAAGTTGCTTTTTAGAGAATTTAAATCTTCATCATATGTTGTTACAATATGTTCTTTCATTTTTTAACCTATTTTTCCTGTTATATAATCCTGAGTCTTTTTTTGGCTTGGTGTTGAAAAAATTTGATCTGTGCGCCCTACCTCGATCAAACTACCCATATGAAAAAAAGCAGTTTGCTGTGAGACTCTTGCAGCTTGCTGCATTGAGTGGGTTACGATTACAATAGTAAAGTTTTTAGCTAACTCATCAATAAGTTCTTCAATTATAGCAGTTGCTATTGGATCTAGGGCAGAACACGGTTCGTCCATTAGGATTATTTGTGGACTAATTGCAATGGCTCTGGCTATGCATAGTCGTTGCTGCTGTCCCCCCGATAAAGAGGTTCCTGTGTCATTTAGCCTATCTTTTACCTCTCCAAACAAACCAGCTTTTTTCAAGCTATATATAACAAGCTCCTCTAATTCATCATTGCTATTAACAATACCATGAATTTTTGGTCCGTAGGCAACATTGTCAAAAATTGACTTAGGGAATGGATTAGGTTTTTGGAATACCATTCCTATCTTTGCCCTCAGTAAAACCGGGTCGACTTCTGTGGAATATATATCTTCTTCATCAACAAAAATTTTTCCTTCTATCCTACAAATATCTATCGTATCGTTCATACGATTTATACATCTAAGAAAAGTAGATTTTCCACAACCACTTGGACCTATTAAGGCTGTGACCTTATTTGTAGGAATTTCAAGGTTGATTTTATCAAGTGCCTTCTTCTGGCCATAGTAAACATTAACATTTTTACTTTTTATTTTAATTTTTTCTGTCATAAAACTTCTCTCAATATTTTACCATTTTTTTTCAAACTTTTGTCTAATAAATACTGCTATGCCGTTCATCAAAATAAGAAAAGAAAGTAAAACCATTACCCCTGCCGCAGTAAGCTCAACAAAACCTCTGGCAGCAGTGCTTTTCCAAAGATAAATTTGAACTGGAAGAACAGTAGAGGAATCTAAAAATGACCCTGGAACATCAACAATAAACGCAACCATTCCTATCATTAATAATGGCGCTGACTCTCCAAGTGCTTGAGACATTCCAATGATGGTTCCTGTCAGAATACCCGGCAAAGAAAGTGGAAGTACATGATGAGTAACTGTCTGAAACTTCGTTGCACCTAAACCAATTGCAGCTTCTCTAATTGACGGTGGTACAGCCTTTAATGAAGCTCTAGTGGCAATAATAATCGTTGGAAGGGTCATAAGAGCTAAAACCATTCCGCCAACAATGGGGGCAGATCTTGGTAAATGCATGACATTGAGAAAAATTGCTAAACCTAATAACCCAAATATTATAGAGGGTACGGCTGCTAAGTTATTGATATTAACCTCAATAAAATCTGTAAATTTATTTTTTGGGGCAAGCTCTTCAAGAAAGACTCCTGCAGCAACGGCAATTGGGAATGATAGAATTAATGTTACAAATAATGTAAAGAATGAGCCTACAAGCGAACCCCAGATTCCCGCTTGTTCTGGTTCTGTTGAATCTGCCTTTACAAAAAAGTTTTTGTTAAAATTACTTTTGATATTATTTGCTGATCTTATTTCATTCAGCCAATTCAATTCGAGGTCAGAAATCAATCTATCTTCTTCTGCTATCAACTCCATGTCCGGATTTTTATTTATCACATCAATCTTTGATGAAGCTAATAACCATAAAGTGATTTTCTGACCTACTAGTTGTTTGTTTTTTAAAACAAGCTTCATAAGGTTTTCTTCCTCTGAACTAGAGATAAAGTTACTTAATTTACGTAATTCGCCTTTGTCAGAAATTTCTGGAAAAAAACTATTTAAAGAGTTTTTGATTATTTTTTGAAAATTTGCGAATTTTATATCTTCTTCTTTTTGGTCATTGCTTGTGTAGATTATATCGGGATCAAAATATACTTCTAATTTTATATAAGTACTTAAAAAAGCTTTTTTTCCCTCCATAAAAATTGAACTAAGAATAATACACAAAAAACTGACTGCAGTTGCTATACCTAGCAAACCATAAATCTTGAAACGTGATTCTTGTCTTTTTCTTTTTTTCAGAGAATATTCTATTTTTTTGAGGTTATTCATATCTTTCCCTGTATTTACTTACAATTCTGAGTGCCAATAAATTTAAAAAAAGGGTTGCAACAAAAAGTGTGATTCCCAAGGCAAAAGCAGCAAGTGTTTTTGCACTATCAAACTCTTGGTCGCCAATTAAGAGTGTAACTATTTGGACAGTGACAGTTGTTACAGATTCAAAAGGATTAGCTGTTAAGTTTGCTGCAATTCCTGCAGCCATAACAACTATCATAGTTTCACCTATTGCGCGAGAAACTGCGAGAAGAATTGCTCCAATTATACCTGGTAAAGCAGATGGAAGTATTATTTTTTTTACTGTTTCTGATTTTGTTGCTCCCATAGCATATGATCCATCACGTAAGGACTGTGGTACGGCACTGATAACATCATCTGATAAAGATGAAATAAAAGGAATAATCATTATTCCCATAACACCACCAGCGGCTATTGCACTTTCAGAGGCAATATTAAATCCACTATAGTTTGCTAAATCTTTAAAAAAAGGACCAACGGTAATAGCTGCAAAAAATCCATACACTACAGTAGGTACGCCTGCTAGTATTTCTAAGATTGGTTTAAAAGTTTGTCGAACTTTGGGAGTCGCATATTCTGATAAATACACAGCAGAAAGCAAACCAACTGGAATTGCCACAGACATTGCTATCAGGGTAATCAAAAGAGTTCCTGAAAAAATCGGGATTGCTCCAAAAGCACCTTGACTTGCAACTTGTCCTTCTCTAATTGCTGTTTGAGGGCTCCAAGCTAGACCAAATAAGAAATCGAAAAAAGGTATTTCATCAAAAAATCTTAAAGCTTCAAAAATCAGAGAAAAAACAATTCCTATAGTTGTAATTATTGCGATTGTCGAAGAGAATATTAATAGATTTATATTTGATTTTTCTACTGCCTGCCTTGCTTTAAATGTGGTTGAAATCTTTTTTAACGAAATATAGCTAGAGAGAAAAGCAACAATTAAAATAGAAAAGTATGCAAAGGAATTTGAGTAATTATTTAGGTTTTTAAAATATGTTGCGCTTTCCACGATCAAAGGATTTGTTCCTGGAAAAACTCGCTCGAGATCAACTGCTTTTATGCTATCAATTAGCATTGAGGGATCTCCATCAAAATTTGCTGATAATTGCTCCGGGATGTTTTGTAATAAAATGTATTCGAGAATAAAGGGCTTGCCAACTAACCAGAGTAGAAATAATGATGATGTTGGGAAAATAATTAATAGGAGTGAATATGTTCCGTAATAAGACGGCAGAGAGGGAAGTTTTGATCCTTTTTCTAATTTAGCATTAAGTTTTAAGGCTTTATTAGTTGCGAGCCAGTGAACTGACAGCCCCAACACTACTAAAATAAAGAAAAAGGACCAAAAACCCATAAAGCAACGTTATAGAGTTTTTACTTCTTGTTCAAGACCTTACCATCAAATTTGGCTAAGTTTTTGCCATCTTTTTCAAATTGAGCTCTCTCGCTTTCACCAAGTGGAATAAGCCCTTTTGATACTAAATAACCGTCAGAACCAATCGCTTTTGCAGAGGTAAATTCTCTTACATACTCTTTTATACCAGGTATAACTGATGCATGAGCATTTTTTATGTAGAAAAACAATGATCTTGAGACTGGATATTTACCAGATGAGATAGCCTCAAACTCTGGAAAAACACCATCAACTTTTGCCGCTTTGACTTTGTCTCGATTTTGATCAAGAAAAGAATAACCAAAGACTCCCAATGCGCCAGGGTCAGCAACCAACTTTTCGATAATTAAGTTGTCGTTTTCTCCAGCTTCAACATAGGGACCGTCTTCTCTGACACTTCGGCATTGACTTTTATAAAGTTTTTTGTCTTTTTTCTTCAGTGCTTTTCTTCCAGGAAATTTTTTGCAACCTCTTTCAATAGCTAATTCATTGAAAGCATCACGTGTCCCAGAAGTCGGAGGTGGCCCAATTACAACAATAGGCGCAGCTGGCAATGCTGAGTTTACTTCGTTCCACATTTTGTAAGGGTTAGGTTTTACAGTATTTCCTTCGGGATCCGCAGGAACGTCTTTAGCCAGAGCAAGATAAATATCTTTTAATGATAATTCCAGCATAGGACCAGATTTAGCGTTAGCCATGGCAATACCATCAAAGCCGACTTTTATCTCAGTAATATCAGTTACGCCATTTTTTGAGCATTTTTTAACTTCCTTGGATTTTATTCTTCTAGAAGCATTAGTAATGTCTGGATGTTCGGTTCCTAGGCCTTTGCAGAAAAGCTTAAGACCTCCACCTGAACCTGTAGATTCAATTACAGGGGTTTTAAAACCGCTTGTTTTCCCGAATCTTTCTGCCACTACTGTAGCAAAAGGATAAACTGTGGAAGAACCAACAATTTTGATTTGGTCGCGTGCTATTGATTCAGTGCTAAAAGCAAATGCCAAAGCAACAATAGCAAGTGAAGATTTTTTCATATTTCCTCTCTTTATAGTTAAAGGTTAAAAGCAAACAATAAGAAATTAAGTGCATAGAAATATGACATTTATGTTACACTTTTATGACAATGTACTTTTATTACTTTTTACTCATTTAAGGTTCACAAATCTTTAGGTTTTGTATAAAAATTTATTTTTGATACTGTTTTATTAATCTCAAACCATTCTTTACACTTGAAGCTTACATTAAAAAAAGCAGAAGTTGTATATTCTTCAATAGCATTTAAATAATATTTATTGTTGCTTCCACTAAAAAAATTCTCAATTGAACTAGAAATTAAGGGTTCATGTGATACTACCAAAACTCTGTTTAGTTTTGCGTGTAACATAACCGTATCAAATATATTTATTCCTGATGAATGATATAAGTCGTCTAAATAATAGATCTTCGGATCATTGGAAATTTTTTCTAATAATAGTTTTAATGTCTCTTTGGTTCTTCTCGACGGAGAACAAAAAATTTCTTTAAACACTATTTTTTTTTCTTTTTTCTCTAAAAATTTCAGTATTTTTTCGGTTTTTTTTTTACCCTTCATCGAAATAGGTCTTGACATATCGTCTCCATCGAAATTACTCCAATCTGACTTAGCATGCCTAATTAATGATAAATTTAGCATAAAGTGTAAATTAACAATTTAGATAAAAATTTAAAAGGTAAATTAAGTCATTCATGATTTATTTTAATTACTAAATATATTTTAAAAATGTGATGGTAAAGTGTGATGGTAAAGTGTGATGGTAAAGTGTGATGGAGAAACTTTCTGTATTTTAATCAATTACTTATAATTAAACGCAACTAATTCAAAATCCGTTGAACTTTGCTTTATGTCCGCTCGAGTCGGACTGGGAATACCATTAAATTATTTTTCTTAAATTTGTAATATTTAAAGTTTATATTTAAATATGTTTTTATTATTATTATTTTTAATAACTTTTAGTCAATTATCAGCTAACCCACAAAAGAATTATCAAAGTTTTAATGATGGTCAATCATTTATTAAAAATCAAATTCAAAAAAAAATTAATAAGAACAAAGCTAAAAATGTGATTGTTATCGTTGGTGATGGTTATGGCATTACTACAAACTATATTAACAGATTGAATCAAGGACAAATAAATGGTGGACTTGGAGATGAATTTGTTTTACCACACGAAGAATTAGACCATTTGGCTTTAATAAAAACTTACACTACTAATGGACAAACCCCAGATTCTGCAGGAACATCAACAGCAATACATAGTGGTATTAAAACTAAATCTGGAATTATTGGATTAACAGACAGTTCTATACGTGGCGATTGCATGTCCAATAGAACTGAGGTGGAAAGTATTGGTGATATATTTAAAAAATTAGATAAGAGTGTTGGAGTTGTTACAAATACTAGAATTACGCACGCAACTCCCGCGGCATTATATGCCCACTCGTTTGACAGGAATTGGGAAGATGACTCCAAAGTTCCTAAAAATTGTTCACAAGATGATATAGCTTTGCAGTTGATCAATTCTGATATTGATCTTGCATTAGGTGGTGGCAAAAGACATTTCTTACCTTTAGAAAGTGTTAGTCAAAAAGGAAAAAGAACCGATTCAAGAAACCTGATTGAAGAATTTAAAAATAGCGGGGGAATTTATCTTAATAATGAAAATGACTTCCAAAACTATAAAATTAATACTAAAAAAAGATTAATCGGTCTTTTTGCTGATTCGCATTTTCCCTATTTAGCAAAGGAAGAAAACAAACCTTCTCTTTTAGATTTGTCAAATTTAGCTATTGAATATCTAAATAAAAACAAAAATGGTTATTATCTATTAATAGAGGCCGGAAGAATTGATCACGGACATCATGCTGGAAAACTAAATTACGTTCTCAGACAAACCCAACAATTCAACAAACTTATTCAAAATATTATTCAAAAAGTAAATCTACAAGAAACGTTGTTAATCGTCACCGCTGACCATGCTCATTCTCTTGGCATCAATGGGTATTGTGGAAGAGGATCAAAAATAAATGGTATATGTTATAGAATTAACCCCAAAGAATCTAAACATCAAAGTAAACCTAATTTAGGTTTAGACGGGAAACCTTTTTCAGTTGTAAACTACCTGAATGGACCTGGAAGTGTTTTTGAAAAAAAATATTTTTTACAATATGCTTTTCGAAAAAAGTTATCTGATTTTGATTATGAGGATATTGAATTTGACCATGAAGCTCTTGTACCACTTTTTAAAGAATCTCATTCTGGTTTAGATGTAGTTGCATATGCTTCCGGTCCTTTTTCATTTCTATTAAATGGAACTATTGAGCAAAATTTTTTATTTCACGTTATTAATTATGCAATAAAAAATTCAAATATTGATTGATCATAATCAGCCCATTAATAGGGAAATCTAATAAAAATTTGAATCTTTAATATTTCACAATGTTGTAACAAAAAAAAAATAAATTAATAAATTTTGAATTTATAAATTTTTTATTTAGAGGTTTTTATGTACATCTATACTGTCAACTTTGGAAATTATGATAGAATCTCAAATGAACATTTTTATTCAAAAAAAGTAAGATATATTTGTTTTTATAATCAAGAAATTGAAAAAAAAGGTGAATGGGAATATGTTAAAATTAATTCATCAAAAGATAATAGATATCTATCAAGAAATTTCAAAATAAACTTTAGTAAGTATTTCCCAAAAGAATCTAATGTAATTTATGTTGATTGTAATAGGGTGATTACAGAAAAATTAATTAATTTTTCATTTGATTTTTTTGAAAAAAATTCATTTGGAGTTTTAAAGCATTCTGCAAGAAAAAGTCTTCTCGATGAGCTAATAGATTGGTACTTAATATCTGTTGCTGATGAAAAGCATCTTATAAACTTATTTAAATATTTAAAGAGGATCAAGTATATGTATAATCAACACTACTGTCCTCATTGCTGTTTAATTCTAAGAAAGAACAATATACAAAATATTCGATTTTCTAAAGTCTGGTGGTATTATTACAAGAAATTTAACATTCGTGATCAATTACCCTTTACTATTTGTTCCCTAAAACTTAATGCTAAACCAAAATTATTTATCAACAAAAATTTAATTTATACTAAAAGACATTTATATTCCTACAAGAAAAAAAGAAGAAACATTAAAGCACTATCTAACTTAATCAAACAATATAATCATATCACAAATCATAATATAAATTTAACACCAGAAACATTATTGTGGAGAAAATATAAGTTGGCTAAGGAGATTTAGCCCCCATCACCCCTTATCATAAGCTTAATGATTTCTAGTATTAAAAATCTCTAAATATTTTAGGCAATTTGTTTGAATTTTTTTAAAACTTTTCGATAATTTAAAAATGTTTAATACGAGCGTTAAATAGAAAAATTTTAAAAGTGTAAATTTTACAGGAATTTTAATTCATAAAGTTTGAGTTTATTATCAATCTTTAGAGAACGATGGTCACTATTAAGTTGTTCAGATATTTTTTCATAACAAAAAAAACATGCATCTTTTCTATTTGAGAATGAAGAAAACTTTTTAGCTTTGTGAAAGTTAACTTTAACTTCACTTGCACCCAATCCTAAGAATTTCCAAAGATGAGAAAATAGATCCATTCCTCCAAACCAAGCCAAGAAGGGTCTATAAAACTTATTCAGTGGCAGTCCATCAAGTTTATTATATGATAGTGAGACGGGTTGGATATAAAAATCTCCTAGTTCCTTTGAATCAACTATCGAAAATAAAGAGCTCTTAAACCTGAGAACGTTTGATCCATCACTAGATGTTCCCTCTGGAAAAAAAAGTACATTGGAATCTTTTTGAAGAGATTTTTCAATTAATGAAATTTGATTTCTTAATGATCTAATATTATTTCTTTCTACAAATATTGTTTTTGCAATGGTACAAAGTTTATTAATTATTGGCCATTTTTTAATTTCTGACTTAGCGACAAAAACTGTATTTATCAGTGATCCATATACTATTATATCCAGGTAAGATATATGATTTGAGACAAATAAAGTCCTTCTTTTCTCCGGCAAACCAGAAACATTAACTTTAACTCCAATTATGTTTATTATACCCTTAAAAAATAAACTAAAGAAAAAAGAAAAAAATCTTTTAGAAATTAAAGAAATAATTAAATGGATAGAAGAAATAAATAAAATCCATGGAATCAATATTGCCAGTCTTAAAGTTGATAGTATTGGTGAGTACAGCATTAATGTGTATTTTTTAAATATAGTTGAGAGTATTTTTTTTGGATTCTTTTTGCTTCTAATATAACTAGGACATCAGTAGTATTAAACTTTTTATCCACAATTGCGCCAGAACCTACAGATGCTCCAACTCTAATGTAAGCTTTAATCAATGGGGGTAGTTTTCTAAACTCTTCATTAGAGTCGAGCAACTTTTTCTTAATTGGTTTAAAATTTACTTTTATTTGCTTTAGAGGGTTTGTTTTTAAATGATGTGGGGATGAATGAAAGTGCCTTAAGTATGAAAGTTGATTTCTAAACAAATTATGATTACTTGATGGGAAGCTTGCACAGCCAAAAACTATATCAACCTTATTTTTAGCAATATAAGTAGCAAGCCCCCTCCATAATAGTTTTATTATTTTTCCATCCCTATAATTTTTATGAACGCACGATCTGCCTGCTTCTAAAAGCGTTAATGATTTTTCATTGGTTAACTTAGAAATATTAAACTCTGTTTGACTGTAGAATCTTTGTGATTTCATAAATTTTGGTTTTAAAAGTAACCTGTATGTTCCCACTACGTAATCGTCAGAAATTGATTTATCAATTACTACTAAGTGGTCACATAATTTATCAAATTCATCTGAATCATAATTGTTTTTTTCTGATTCACCAAAAAAACTTTCGTATCTTAGTTTCTTAACTTTGTGTATTAATTTATCTGTATCGTCGATTATTTTTAACTCAATAGAACCTTGATTGAAATTTAGTGTTCTCGAGTGAGTAGAAAAATTATTTTCAGGTTTTATTTTCTCTAATAATCTAGAATTTCTAGACCAACTTCTCACATAAATGACGTTCTTAGCAACAAATTTAACTTTCTTTAGAATTATTTTAATTTTTTCAATTCTATTATTGAACCTTGGACCTTGATTTTTTTCTTGATTGTTTTTTTTTAATCGAAACCGCATATTTTGTAATAATTTGATTTACTAACTACTACATGTAGAATAACGAATATTTGTTTCAGTTTTATAGAATATTTATGACAAAAAAGTTTGAGGAGTAGGAAAATCTTTCTAATTGAATTTTAATTCATAAATTTGTAACAAAATTATAACATAGTAAGCTATGGTTTCCCTAAAATCTGACCATATAGACAAAGAGACAATTGGGATGCTTCGAACAATTCATCAAAAGCAAGTTCAATTAATCTCTCTAGCTGATCAGAAAGCCAACATACTGATGGGCGTCATCATAATTGGCCTCAGTATAATCGCATCTAATTTTTTTAAATACGACTATCAAAATAATTCCCATACACAAAATTTTTTAATTTTGTGTTTTTCATTGTTTGAGCTAATTTCTCTATTATTTGCTGTTTGGGTTATTACACCAAGATTGGTTAAGGAAAAAAAAAATCAGGAAATAAGTAAAAGTAAAAATCCTTTATTTTTTATGGAATCATCAAATATTAGCGAGGAGAAATATGTAAAGTACATGCTTGAACAGATTAAAAGTCCTAAAAGAGTATATGAACTTATGCTAATTGATTTTTATCAAATAGGGTTTGTTCTTAAGGAAAAATATAAATATTTAAGTATTTCGTATATGCTAGCAATTCTTGGAATTGTTCCTGCAGTGATTTTAATAATTTTAGTTTTCCTTGAAAAAAGTTAAAAATGATTAATTAATCAGAGAAATTTTTAATATGATTCTTTTATATTAATTGTTAAAATCTTATTTCGTATCGTTAATGAAGCTATTGAAAATTTCACTGCTAACTGACTATATGTTCTTAAAAATCCGTTAAACTTTGATTCATTTACGTCCTAGTTCAATATAACTTGGCATGCCTAAATAACGATAAATTTAGCATAAGATATGGCTAACAATTTAGATAAAAATTTAAAAGATAAATTAAGTCATTAATTATTTATTTTAATTCCTAAATATATTTTAAAAAAGTGTGAGAGTGAAATGCGTGAGAGTAAATTGAAACCCTTAATGAAAGTGTCTTTTAATTTCTTTTTAATGATTCAAAGGCATTTGAAATATTTTTCATGCCCCTTTCAAACGATTGTCCGAAAAGCAGATAGGTTTTTTTTGCTTTAAAATTAACTTTATTTATGGAATTAATTGTTAATTTACATTGATCCAAATTATTATAGTTAAGTCTGCCTGTTATATGATGCGCCATTCTTAAAAGTTGTCCCAATATTTTAACTTTAATGAGATTTTTTTTTGAAATCTTTTCCGAATAAGACAAAGCAAAATTTTCCTTAAGATTGTTTGAATATCTAAAGTAAAGAATTAAAGCAAGCATAATTCTATTTTGCCTATCTAGGTGAAAAAATTGATGGTATAGGATTTTTTCAAGAGCAAAAATTCTTCTATGCTCTGGATGCAAAGATGACGCTATGTTTGTAAGCCAGCATGCTGAAAGTAAAAGATTTTGATCCATTTTCAAAATATCATTAAACGGTAAAATCCAACTGAATAATTTCTCGGCATTTCTTTTCTTTATTGTTCCGCGAGCTATTTTTCTTATTTGGCTTAAAAACGGATCCACGCCTTTGTCTTTAATTAGATCATATAAAACACCTTCTCTAACTCCAGTATTAGTAAAACAGATTTTTTTTATCGACATCTTTTGAACTAACATTTCTAAAACATGAAAGGAGTATGGGATCGATTTTTTTCTTGATTTGAATAACTGGCTTAAAAAATTTTCATCAACTGTATTTTTATTTACAAAAATTTTTGTTCTTATTTCATGCAAAAATTTAGCTGAATCAACTTTATAATCTTGAATTATTTTTAAATCTTCACTTTTTATGTGCATATGCAATTTTGCTAATGCTCTAAAGGACCCTCCAACTGCATAAAAATTTGAGTATTTATTTAATTTTACTTTTTGTATGGAATCATCAATATATTTACGAACCTTTTTGTCATCAAAATTTCCAATTTTTTTGAGGACTACATGCCCGATAACTAAAGATTCAATAAATTTTATTTGTTTCGAAGTATTAACTTCAGTTAATTCAAGACTACCGCCGCCAAAATCACCAACAATTCCATCGATTTCGTGGTGTGAAAAAAATACACCTTTTGCTGATAACTCTCCCTCTTCTTCTCCTGTTAAAACTCTAATATCATGGTCGAACTCAGATTTTAGTTTTTTTACAATGAGATTCTGATTTTCTGCAAGTCGCAAAGCAGCTGAACCAAAAATATGAAGATTTTTTTTTTTAACATTTTTACATAAATGAAAAAATCTTTTTAATACCTGTATTAAATTTTGGAGTTCTGATTCACCTATTCTTTTCATGAATATTCCTTTTCCCAAATTTAAAGTAACTTTTTCATTAAAGATGACACTAGCTGAAAAGTTTTGCTCATCAAAAATGACAAGCCTAACTGAAGATGAGCCAATATCAATTATGGCAATTGGATTATTTTTATTACTCATTTTTTTTTAAATTTTGATCCTCTGCCAGATAAAGACGGGTTGTCTGTAAAATACTTATGTGCAGAAAAACCACCTGATTTTGAAGTAATGCGTTTGTAAGAACCGTTAGATTTTAATTCCCAACTATTTTTTTTATCTTTTAAGTAAGCAACCATTATTTGATTTAGAATTTGTTTTTGAACAGTTTCGTTGGTTATGGGAATAAAAGCCTCTACCCTTCTATCAAGATTTCTTGTCATAAGGTCAGCTGAAGAAATAAAAACGAAATTTTTTTCATTTGGCATTTTATTCCCGTTGGCAAAACAAAAAATTCTGCTGTGCTCCAAAAACCTTCCTATAATACTTTTTACCTCAATATTCTCAGAAAAACCAGGAATTCCTGGCCTTAGTCCGCATATACCTCTTACTATTAGTTTTATTTTAACTCCATTCTGCGAAGCAAAATATAATTGATCAATGATATTACTATCAATTAATGAATTAACTTTGATCCATATTTGAGCAGGTAGATTCTTTTTTTTATTTGTAATTTCATTGTTGATTAGAGAGGTCAGTTTTTCTCTAAGGAATTTTGGTGAATATGTCAACAAATTCATTTTTTCTGGCTTTGTATAACCAGTTATAAAATTAAAAACTTTTAAAGCGTCATTTGCCAAATCTTTATTACATGAAAAAAAAGATAAATCGGTATAAGTTTTTGCAGTTATAGGATGATAATTTCCAGTTCCAAAATGAACATACGACACAAGCTCATCACTTTCCTTTCTTGTTACAACAGAAATCTTAGCGTGAGTTTTGAGATTTACAAATCCATATACGATGTGCACGCCAGCTTTTTCTAAATCACGCGCCCATTTGATATTTTTCTCTTCATCAAAACGAGCTTTTAATTCCACTATTGCTGTTACTGACTTGCCATTATTGGAAGCATCAATTAATGCTTTAATTATTGGAGAGTCTTTGCTCGTTCTATAAAGTGTTTGTTTAATCGATACAACAAAATCATCTTTTGCAGCTTGTTCCAAAAAGTTTACAACAACATCAAAACTCTCAAAGGGATGGTGAACGATAATATCCTTTTTCTTAATTGCTGAAAAACAACTCCCATTATAATCTATGATTCTTTGCGGAAATCTTGGCTTTATTTTTTTAAATTTAAGATCTTGATCGGCGTGCTCGACAATCTCATTTAGTGAATTAATATCCAAAAGTGAATTTACTCGAAAAATTCTTTCCTCACTAACTTTGAGCGATTTTTTAATAAAAGAAAGTAATTTTTTTTCTACTCTTCCTTGAATATATAAACCAATAACTGTTCCTCTCCTTCTTTTTTTTAGAGCAGTTTCGAATGAGAGAATTAAATCCTCAGCCTCTTCTTCAAATTCAATATCACTGTCTCTGATAACTCTAATTAATGAAAAACTTTTTAGCTTAAAATCTGGAAAGATAACTTTGATGTTCTTTTTTATAATATCCTCGGATTTAGCAAAATTATTGGGATTTGAAACTTTGAAAAATCTTTGGAGTTTTGGTGGAAAAATAACTAGAGAATAAGATAGCTTCCCTTTTTTATTTATTAAAGCACATACCATTGTAATGCTTTGATTTGGCAGAAATGGAAATGGATGAGCACTATCAATTGCTAAAGGTGTTAAAGAAGGCAGTATCGATTTTTTGAATACTTCAACTATTTTCTTTTCTTCTTTTTTGAAATCTTTTGGTATTTCCAAAACTTTTATTTTTTTTGTGCTTAATTTTTTTTTAAGGCTATTCCAAATATTTTGTTGTTTTTTTAAAAGTGACCTCAAAGATTTTGTAACGTCATTAAACTGTTGCCTAGCTGTTCTTCCGTCATCAGTTCTCATGGAAACTTTCTGTTTCATCAGTCGGTAAAGTCCTGCAACTCTTACCATATGAAATTCATCTAAATTATTTCCTGAAATTGAAAGAAATCTTAGTCTCTCTATTAACAGATTCTGAAGGTTTTCTGATTCGTTCAAAACTCTATCATTGAAACTCAACCAAGATAACTCTCTGTTGATGAAACGCATCGGAGAATTTTGAATGTTTTTATTAAATTTTTTGTTCATTATAACTTTCCTGGAGGAAGGATGTTAAATACAAACAAAAAGCAATCATGATTGTTGATAATGCTAAGCTTAAAGTTAGCCCGCCAAATTGATAAGATAATCCAGATAAAAGGGTTCCGAAAAACCTTCCAGTAGCATTAGCCATATAGTAAAAGCCAACATCAAGAGAAACTCTGTTCATTTTTGAGAAATGCAAAATCAAATAAGAATGAATAGACGAATTAACAGCAAATATTCCACAAAAAATAAAAAGACCAGAAAATAAAAAAATTGTTGTCAGAAAAATTTCACTGAAAAAAAATAGTAAAAAAGTTAATAAGATTAGATTAATTAGGAGGTAGAGAACCCAATTTTTTGAGATATCTACCAAGTTAATTTTTCTGTTGTCCTCCTTTAAGAATAATTTTGGTGAGTAAGCTTGAATTATTCCGTAGAGAATTATCCATGCGGCCATAAAGCTCCCAATTATAAAGAAGGCTTTTTTATTCCCATCTACCGAACCATCCGAAAAAACACTGTAAAAAAAAATTGGCAATCCAACCACAAACCAAACATCACGTGCTCCAAATAAAAAAATTCTTGCTGCAGATAGAAAATTAATGTTTTTAGATTTTGAAAATACATCGAATATTTTTGCTTTATTATTTTTATTTATAAGATCATTCTTTAAGAAAATAAAACTACATACCAAAATAAAGGTAACAATAACAACCATTGAAATTAATGAATTATAAAAACCTATCGTTGCTAATAATGCACAGCCCAGCAAAAATCCGAAACCTTTTACAGCATTTTTCGAACCTGTTAAGATTGCCACCCACTTAAAAAGGCTCGATTGATTATCTGGCGCTAAAAGTTTAACTGCTGATTTAGAGGACATCTTTGTTAAATCTTTTGCAATGCCGCTTAATCCTTGGACGATTAAAACATAAAAAATCGAAAAGTTTTGACTCCAATTTTCATCCAATTGTGATAGAGAGTAAAGAGATATAATTTGAACAGTCAAACCTGCATATAAAGTAAGCTTAAGACCGTATCGAGCGGCTAACCATCCAGCTGAAGGATTTGTAAAAATCCCAGCCAGTTCATAAAATAGAAATAAATATGCGAGTTGTAGTGGTGAAAAACCATTTTGATGAAAATGAAGTAAAACTAACATTCTCAGTGCCCCATCACTAAGCATAAATACCCAATAAGCAAAGGTAACTATCAAATAAGAGAATTGTTCTTTAGACAAAAAAATCATAGAGATTCACTTACAAATTCGCAAATATCAACCATTCTTTTTGCATAAGCGATTTCGTTGTCATACCATGCATAAACTTTTAGTTGTCTCTTGTTTATAACCATAGTAGAACACGCATCAATAATTGCTGACCTGGTATCATTTACATAATCTGCTGATACAAGCTGAGCTTCCTCATAGCCTAAAATCCCTTTTAAATCATTCTCAGAGGCATCTTTAAAAAAGTTATTTACTTCTTCTTCAGAAGTATCTCGTTTTAATTCAAAAACACAATCCGTTAATGATGAATTTAAAAGTGGGACTCTAACAGCATGACCATTAAGTTTTCCTTCTAATTGAGGATAAATAAGAGATATTGCTTTCGCACTTCCTGTTGTTGTGGGAATCAAAGAATTTAAAGAGGACCTAGATCGTCTGATATCTTTTCCAGGTTTGTCGACAATTGTCTGTGTGTTAGTTACGTTATGTATTGTTGTAATTGACCCATGTACTATGCCAATTTTTTCGTGGAGTACTTTTACAACAGGCGCTAAACAGTTTGTTGTACAACTAGCAGCTGTAATTATTTTATGAGTATCGGGAATATATGTTTTATGGTTTATTCCAAATACTATATTTGCAACATTTTTTTCATTAATTGGTGCAGAGACAATTACTTTCTTAACACCATTATCAAAATAAGGGGCTAATTTTTTTTCTGATTTGAAGACTCCCGTGCAATCTAAAACAATATCTACACCTTCTAGTTTTAAATTTTCAATTTTATTTTGATTATTAAAAATTAGTCTTCGATCATCAATTGAAATTATATTCTGGTCGGTAGAAAATTTGGCATTCCAACGACCATGAACAGTGTCAAACTCCAACAAATGGCAATGTGTGTTTATAGTTCCAACTGCATCATTAATCCAAGCTAAATCTAAATTTTTTTCTAGAAGAAATTTGAGTACATATTTACCAATTCTTCCAATTCCATTAATTGCATACGTTGCCATGATGAACCTGTACTTTGGTAGTGTTACAGTTTTATGACAAAAAGCTCTTAACTAGCCAAAAATACACATGTCATCTTACGTAAAAGTGTTACGTAAGGTGACATATTATATTTTATTTATTTTGTTGTCTCAGGTTTTTCTTCTGATGTAGGAGAGGTGATATCCGTTTTTATGTTTATATTTTGAGTAGAAACTTTATCTAAGCTCCCATTTGATTTTGTTAAATCAATTTTTTTTGTTTTTGACTTATTTTTGACAGTGGACTGAGAAGTTTTTGTAGTTTTTTTATCACTTTTTTTAAGTCGAGCTTTTAACTTTTTATTGTTACTTTTTAATTTTTTAATAACTTTTTTAGGTTTATTAAGTTTAGATTCTAATTTCTTATTATCCTTTTTTAATTTACTAACGTTTTTATTAGGTTTCTTAAGTTTGGACTCTAACTTTTTATTAACCTTTTTTAATTTACTAACCTTTTTTTTAGGTTTTTTGAATTTAATTATTTTAGCTTTTAAATTTTTATTTTTCTTTTTTAAAACCTGAATTTCTTTTTTCTGATCAGATTTTTTTTTCGCACCTTCAATTGCTAAACACCCTAATTTTACAATTTTTGGTAGCTTTTTAGATTTACTCATTTTTTTAAGACTTAAACCTGTTAAGCGAGTAAATTTCTTATTAGAAATCTTATTTTTTTTCCCCCATCTTTTAAGCTGAGTTGGTTTTTTAAGTGGCTGCATTTTAATTCCTCCTTTTAACTTTACATTTATGCATTGCAATTCCTAGAAACAGCATATACAAATATACGCAATTATTGCATATTGTCAATTATTTAAAACTTTTGTTGTTTGTTGTATTTTCTGTTAATTTTTGTTTGAGGGACTCTAAATCTTGATCTAACTTATAGTGTGACCAATCACTAAAAGACAAACAAACTGAATACTTCTTTTTTAAAATATTGGTATTTTCTTTTATGTTTGAAGCGCTTTTAAGTTGGCCGTTAATTATCTCAGACATAAACCTACACGAATTCTGAGTATTATATGTTTCTGTGGTAGTTTTACTTACGTCTGTTACAAAGCCGTCAGAATCATAAAGAGGGCCAAAAAACGTTACAAAAACAATAACCCAAGTCATTTTATTTTCGTTTGGTTGTCCAAACTTCTTTTTTTAAAAACAAAGTCCCAATATAGCAAATGTCCATACATATATAATCTCCTAGGCAGTTATCCACACGCAACTATTGCGTGTTAATAATAAAATATACGCACTGATTGCGCATATGTCAATATTATTTTGTAATAATTTTTTTTTTTTGGTATTAATACTTAGTTTCTTAAAGTCTATGGAAAAAGAACAGTTCAAAAAATGGAGAAAAAAGAATGGTTTTTCTCAAGCAGAGGCTGCTAATGTACTTGGGCTAAAAAGGAGAATGATTCAGTATTATGAGAAGGGTAAAAAAGGAGAAAAAGATATACAAATACCCAAATATATAAAATTAGCATGTGAAGCGATAGAACTTAAGAAAAAGTTAAAGAAACTGGTTTAATTTTAAAAGGAGTAAAATTATGAGCGATAATTTTGACATCAAAGTTGGTGAGTCACTAATTGCTGGAGGACCACCAGGAACAGCAGCTGAGCCGGAAGTAGTTATCGGAAAATTTAACGGCCCATTTGGAACAGCTTTCGCCACTTTACTAGGCAATCAAGTTAAAGGACATACAAAAGTTCTTGCGATAATGAACACAGACGTAATGGTTAGGCCAGCAACATTAATGGTGAGCAAGGTCACTGTCAAAGACGACAGATATACCAATATTTTAATGGGAACAGTTCAAGGAGCTATTGCTAATGGTGTGTTAGATTCCGTTAGAGAGGGTTATATTCCAAAGAAAATAGTTAATGATGTAGGCATTATTGTATCAGTTTGGTTGAATCCAAGTGTAGCTGAAGACAAAAACTTAGATCACAAAATACTTTTTGATATTCATCGTAAGGCGACCACGATTGCAATAAAGAAAGCAATGAAGGACGAGCCATCGATAGATTGGCTTTTAGAAAACCAAGATAAAATTGTTCATAAATACTTTGAAAAAGCATTAGATTCCAAAAAATAATGTATATACACACTAAAAAGGTTTCTGAAGTTTTAAGGCGTTCTTTTAAAGTTACCTGCAATCTTTTATAAAAAGTGTATATACACTAAAAAAATCTCTTCAATATTGACACATATGTAACAAACACAAAAGCAAGTGAACAAAGAACAGCGGCACTGCCTAAATCTTTGGCTCTTTTTGAAAGGTCGTGATGTGAAAAAGAAATTCTGTCAATAGTGGCTTCAATGCTTGAATTAAGTAATTCAATTATGAGTAAAAGCATAATACTTCCAATCATGAGAAGTTTTTCTGTAGTCTCGGTTGGAAATATAAAAGCAAGAGGGATTAATATCAAAGTGAGAAGTAGTTCTTGTCTGAAAGCACTCTCCTCTTTAAAAGCAAATATAAATCCTGAGAGACTATTTATTAAAGCAAAATATAATCTCTTCAACCCAGTATTCTTTTTATGTGGATTCTCTTTAAAGACATATGTTTTAGGATCCCTTTTTTTTGAATTTTGTAGATTAGATTCAAAGATATTGACAACATTCTCCCAGGTGAATTTTTTTACATAATGTAAAGGTTTGCTGGCGGGTATTTTTAATGCATTTAAACACGCGATTTTAAGATTTTTATTTAGAACCCCTGCTCCACTTTTTCCAATAACATTGATTGGCCCTGCAACTGGAAATGCTGCTACTGGTAATCCACACGCCATAGCTTCTAGTAATACTAGTCCGAAAGTATCAGTTTTGCTTGGAAAAACAAATAAATCTGCTTTTCCGTAGTATTCATGTAATTCATGTTGTTTTTTTTCACCAAAAAATTTGACATTTGTATATTTTTTTTCGAGTTTGCGTCTATCTGGACCATCACCTACAATCCATTTCTCACAGTTGAGATCTAATTGTAAAAATGCTTCTAAGTTTTTTTCAATAGCAACTCTTCCTATGTTTATCAAAATCGGTTTGTCATTTTTCTTTTTTTGCAAAGGGGGTCTGAAAAGCTTAAAATCAACACCTCGTGGCCATATTGTAGTATTATGTATATTCCACTTTTTTAAATCTTCTATTACTGATTTTGTAGGAACAAGTATTTTATGTGCTTTACTATGAAACCATTTTAGATAACCATAACTTATAAAAAGAGGAATTTTAGTTCTCTTATATATATATTCCGCAAATTTTGTATGAAATGAAGTTGTATAAACAAGTCCATTTTTTACCACATAATTCCTTCCTGCTATACCGAGAGGACCCTCAGTTGCAATATGAATCGCATCTGGATTGAATTCTTTAATTAACTTTTTAACTTTGTTCCCTGGAAAAAAAGATAATCGGATTTCAGGGTAAGTAGGACAAGGAAATGTTTTAAACAGATTAGGAGTTATCATTAAAACATTATGACCTTTTTTTTCTAAAAGTTCTTTTGTTTTAGATAACGTATGGACCACTCCATTAACTTGAGGGTGCCAGGCATCTGAGATAATTACTATTTTCATAACAAGGAAATTAAGTTTTTTGTGGGAGCTGAAAGTGTTTTGAATGCTCTTGAGAAATTCTAGATGACCAGTCAACAATCTCTAGATTACCATCGAGATGTTCTACAATCGCGGTCATAGACTCTACCCAATCACCGCTATTACAATATATTATATCATGAATTGATTTGAATTCTGCTTTGTGTATATGCCCACATACAACGCCATCAAACCCTCTTCTTTTTGCCTCCTTAGTCATTACTAATTCATAGGCAGTAATAAATGAAACAGCTTTTTTTACCTTTTGTTTAATAAACTTTGATAATGACCAGTAAGGTAGCTTTAAAAATTGTCTAATATTATTAAATAGATTGTTTAAGCGGATTAACATAGCATAACCCTTGTCACCAACATATGCGAGCCAGCGCGCATGTCTAATAACGCTATCAAATTGATCTCCATGAATGATCCATAATTTCTTACCCTTGAGAGTGGTATGGTAAGCTTCTTTTTTTATTATTATATCTCCAAAATTCACACCAATATATTTGCGCGCAGCCTCATCATGGTTACCTGGTATAAATACAACTTTTACTCCTTTCCTAGCTTTTCTAAGTAATTTTTGGATAACGTCGTTGTGAGCTTGTGGCCAATACCATTTTTTCTTTAATCGCCATCCATCGATAATGTCTCCTACAAGAAAAATTTTTTCGGACTTTGAAACTTTAAGAAACTCTAAAAGCAATTCTGCTTTGCAACCGCTTGTACCTAGATGAACATCTGAAATCCATATTGTTCTGTAACGATTGTGTTTAAAGGATACGCCATCCATTCATATCATTTATCAAATAAATGTGTCAAAATTATTACAACACTACATATAGTGTTACTAATATGATATGACACAAAAAAAAAGAGGCTTATAAAGCCTCTTTTTAATTTTAAAATTACCTAAGGAAAGAAATTTTAATATTTAAAATTTAGCATGCAGTCTAGCTTGGATGGACGTCATAGTGTGTCTTCTGTCCGCTCTATTGGCATCGCTATAAAAGTCATTGTGCCCACCTAAATACGTACCTCTAGTTGCATCGACCATCAATCTAACATTGCTGTTGAAATAGTGATTTAGCCCAATGTGAACTGCCTTACCATGCGTACCGTTTAAACCATTTAATTCACTGTCTCTGGTATCGATCGATTCAAGCATAAATTTGGCTGCAGTACATCCGAATTTAGCTTTACATTTTACGCCACCAATTTTACCTTTTTTTGAACTTATTTTGACCGTAGCATCACTATTGAAGAAATATTGACCATAAATAGATCCTCCTTCTGCACTGTAATCATCATAAGTGGTGTAACCGTCTCTGCGCTCGCCTGTAATCCAATAATACTCTGTAGCTAAATAGTATCTTCCATTAGAGTATTGGAATTGAGGTCCTCCATAGTGATAGCTAGTTATGTTAGTAATAGAGCTATCGACAATTTTTTCTCCAAGTGTATGCACTCCATTTTGTCGGAAGGAAACGCTTCGTGTGTGATCATTTAGTGGTCTTTCCACTTGCCAAGAGGCTCCCAGTAACCATGTATCTTTTCCTCCTATGAATTGATCAAAAAGACCTTTACCAGTATAGTGAGCTGCAATTGAGTGGTTCCAAGTAACTTCACCACCATCACCATCTTCTTGCTCAAGTCTCCATGCACCCTCATTACCATAGCCAATAAGTAACGCTCTTACATGAAATCCCTTCGGAAAAAGTGCCCCACCATTATCATAATGAAGGCCAGCTCTATGCGCTAGATTTGCAAACTCATTATACATTGGGCGTTCCATCATCAAAATACTATTTGAACTTGTGTTCTCCCAATATCCTCCAGCTGATTTAGCGTTACCAAACATGAAAGAACCAATTCCTTTGATTTTCTTTTTGATAAGAGCATCTTTTACATCAACACCTTTAGTGCCTCCAGCACTGCCTCCACTGTCATCTCCTATTGTTTCAGCAAAATCTGGTTGAAAGGCCAAACTCCAACCATCGCCTAAACCTACTTTAAGTGAAAATCTAAGTCTTCTAAATTCAGCACCAAAACTATCGAATTTATTTGCATGACCAACCGAACTATCATTAGTCATACCATCTATGTGAGAAATATCATACATAGCTCTACCTTTAATCTGGAAAGAATACTTTCCATCAGAACTTTCAATACTAAGTCCTTTTCCTTTCTTAAAGAAAGCCTTGTTATTAGTACCTTGATTCATTTCTTGTTTCATTTTTAGAATTTCGTTTTGCAGTGCATCGATCTGTGCACCAACGTCTTGTGCCTTGGCGTTTGTAATCAGACCGCTTACAGCCATGATTGCAATACCCGAGTATAATTTTTTCATAATATTCCCTCGTAAAGTTAAAAAGATAAAATTAGTAATCTTTTGTTACAAATTTATGACAAACAAGCCTTTAACGAAATTAAAACAAGTTTGTTGCAAAAAAACAACAACAACAATTTATATCAACAAAATAACACTAAATTAAAAGACAATTTTTTAAGAAGATTTGTATTTTTCAAACGTTATAGAAAATGATGACCCTTTGTTAACTTCGGATTGAATATTTAATTGTGCATTATGTCTGTTTAAAATATGTTTGACAATTGAGAGACCAAGTCCGGTATGACCAGTATCTCTTGGTCTTGAGGTATCAATTCTATAGAACCTTTTGGTCAGCATTGGAATATTTTGATTTGAAATTCCAATGCCAAAATCTTGCACAAGAAACACTACGGTATTTAGTTTTGTCATTAATTTTATTAGTACAGGTTTCTTGGACTGACTGTGGGTTAAAGCATTTTCTATGATATTAAAAAAAACTTGCTCTAATTCTGATTCATCACCAATAATCTCAGTTTTTCTTTTAGGAATTGAAAACTGATATTTTGTTTTGCTCAAAAACTTTCTTTCTTTACATATTTTTCGAATATTTTCCAAAATTTCGTTAAGATTAACCTTGCCTTCAGGGGGGATATATTCAATCCTTTCAATTCGTGTAAGAGAAAGGAGATCTTTAACTAACGATGACATTCGGCTAGCTTCATTGAACATAGTTTTAAGGAATTCTTCCTTTTTTGAATTTTTTTTGGGAGACTCATTTATTAAAGTCTCACAGTATCCAATAATTGATGCAATTGGAGTTTTTAATTCATGACTAGCATTTGCTATAAAATCTCTCTGAATATTCTGAATATTGTGTTGAGATGTCGCATCAAATAGTCTGATGAAATTTAATTTATTTTTACCCAAATCTCTTCGTCCTGAAACCCAAATATTAAAGATTTTTTCCTTTGGATAAATTAAATTCAACTCTTTCTCAACAGGTCTCTTTTGTTTAACAGATTCATCGATAAGCGAGCTAAGTTCTGGTATTCTAATAGCTGAGAAAATATTTTTTTGCTTTGAATCTTCTCCAAAAAAATTAATTGCTTGTTCATTCATTTCAATAATTATGTTGTTTTGGTCAATTATCAGAAGGGGATCAGGAAAAAATTGAAAAAAATAGTCATAGAAAAAAATTCTCAACCTTGAGAACTTCGATTTTTCATTAAGATTTTTTATTATTAAATTAAGATTAAAAATTAGCGGTTGAAAAAGATTAAAGAAAAAAACCTTATCCGATCTAACTGCATTCCCTTTAAAATTTTGCAGCGATTTACTAATAATCTTCAAATCTTTTATGAAAATTATTAGCAAGATTAAGGATACAACAAACAAAAAAAGAAATACAATAATTATATCTTTATGAACAAACATGAAAATGATTTAATATTTTGTATACTAATTTAAATTAATATGAAATTAAAACAACCTGATATAAAAGGTTTCAATCCATTAGACACAATTAATGAAAAGTCTAAACCTACTCCAATGATGCAACAATATTTGGAGGTAAAATCAAGACATAAAGAATACTTATTGTTTTATAGAATGGGAGACTTTTACGAGCTTTTTTTTGAGGACGCCATTCAAGCTTCTTCCGCATTAGGTATTGCTCTCACAAAGAGAGGAAAATTAAATGATAAGGATATTCCAATGTGCGGAGTTCCAGCACATGCATCCCAAAACTATTTATCAAGATTAATAAATCAAGGTTATAAAGTTGCAGTCGCGGAACAGTTGGAAACAAAAGATGACCAAATTACTTCATCAAAAAATAAAAAAATTTTTACAAGAGATGTCGTAAGAATTATTACACCTGGGACAATATTAGATGATTCTCTTCTTGATTCAAAAATAAACAATCATCTTTTAAGTATCTCGATCATAAAGGGAGATATATCAATATCCTGGTCTGATATGTCAACGGGTGTGATAAAGCTTCAAAGAGTTAAAGGCAAGAATTCAATTAATGAGCTTTATGAATTGATAAATAAAATTGCTCCTGAGGAAATAATTATTTCAGATAAAATAGATAAAATAAAATTGCTCGACTCAAAATTTAATTATCTGGAGAAGAAAATTTCAAAAGTTCCTAGCAATTTTTTTGATTTTGAAAGTAATAAATCTAAAATAAAAGAATTTTTTAAGCGATCGTTTATTGAGACGCTGGGCGATTTGAGTGATTCAGATATGAGTGCTCTAGGAGCATTAATACATTATTTAGAACTCACACAAAAACAAAATATTCCTTTAATAAATAATTTTGAGTTGGTTGATAAAAAGAATTACATGCAAATTGACCATTTTTCAATAAAAAGTCTGGAACTATTAGAAAAAAATAATGGTCAAAAAGATGGTTCTCTTCTTAGTGTTATAGACAAAACTAAAACTGCTTCAGGCGGCAGATTAATCAAAGATTTTTTGAAGGCTCCACTTATAGATAAAAATGAAATAAAAAGAAGGCACCAATTAGTTGAAAACTTGATAAGACACTCAGTTGCAATGGAACGAATTGTTAATTTTTTGTCGCAACTTTCAGATGTTGAAAGAGCTTTATCTAGAGTAAGTGCTAATATAAATAACCCTAGAGATCTTTTAATTTTGAAAAACTTCGTGACAAATGCGCATGAAATATTTGAAGAGGTACGAGGTTTTAAAAGTTCAGAAATGGATCTTCTTTTACCCAACAATCTTTCATTAGAAAAAGCAATGATTCTAGAAAAAGTCATTTCAAATAACATAACAGAAAATCCTCCTATTAATTTGCATGATGGAGGAGTATTTAAAAAAGGTGTTAATAGCAAACTTGACTCTCTTAGAGATATTAAAAATCTAAAGCAAAAAGAAATCCTCGACATGCAGGAAGAATATGGCCGACTTACAGAAATCACAAATTTAAAAATAAAGTTCAATAATATTCATGGATATTTCGTTGAGGTAACAAATAAAAATGCAAAAAAAGTAATAAATAATGAAAACTTTAAATTTAATCTAATTCAAAATACTGTAAATAATTCAAGGTTTCAAACAGAAGAACTTAGGAAAGTTTCTGATGAAATACTTAATGCTCAAGAGGAATCAATTATACTTGAAAAAGATCTTTATAGTGAGATCTGTCAGAAAATAAACAACGCTAATAAGGAAATTTATCATATTTCCAAAAAAATTTCGTTCGTAGATGTAATTTCAAGTTTTGCAAGTCTAGCGCTAGATAAGAATTACTGTAGACCAAATATTGTTAGTGAAAATAAAATTGAAATAATTGATGGTCGACACCCTGTAGTAGAAGAAAGTTTATTTAAAAATGCGCAGGAATTTACCCCCAATGATTGTGTTATGAGTAAAAACAATTTCGCTTGGCTTATGACTGGTCCAAATATGGCAGGTAAAAGTACTTTTTTAAGGCAGACTGCAATCATAATTATTTTAAATCAAATTGGTTCATTTGTGCCAGCAAAGTCAGCTAACCTAGGTGTTTTTGATAAAGTATTTACTAGAATAGGAGCATCAGACAACCTGTCCAAGGGAATGTCAACTTTTATGACAGAAATGATAGAGACTTCGAGAATAATCAATGAAGCAACTAAAAACTCACTTGTAATTTTGGATGAGCTTGGAAGAGGAACATCTACAGAAGATGGACTTGCTATAGCGCAAGCCGTTCTGGAGTTTATATTAAAAGAAATAAATTGCTTAACACTTTTTGCAACGCATTATAAACAGCTTTGCTCTCTATCAAAAGACTATAAATGTCTTGAACTAAAAACACTTCAAATTAAAAAATGGAATGATGATATTATTTTTCTTTATAAAGTAATTGATGGGATATCAGAGGGCTCATTTGGTTTGCATGTTGCTAATATGGCTGGATTAAAAAAACCAATTGTAATTAGATCTAAAGAAATCCTAGATTCATTTGATCCAGAAAAAGATTATAAAGCAACTTCAAAAAAAAATGATGACTTTGATGCAAATGATAATACTAACGAAAATAAATTCAATGATCTTCAAAACATGTTAGACAGAGTCAATCTTGATGAGGTTAGTCCTAAAGATGCACTAGATATTCTTTATGCTATGAAAAAAAACTTCTAAGATAATGGAAGTAAAGCAAAAAATAATTGATAAGGAATTTCAAACGCTTAAAAAAAGATTTCTCACTAAAAGAGAAAAGATAAAAATTGACTTTTTAAAGCAAAACAAAGCGATTAGTTGCTGTAAAGCTAACTCACAATTGATTGATGAAATTATTATCGAAATTAATAAATTGAAAGCAAAACACTTCATCGAATCAAATGTCATTTTCTGTATTTGTGCTGTTGGAGGATACGGAAGAGAATTATTAGCACCCAATTCAGATTTAGACCTACTTTTTTTATTTCAAAAAAATGTAAGTGAAGAAAGCAAGAAAAAACTTGTTGAGCTTTTTCTGTTTCCTTTATGGGATTTAGGTTTAAACATAGGTTATGCGGTCAGAAATGTTGAGGAATCAATAAAATTATCAAGAAAAGATCATGTGATACAAACTTCAATGTTAGACGCCAGGAACATTTGCGGATCGAAGATTTTATTTAATGAATTACAGAAAAACTTTAGAGCAGACATCGTGAAGTATGGAGACAAACTCTTAAGAAATAAGCTAGATGAGAGAAACAAACGGGTAATCGAGGTTGGTTATGACTATTTCAAAAATGAACCAAATTTAAAGGAAAGTGAAGGTTCGCTGAGAGATATCAATTTAATTTTCTGGGGTATAAATATTTTCAAAATGCTCAATGCTAATGACTTTAAAACATCATCTGATTTGTTATCAATCAAAGAAAAAAAAACATTAAGATCTTCATTAGAATTTTTGTTGTTATTAAGATGTCATCTTCACTATTTAAGCGAAAGAGCAAATGATAAGCTTTCCTTTGATTTTCAAATCAGTATTTCCAGATTAATTTACAAAATTCCAAAAAAAATTGCTGTTAAAAATCAAAATCTTTATGTGGAGAAAATGATTAAAAATTATTTTAGCAGTATTAGAGACACTAAAAATTTGACGGAAATTTTTACACAAATAATTGATAAATTACTTAAAAATAAGAGCAAACATCTTGAATTAAACTCCTTAAAGGTAAAACATGAATTCAAACTTGAAGCTTATCTTAAAAAGGTAGATAAAGGAATTGATAATGGAAACGATAGAAGGCTTGCATTCGAGAACATAAACAAGCTCGCAAGAAAAGAAATTTTTACAGAAAAAAATATAAAACTATTTAGAAAAATATTTTTTTCATTGGATAAAAAAAAATTTGTCAATTTATATGAAATAGGAATAGTTTCAAAGTTAATACCTGAATTCTCTAAAATATCTGATCTTCCCCAATTTGATAGATTTCATTCTTTGTCAGTTGGTCAACATACTATAAAAGCGTTAAACATTTTGAAAGATTTGGAAAAAGGTGAAATGGTAAATAAAAATTATTCATTTTCCTTTGATGAAATTAAAAAAAATTTAAATAGAAGGTCCCTTTTTTATGCAGCTCTTTTACACGATATTGGAAAAGGTAAAGGTGGAGAACATAACAAAAAAGGTAAAGAAATTTCAAAAAAAATTGTCTTAAGATTAGGGGAAAATATGACTGTGGCTAAGCAAACTTCAAAACTTGTGTATAATCATTCATTACTGAGTGATGTTGCTTTTAAAAAAGACTTTGAAGATCATTCGGTTATAAGACATGTAACACAGAAAATTAAAAACATTCCTTTTTTAAGATCTTTATTTATTCTTACAGTAACTGACATTTCAGCAGTAGATCAGGGTTTATGGAACAATTGGAAAGCGACATTACTGAGTAAGCTTTTTTTAAAGATAGAAAAACAAATTAGGACACCCTCAAAAGTTACAAGTTTGAACAATAAAATATCAAAAATTCAACAAAATATTGTGAAAAGTTCTAGAAAGATCACAAAGTCCAAGATGTCTGAAATTTCTAAAATCTCCTACCCTAATTATTGGCTACTACAATCTGAGAAAATGATAGCTTACCAGATAGAAAAGTTTCTTTTAAATGAGAACATTCATTTTGATTATGTGATTCGAAAATTTAGTAACACTTCATTTTTTGACATTATTATTGTAACAAAGGACAGGCCAGGTCTATTTTTGAATCTAATATCGATTTTTGTATCTGAAGATTTATCAATCTATGAATCTAGAATCTTTACGTTAGACAATGGAACGGTTATAGATACATTTAAATTATCTTTTAATCAAAATAGAAAATATAGTAAATATGATGCCAAAAACTCTTTAAAATCTTTAAATCAAAAAATTAGGGATTTGGGAGAAGGATTAGAATTTAAATTAAAGGATGACATAAAATCAAAAATCAAGTTTCTTGAAAATAAAGCTGATGTTGAAATTGATAATATTTCTTCTGCAACTTATAGTATTTTGATTGTAAAGACAAATAACAGACCTAAGCTTTTGTATGATATTTCAAAAATCCTTTTAAAAAATAAGATTATTATATCAATGGCCAAAATTTCAACTAATGGTGATTTTGTGGAGGATAGTTTTCATTTAAGAAGTGAATACGGCTCAAAGATTCAAAACAAAACAATGATAACAAAATTAAAGACTGAAATCCAAAATAAACTCAGTCAAAATTTAAGTAATGCTATTTAAAATAATTTCTATAGTCGGATCTTTAACATTCTTAAGTAGGATACTTGGTTATTTCAGAGATTTACTTATTGCAAGAGTAATTGGAGCCGGTTTGATTTCTGACTGTTTTTTTGTAGCTTTTAAATTACCCAATTTGTTCAGAAGAATTTTAGGAGAAGGTGCAATGAATGCTGCGTTCATACCTGTGGTTTCAGGAGTAAGGACAAAATCAGGTAAAAAAAGTGCTGACGCTTTTTTTTCAAATATTTTTTCATTTCTTTTAGTCGCACTTTTGGCATTTGTTCTCATCTTAGAAATTTTCATGCCATTAATAATTACTCTTATTGCACCTGGTTTTTCAGATAACCCTGAAAAATTTAATCATTCAATTAATTTGACAAGACTTACATTTCCATTTGTTCTTTTTATTTGTTTAACGTCTCTGATGGGAGCTTATTTAAATACACTGGGAAAATTTGCTTCAATGGCTGTCACCCCGATCATTTTAAATTTATCGTTGATTTTTACACTTCTTATCTATTTTAAATCTGAAAATTTATTTTTTATTTCTTCTACATTAAGTTTTGTTGTCTCAATTGCAGGAATAATTCAAGTCATATGGATGTACTATAATATTCGAAGAAATAAATCTAAGCTTTCCTTAAATTTTTATTTTTTAAAGACATTCAAAAGTGATAAAGAAATAACCAAATTTTTTAAGTTATTGTTGCCAGCAATTTTAGGAAATGGTGCTTATCAAATTAATTTGTTGATTGATATGATTCTTGCATCAACACTTCCAGACGGTTCCATTTCTTTCTTATACTATGCAGATAGAGTAAATCAACTTCCTTTAGGTGTACTTGGAATTGCAATTGGCACTGCATTGTTACCAGTTTTATCGTCTCAGGTTAAAAAAAACCAAAAGAAAGAAGCTGAAAAAAGCATTTCTAAAGCAATAAAATTTGGAATTTTATTTTCAATTCCTGCTTTTTTTGGATTGTTGATTTTTTCAGAAAACATTATCTCATTTCTATTTTTTAGAGGAGCATTTGAATATAAAGATGTTCAAGCAACTAGCTCAGCACTTATAGCGTTGTGCTGTGGTTTGCCAGCTTTCATTATGATAAAAATTTTAGTTATTCCATTTTTCGCAAATGAAGATACAAAAACTCCTATAAAAATTTCTTTATTTTGTATGTCAATTAATTTAATACTTAATCTCATCTTAATAAGGGAGTTTCTTCATGTTGGCTTAGCAATTTCAACTTCTGCATCTGCTTGGATAAATTTTATTTTACTTTTTTATATATTAAACAAAAATCTTAACTACTCTTTTGATATTTCGATTTTTAAAGTATTTCTTAAAGTCTCATTAGCATCACTAACTATGTCTTATATTGTTTTAAAAACCTATGAGTTTATGATAAATAATTTTGAAATGTATACTTTATATAATACAAATTTTATTCTTATTTTATGTATTATTTTTGGGATAATTATTTATTCTGCCCTGATGTATTTTTTAGGAATTAAAGAATTAGAGATAAACAAATGGAAAATTCAGAAAAAGTAAATAATTTGGTTTTTTCAGGTGTGCAGCCAACAGGTAATCTTCATTTAGGTAACTATCTCGGGGCAATAAAAAATTGGATTGAACTTCAATCATCAAACAATTGTATTTTTTGTATTGTAGACTTACATGCGCTTACTACTTCAGATAGTCGCACACAAATACTTCAAAATACAAGAGAAGTCGCGGCTGCATATATTGCTTCAGGAATAAATCCTAAAAACACAATAATTTTTGTTCAATCAAATGTTACAGGACACAGCGAGCTCGCATGGATATTGAGTTGTCATACACCAATTGGCTGGCTTAATAGAATGACTCAATTTAAAGATAAAGCAGGAAAAAATAAAGAGAGAGCGCCGTTAGGTTTATATTCATATCCGGTATTAATGGCCGCTGATATTCTTCTTTATAAATCAACACATGTGCCTGTTGGAGATGATCAAAAACAACACTTGGAATTATCAAGAGATATAGCACAAGCATTTAATAGATATTATCAAAATGATTTTTTCCCAATTCCTGAACCAATCATTACTGGAAATGCCACAAGGGTGATGAGTCTAAGAGATGGATTGAAGAAGATGAGTAAATCAGATCCATCAGATCAGTCTAGAATTAATCTTTCTGACAATTCTATAGAAATAGAAAAAAAAATTCAGAAAGCTAAAACAGATTCTCATCCGTTCCCAGAACATTTTCAAGATTTGGATGGTCGACCCGAAATCAAAAACTTAATAAATATATTTTCTGCATTAAATAATGAATCAGTAGATAAAATAATATCTAATTATGTCGACAAAGATTTTAAAATTTTTAAAAAAGATTTAAGCGATCTTCTTGTAGAAAAAATTTCTTTAATTTCTTCCGAGATGAAGAAGCTTTTAAAAAATGAAGATTATCTTGATTCTATTTTAAAGGACGGAAATCTTAGAGCGAATGAAATGGCAAATGAAAATTTAACAAAATTAAAAAACATAATCGGACTTTTTAAATCATGAGTTTTTATCTTCCGATTGCCGAAATTCAAATTAATTTATTGTTAATTCTATTTTTTGGTTTCTTAGTAGGATTCATGTCTGGTTTATTTGGAGTTGGAGGAGGATTTTTAATGACACCATTACTAATTTTTATGGGGATTCCACCAGCTACTGCTGTGGGGACAGAGTCTGTTCAAATACTTGGCTCGTCTGTATCAGGCGCTATGGCCCACGGTATAAAAAAAAACATAGATTATGAAATAGGAATTTTCTTACTTATCGGCGGGATTTTTGGGTCAACTGTTGGTGTTATATTATTCAATTTTTTAAAAGAGTCTGGAAATATCGATTTAATAATTAAGTTTTTGTATATTCTATTTTTAGCGATTATTGGAACTTTAATGTTAATTGAGAGCACAATATCTCTTGTTAGTGAAAAAAAAATTGACTCCTCTTATAAAAAGAAGAAAAGAAGTTTCTTGGACTATCTGCCACTAAAATTGAAGTTTAGACAATCTAAAATTTTTATCTCAATCTTGCTCCCAATTTTTGTTGGAATATTTGTTGGGCTATTATCAGCATTCATGGGAGTTGGAGGTGGATTTGTAATGGTTCCTGCAATGATATATCTATTTGGAATGGGAACTGTTGTGGCAATTGGTACTTCATTATTTCAAATCGTTTTTGTTACACTAAATGTTTCAATTCTTCATGCTACTTTTAACTATTCGGTAGACTTAATATTAGCAATTTTTTTACTTATTGGGGGTGTGATTGGTGCTCAATATGGATCAAAATTTACATCTAGATTTAAAGGAGAACAAATTAGAATCTTACTTGCCTTAATAGTATTAATTGTATGTATTATGATGGGTATAGAGTTAGTAAGTGAACCAAATGCAAACTCCAGGATCATATTACAAAATGTTTAGAAGAGTATTTATAAAAATCATATTTATATTTTTTGCGATTTCGTTTTTCAAAGAATCTAGTTCTGAGTCATTAATCTTTGATTTATCAGATAGATTTATTGAAATTTCAAAAGATAAAGTTAAGCCTGACTTCACAATTTTTGGATTTACAGATTCTGAAAGTTCTTTAGTTCTAAAGATTAAAGGACCAAACCAGAAAGTTATTTTACAAAATAAGAAAAAGATTTTTGGAATGTGGTCATGGAATAAAACTGGAGAATTTGTTTACCCCGGTCTATTTCACTACTACACAAATAAAAATGATGATGAAATTGATTTTGAAGTGAAAAAAGATTTATTTGATAATGTTAAACTTGTAGGAGAAGACAACGATAATCTTAAAAGAGATCTAATTAAAAAGAAAATGTCACTGGGTTTATTTTTAATTAAGAATAATTCATTTGAGGTGGTAAACAAGAAATTACCTAACTTTTTTAAAATTCCGGTTAAACTTCCAAAAAATGCTCCAGAGGGAGATTACACAGTATCATTGAATATAATCGATAGTATAAATAATTTTGAAAGTAAAAAAGTAAAAATACAAGTTTATAAACCTGGTTTAAGTTCTTTTATTTTTAAATTTGCTCACAATTTCTCATTTATGTATGGACTCTTTTCTGCTATAATTGCAATTAGTTTAGGTCTATCAGCAGGATTATTATTTAGAAAATACTTATGACAGAAAAAGAACTAACATTTCTTGTCGTCCTTGATGATTCAAAGGAAATATTCAACGCGCTAAGGTATGCAGCTCAAAGATCAGCTAGAACAAATGGCAGAGTAGCACTTTTATATACTTTTGAAACACTAGAGTTTAGTCATTGGAAGGCAGTTGAAGACATAGCCGAGAGAGAGTCAAGAGAAGAAGCTGAATCCAAAATTAAAGAATATGAAAATTATGTTCTAACGTTTTCTCATAAAAAACCCAAGAAATTCATAATGAAAGGTGACAGACTAGAATGTATTATAGAGTTTCTCAGTGCCAATAAATTTATTTCAAATTTTGTTTTGGCGGCTTCAACGAATAGATCAACCGGAGACCCTTTGATAAGTGCTTTTACCCTAAAACAAAGTGATAAAATAAAAGTTCCTATAACAATCATTCCTCCACTTTTAACCGAAGAAGAAATTGACAAGTTATCATGATTTCATTATTTTAAGATTATGTTTATACAGACTGAAGAAACCCCAAATCCGGCCACTTTAAAATTTCTTCCTGGTAAGACATTGCTTGCCAAAGGAACTCTAGAGTTTAAATCTCCTGAAGAGGCCACAACTAACTCTCTTGCCAGCAAGTTATTTGCTGATGAAAACGTAAAGGGTGTTTTTATTGGAAAAGATTTTTTGACTGTGACCAAATCTGAATCAGTAGAATGGGAAATCTTAAAACCTACTTTATTGTCATCAATTTTAGACTATTTTACTTCTGGCGGGGAAATTGAAAATTTTGAATTGGAGACCAAATCAAAAGAAAAGAAAATAAAATATACAAAAAAAGATCAAGAAATTGTTAATAAAATAAACGAACTACTTGAAGAAAGAATTAAACCTGCTGTTGCTCAAGACGGAGGTGATATAAACTTTGTGAAACTTCAAAAAGGAATTGTGTTTCTTGAACTTAGAGGTGCTTGCTCTGGATGTCCTAGCTCAACAATAACATTAAAATCTGGAATCGAAAATATGCTTAAATATTATATTCCTGAGATTCAATCAGTTGAAGCTATTAACCAATAATGGATAAAAGTAAGGCAATTTACAGAAACCTAGTGGTTCTTCTGGTTTCATTTATCTGTATTAATTTGGCTGTGGGATTTTATAGAAGTTTTTCAAATATAAAAAATATTGGAAATACTTCAATCAGCTTTACAGTTCAAGACAAATCGATGCTAGCCTATATGAATAATGAATCAAAGGTCGATTTTATTGGTAAAGCAAATGAAATGATTGATATTTTTGAGAAATATAATTTTTCTGTTGAGTCTTTTCTAAATGACCAATCATCAAATTTAATTATTTTCTCTAGCTGGCCTAATGATTTTCTAAATATAAAGTCAGTCAATAAAAGGAAGAAATTATTTATAAATACATTATTACCAATAATTTTTGTAGAAAATAGAAAAATACTAGAGGAAAGAAAAAGAATTCTTGATTGGTGGAATCAATCAGGAGGGGATGTCGCTTCTAGAGAATTTTGGCCCAATTGGCTATTTGACCTTAGTGAAAAATATGACTACACAGAATCGAGTATTGGAAATTTACTTGTAAGGGTTGATATAGTTCCTCTTTCCTTGGTTCTATCTCAAGCCGCTATTGAAAGTGGATGGGGAAGCTCGCGTTATTTGAATGAGGGAAATGCTATTTTTGGACAATATACATTTGACAGAAAAAAAGGCATTAAACCCAGAGATAGAGAAATTGGAAAGAAATTTTTTGTTAAGAAATTTCCCACACTTTCAGAATCAGTAAGATCATATTTAAAAAACATCAATACTCATCTTGCATATGAGGATTTTAGACAAGAAAGAAGGAAATTAAGGATGAGTGGAGAGAGCTTATCAGGAAATGTACTAGCAAATTTTTTAAAAAATTATTCGGAAAGAAGTCAAGCTTACGTTGATGATTTAAAGCTTCTTATAGAAACAAATAATTTTATGAAATTTGATAAAACTAGTGGACTTTTAAATTAATTTACTCTTTTAATCATTTTTCCATACCAAAAAATTTCTCCATTTTGATCAATATAGGTACAATTTATCCTATACCTAACTCCATTTTTTAATTTTGAAAGATATAAGCTAACTCTCTCTCCTTCATCTTTCTTTATCATAGATGCCGAGTTATTAACAAAACAATTAACTAATTCCGAAGGAAATTTTGTAAGAAAACTAAAATCTAATTCATCTGTATTAACAATTGAGTCATCAAAAGAACTTTCAAATATTTCCAAAGGCTTTGTTTGAATAATCATTTTAAATCTTTTTAAGCTTCCGAATTCATCATTTAAAGCATATCTTGGGAGACGGTATTGGTTCTGATCTGAGTGAATAGGAGCTGAATGTTGAGAAAAAGCAATCTCATAATTTAACATTTTTATTACTTCTTCTATGGTTCTGCTGCTTTCTCCGTAAGGATAAGAGAGAATTTTGGGTTGTTTACCAATTTTTTTTTCAATTTCAATTTGATTTTGTTCTATTTCTTTTTTTAGTATTTGTAAATCCATTCCCACAAGACTTTCGTGACTTTTAGAATGGTTAAGAATAAGGCCATTGTTCCTAGAAACCTCTTTGAGCATTGACCAACTCATAAATTCAGACTCTTCTGCACTAGATACATAATCTGAAGAAACAAAAATGCCAAAAGGAAGTTTATTCTTTTTAAGAATCGGAAAACCATTTTGAAAAAATGACTTGTAAGCATCATCAATAGTGATAAAAACAGTTTTATTAGTGAGACTGATTTCTTTTTTTAGATACTTTGAAAGCTCTGTGATTGGAAGAACATTAATGTTTTCCTCAACTAAATATTCAATATGTTTTTCAAAAAGTTCCTGCGAAATATTAGTGCTAGGATATCGATCATCACCGATTCTATGATACATAAGTACTGCAATATTTGACTCTTCAGCATTAGCCTTAATTACAATAAAGGAAAGGAAAATAAAAAAAGCTTTTTTAATAAGTGATTCAAATGTCATTAACTATAGGGAAGTTTTTGGAGTTATAGAGTTGATAATGCCACCATTCATTTCGAAAGAAATCCCAACCAGCATCAGTCATAATACCCAAGAGCATCAATCTATTTTTATAGGCCTCTTTAGTTATATCCAAACAACCATGATATGAAAGTCTTGAAAATTCGTCAAACCCAGTACCCATATCAAGTTCTATATTATCAGAATTTACAAGTGTTATGTCAATTGCGACACCTCTTGAATGAGGAGAGCCCTTGTCAGGGGGTGCAATAAAATTTGGATCGGGCAAACATTCCCATAGCTTTTTTTGGACATAAACAGGTCTGTATGCATCAAATATTTTAATTTTAAGGTTTTGTTTTTTTGCTATCTGAACTGCTAAATCTAAATGCTCATAAGCAACTTTATGAATATAGCATTCATTTGATAAAAAAACTTTTTCTTTTGTAAAGTTTTTTGAAGTTGAGTATCTCAAATCAATTAAAACTTCTAATTTTTTTTTGTTTACTTTGACTAGATTTTGATTCATTTTTAGATAAAGAAATATGTTATCATTATCAATTTTTAGTTCAAGTCAAAGAATTTCTGTAGCACTTTATGAAGGAAAACTACTAAAAAAGTTTTTTGAAAAAATTATTAACGGTAAACAGAACGATTCTATTTTTTTACTAATTAATAAAGTTCTAAATAAAAAAATTCAAATTAGTAATATTTTTTTTTCAGTAGGACCCGGAAGTTTTACTGCTCTTCGAGCTCTCAAAGCTATTGCTCAAGCAATCGCATTCTCGCATAAAGCTAAAATAATTAATGTAACTGAATTTGAAATTTATTTGTCTTGCCTAGAAAATTACGAAAAAAATATTATAATTTTCTATGAAAATTTTAATAATAATTTTTTTTATCAGTTATTTAAACATAAAAAAAAATTATACACCCCAGATTCTAATTTTTTAGTAGGAGATTTAGAAAAATTACAAAAGTTTATAAATGAAAAAAGTAAAAAGAACAAAGATTTTATTTTAGTTTCTAATTCAAATAAATTTTTTTCAAGTTTAAATTGGGGGGAAAAAAATAAAAAAATAGTTTTTAAACCTTGCGCCAAAAGAATTGCAAATGCTGTTTTTTCCGGTTATGGTCAAAATAACAAAAGATTGATTTATCACCATACATATTATGAATAATTTTTACATTCTACCTTTGAATGAAAATCATTCAAAAGAGATTTTTACTTTACAAGAAAAAAATTTAAGAGATTTCGGAACCAATATTTGGAGTACAGAAGAGCTCGAAAATTCAATAAAAAACAGTGTTTTCGAGGGATATATATTTACTTCAAATAAAAAAATAAACGGATTTTGTTTTTTTAAAAAAATAGACGACTTTATAGAGATTTATTCTATTTTCGTTGTTCCTGAATATAGAAAAAAAGGTGTGGCAAAAAATTTTCTAGACTATTGTTTAAAATATTGCAAAAAAAATAAATTAAAAAAAATCATTCTAGATGTTAATGAGACAAATTTAAACGCGATCAAATTTTATAAAAAACACAATTTTATTTTTAGTGGGAGAAGAAAAAACTATTACAGAAATGAAGATACTTTCAATGATTCTTTTACAATGCTTAGAATTATTTAATTTTATATTAATTCTATCTCGAAGATCTCTTTATTTTTTTCAACAACGTTCAGTTGGAAATTTTTTTTTAAACTATTGGACAAGAGCTCAAAGTCTTTTCTGCCTTTAATAATTATAATTTTTTTGTTATTAATATTAAGTTTTATAAATTCTTTTGTTTTTAAAAATGCCATAGGGCATTTAAAATTAGTAACATCTAAAACTTTTTTTTTCATTTGACCCTCTAATATGTTATATTATCTGTGAGACGATTAATTACTAACAATTCCAAAATAGATAAAATTAAATAAAAATTCAACAATAGGTTTAAAAATTGGAAACATTGATAGATAAATGCAAAAAACTCGGTCTCAAGTTAACTGAGCAAAGGAAAATTATCGTTAAAGTTTTATCAGATTCTTCAGATCATCCAGATGTTGAGTCAGTGCATAAAAGAGCGGTAAAAATCGACAAAAGAATTGGTATTGCTACAGTATATAGGACAATCAAGCTGTTTGAAGATAATAATTTACTTGAAAAGCACGAGTTTAAGGGATATAGCTCAAGGTATGAAACTGTTAGAGAGAACCATCATCATTTGATTGATATTAAAAGTGGTAAAGTAAAGGAATTTAGAAATACGTTAGTCGATGCTATGCAGAAGCAAGTTGCAAAAGAGATGGGTTATACGTTAGTAGATTATAGGTTAGAGTTATATGCTGTTCCTGTTAAAAATAGATCAAAAAAATAAACCAAATCAAAATAATTTTTCAAAAGTTGAAAAATTAAGAGACTTATTAAACAAAGTCAGAATAGCTGCAAAAAAATTATTTTATTTAAAGAAGTGGTCAACAAGCAAAAAATTAGAAGCAAACTCATACATTAATACATCATCACAAGTATCTCCAAATTCACGGTTTCTAGACATTGATTTAGGCCGATTTAATTTAAAAATTATTAATGATTCCCATCCATTAATTAATCAAGTAAAAGAGTTGAGACAAAAAAGTTTTTTTAAAAATTCTAAAATTAAACAATCTGATTCTGATGAATATGATAAATTTTGTGATCATTTAGTGGTAATTGATAAGTCCGTGTCAGATGATTTTGTTGTAGGTACTTACAGACTATTACTAAAACCAAAATTACTAGCGAAACAAATATTCTATAGTGAGTCAGAGTTTGATATTTCAAACTTATTAGCAAGTAGCGATTCTACATTATTAGAGGCCGGAAGATCTTGTGTTCATGAACATTATAGAGATGGAAGAATAATTAGGTTATTATGGAGGGGACTTGCGACATATATAATTAATAATCGAGTAGATCTAATTTTTGGTTGTGCTAGTTTTCCATCTTCTAATTATAAATTATTTATAAAACAGCTTTCTTATCTTTATCATTATCATAAAGCACCAAAATCTTTGAGCACTGAACCTGTCAAAAAACTCAGAGCCAACTTTAATATCATGAATAAAAATAAAATTGACATTGAGAAAGAATTTAGAAATTTACCTCCCCTCATAAAAGCTTACATTAGAGTTGGAGCATGGATAGGTCCTGGAGCTATAGTTGATTCAAAATTTGATACAACTGACGTTCTAATCGTATTGAATTCCAAAAAAATATTGAAAAAATATGCACAACTTTCTTTTGAGAAAATTCATTAATGTTGTATTCACCAATACTTTCATTTTTAAAGCTCATTATCTTAATTCCATGGATAATAACAATATCATTTTGCCAATTCATTGCATTTTGCCTCACGAAGCGTTTTTTTTTCGTTTTTTATAATTTTTTATTTTTCGGTATAAGAAAAATATTTGGAATAAAATTGAAGGTATCAGGCGAACAAGAGACAAAAAGAGTAATGTTTATCTCAAATCACATCTCTTATCTGGATATTATCATTTTAGGCTCTCTAGTCAATGCGGTCTTTGTAGCTAAGTCAGATATCAGAAACTGGCCGATTATCAATAAACTTTGTATGCTGGGTAAAACAATCTTTGTTGAAAGAGAAAATCGAAGATCTGTAAAGAAACAAGCTGTTTTAATAAAAGAAAATATGGAGAATGGTTTCAATGTAATTTTATTTCCTGAAGGCACATCTAGTGATGGTTCGAAAGTGTTAAATTTTAAAAGTTCTCTTTTTGAAATAGTTGATCACAAAGAATTAAGAAATTACAAGTTACAACCAATTTCAATTTCTTACAACAAGCTTGACGGTCTTCCCTTGGTTAAAACTCATAGACCTTTTTTAGCATGGTTCGGTGCTATGAATCTAGCACCACATTTCTGGCAGTTTCTAGGGCTTGGAACTAGTGAGGTCAATATAAGTTTTCACAAATCAGAAAAATTTTCAGTTTTTTTAAATAGAAAAGAGGCTTGCAAGTATTGTTTCGAAAGGATATCAGAACAAGTTAAAAATGACTACCAGCTATTAGAAGTTGACAATCAAATAAAACTAAATGAATTTAAATTCTTGTAAAAGACTAAAAATTATTTAATTAATTATATACATGAATCGATCGTTTTTTATCAAAACCTATGGATGTCAAATGAATGAATATGACTCCGAAAAACTCAATGATCTATTAGAGTATAATGGATATAAAGCATCAAAAAATTTTGAAGAGTCTGATATTGCAATTCTTAATACTTGTCATATTAGAAAAAAAGCGTCAGAGAAGTTGTATTCAGATTTGGGCAGGCTTTCCAAATTTAAAGAGTACAAAATGAAGCTTGGAAAAAAAATGCAAATTATTGTTACAGGGTGTGTAGCTCAGGCTGAAGGAGAAGAAATTCTAAAAAGAAACAAAAGCGTAGACTATATCTTTGGCCCTCAAAGTTTTCACAAGCTTCCAAAGATCCTAAAAAAATCTAATAGTGATAAAGTTTACAATGATTTTTTATGCGAGAACAAATTCTCTTCACTAATTCCATCAAAAAGTAAAGAAGTCAGCAAATTAATTACAATTCAAGAGGGATGTGACAAATTTTGTTCATTTTGTGTAGTTCCTTACACTAGAGGAGCAGAGTTTTCGAGATCTGTTGAAAACATATATGCGGAGACAATTGCTTTGGTAAAAAATGGTGCAAAAGAACTTACACTTCTTGGGCAAAACGTAAGTTCATACGAGTCCAATGTAATAAAAGACGGAGTAAGAAAAAAAATTAAACTTGGTGATTTATGTCAAATTTTGTCAAATATTCAGGGCTTAGAAAGGATAAGGTATCTTACCTCTCACCCCATTGATATTGATGATAATCTGATAGATCAACACAAAAAAAACCCAAAACTAATGCCTTTCTTACATTTACCAATTCAGTCCGGCTCTGATAGAATTTTGAAAAAAATGAACAGAAAGCACAGTAAAACTTTTTATCTGAGTTTGATTGAAAAAATAAAGAAGGTTAAAAAAAATATGGCGTTTTCCTCTGATTTTATTGTTGGTTATCCAGGGGAAACAGATAAAGACTTTCAAGAATCTTTGGAAGTAATTGAAAAGGTGAGATTTGCAAGTTCATATTCATTTAAATATTCGCCAAGGCCAGGAACACCCTCTTCTTTAAAGGATAGTTTAATAGATTGTGATGTAGTTGATATGAGACTTAAAAAAATACAAAGTATTTTAAATAAACATCAAACCGAATTTAACTTATCTTTTATTGACAAAACAGTTGACGTTCTTTTTTCTGGGAAAGGAAAAAAACTTAATCAATATGTAGGAAGAACGCCTCACCTTCAGCCTGTCCATGTTCTTTCATCTAAGAATCTAGTTGGGAAACTCTTGAGTGTGAAACTAGAAGATCTTACGTCTTACTCGTTTCACGGAAGGGTATCTGCATAGAGAAACAATTGACAAAAAAATTGAACAAAAACTTAAATATTTTTTCTAAGACAATATCTTTTAGCGATAATTCTATTTTACCTATTGTATTTGGTGAACATGACAAATTCCTAAAAATCATTGAGAATAAATTGTTCGTATCAATTTATCCTAGAGGAAATTTTCTCAAAGTGAGTGGAGAGGTAAACAAAGTAAAAATAACATGTAATTTACTTCAAACATTATTTGAAAATGTTAAAAAAAATCATTTTTTGGACGAAGGAGAGGTTTATGGAATGATAAATTTATTACAGGATACTAAATGTGGATCACTTGATAGTAAAGAAAATATCGAGTCGCTGAATTTTACGGCTGGAAAAAAATTAATAAAGCCAAGATCCAAAAGACAAGTTGAATATTTTAATTTAGTAAGGAAGAAAGATTTAGTTTTTTGTTGTGGACCAGCTGGAACTGGTAAAACATATTTAGCTGTTGCTTTAGCAGTCTCAATGTTAAAATCTGGACAAATCGAGAAAATAATTTTATCTAGACCTGCTGTCGAGGCTGGAGAAAGACTTGGATTTCTTCCTGGTGATTTGAAAGAAAAAATTGATCCATATTTAAGACCGCTTTATGATGCTTTAAATGATATGTTATCTTTTTCAGAGGTTTTAAAAAAAATAGAAAATGGAATGATTGAAATTGCACCTTTGGCTTTTATGAGAGGTAGAACTTTGTCAAACTCTTTTATCATTCTGGATGAATCCCAAAACACAACTGCAATACAAATGAAAATGTTTTTAACAAGGCTAGGTGAAAATTCTAGAATGATTGTTAATGGTGATTTGTCTCAAGTCGATCTGCCCTCAGGAACTAAATCTGGCCTACGTGAATCAATCAATATTCTAAAAGATATAAAGGATATAGGGTTTATAGAGTTTGAAGAGAGTGATGTAGTAAGAAATCCATTAGTTTCAAAAATCGTATCTAAATATAATGAGTTTGAAAAAATCCAAAGGGTTGGAGAGAAATATAAAAAAAAGTAATCAAAAAATTATTGAAATCCAGTTTAATTGTGAAAAGAGTTTTAAAACAAAAAAAATTAAAAATTTTGTTAAAAAATCTGTTGATCAAACTCTTGAAATACTTGAATATAAAAAAAGAAAAACGTATGTATCAGTATTTTTAACAAATAATGAAGAGATAAAAAAAATTAATTCAAAATATAGGAAAATTAATAAACCTACTAACGTTTTATCATTTCCTCAAAATGAAAAAAGAATGATCAGTAACTTCGAAAATTATTTAGTTTTAGGTGATATCGTTATCTCACTTGAAAAAATTCTTTCAGAGGCAAATGATCAAAAAAAAAATTTTTTTGATCACCTTCTTCATATGATTGTTCACAGCGCTTTGCATCTATATGGATTTGATCATTCAAATACGAAAGAGTCGGTTGAAATGGAAGCTAAAGAAAAAGATATTATGAAAAAAATACTTTATGAGTCATGATAAAGAAAATTTACGGTAGCATCATTTCATTATTTCGATCAAATCAGAAAGAGGAACTTAAAAACGTGATCGAAGACTTGATTGATGAAAATAAAAGTAATTCTGAAAAAATTGATGACGGAACCAAAAACATTTTTAAAAATGTAATTAATCTTAGTGACAAGTGTATAGAAGATGTCATGATTCCAAGAGCTGATATAGATGCAGTTTCGTCGGATATTAAAATTGATAAACTTATAACTTTTATTAATAAAACTAAACATTCTAGAATACCTGTTTTTCAAGATAATTTAGATAAGATAATTGGAATGATTCACATTAGAGATTTATTTGAAAAAGTTAATAACAAAAAAAAGAAAGATAACTTAAGTCTTTCGAAAACAATTACAAGGAAGATTCTATTTTCATCTCCTTCAATGAAGATTCTTGATCTTTTACTAAAAATGAGATCAGAGCAAATTCACATGTCTATAGTCGTCGACGAATTTGGTGGTACTAACGGACTTGTTACCATTGAGGACCTAGTTGAGGAAATAGTTGGTGAAATAAAAGATGAACATGATTTTGAAGAAATTGAAGAAATAAAGAAAATTTCAAAAAAAACTTACGATGTTTCAGCTAGATTGCCCGTTGAAGATCTAGAGAAAAAGATTGGTGGTTATTTTACTGATGAAGAAAAAGAAGATATTGATACAGTAGGAGGTTTGGTTTTTAACTTATTAGGTAAGATTCCGAGTAGAGGGGAGGTTATTAATCACAAAAGTGGTTTGGAATTTACAATAAGAGACGCAGATACTAGAAAAATCAAACGAATCCTTGTTAATGTTAAATAAACTTCCTAATTATTATACATTTTTTATTGGTGGTTTATTAAATGGTTTTTCTTTCTTTTCTTCAATATTAATTCCTTTCTCAATCCTTGGACATTATTTATTAATAAAAGGATTATTTTGTAAAGTTCGTAACTTTAATCCTATACTTTCTGGTTGGTTGTTTGGTATAGGTTTTTTTCTAACTTCCATGCATTGGATTGTGAATCCTTTTTTAATTTATGAAGAACATAAAATCCTTGCTCCTTTGGTTTTGATTGTTTTCCCATCATTAATGGGCTTATTTTTCACTGTTCCATGTATATTAATTAAAAAATTTATAAATTTTCAAAAAATATATGATTTTTTCTTTACTAAGATTTTATTAATTTCTTTTTTTATTTTTATATCTGAATTTATAAGATCTAATATTTTTGGTGGGCTACCTTTTAATCTTTACGGGCATCTTTGGATTTTTAATGAAAATTTTATTAAAATTTCATCGTTTATTGGAGTCTTCGGTTTATCTTTTTTGACAATCTTATGGATAATTACAATAGTTTTATGCTTAATAAAAAAAACTAGTAATTTTATTTATCCATTGACATTATTTCCTCTATTTTTGATATTTTTTTCAATATTCCCACTTAAAGAAGAACAATTTGAATCTAAAACTATCTCCATAAGAGTTGTACAGCCAAATATTCCTCAAAATAAAAAGTGGGATCGAAGTTTGTTTCAAGAACATTTAGATAAACTATTAACTTTATCGAATAAGAATAGTAAAGAAGAGCTTTTAGTTATTTGGCCAGAGGCAGCAATAACAGATTTTTTAAACGAGAACGAAGATTTAATAGCTTATATTAAACAAAAAATTGATAAAAATACAGTCATTATTACAGGAGGATTAAGAAGAGAATTTTACGGTAGTAATTTTAAAGTTTTCAATTCCTTTTTTATCATAAATAAAAATGAAATAAGTTTTTACGATAAAAAAAAATTGGTACCTTTTGGAGAATTTATACCATTACGATTTTTGTTTAACATTTTGAAACTAACTCCGGGAAAAACAGATTTTAGTAAGGGAGATAGGGATGAAGTTCTATTTTTGGAATTAGAACAAGAAAAAATATATCTTGAACCCTCAATTTGTTATGAAGCAATATTCCAAACATTTAACAATAAAAAAATTGATCTCTTAATAAACATTACTAATGATGCTTGGTTTGGAAACTTTATTGGCCCGAAACAACATTTGACTGCATCAATTTTTCGATCAGTTGAAAAAGGTATTCCACTTATTCGCTCCGCCAATTCTGGAATTTCTGTCGTTACCGATGAAAATGGAAAAATCCTCAAGAAAATAGGTTTAAATAAAAGTGGTATTATAGAGCATGACTTGTATTTGAGAAAAACGCAAACCTTCTTTATGAAACACAAAAACATAGTTTTGGTGTATTTAGTTTTAATAATTCTTATTATCTGCATATTTACTGACTGTTTAATAAAAAAAAGAAAAGATTTGAAAATTTTCTAATTATGAAATAGTAGTTAGGTTTATGTCAAAAAATTCAACAAATTTTATTTTCACTAGTGAATCAGTTTCAGAAGGACACCCAGATAAAATATGTGATCAAATCTCAGATTTAGTTGTTGATCTTTACATGAAGGCTGATAAAAACTCGAGAGTAGCATGCGAGACCCTTGCTACCACAAATAGAGTTATTTTATCAGGAGAGGTAAAAATCAATCAAAACCACCAAGAGGTTAACAATGAAGTAATAGAACAAAAAATAAGAGAAAAAATTAAAGATATTGGTTATGAGCAGGATGGTTTTCATTGGGAGAATATAGAGATAGAAAATTATTTACATAATCAATCTCAAGACATTTCTCAAGGAGTTGACTCCTCAGAAGTTCTAGGTGCAGGTGATCAGGGAATAATGTTTGGCTATGCTTGTTCCGAAACCGATTATTTGATGCCTGCACCAATTCATTACTCACACAAGATTCTCCAAAATCTATCAAATTATAGAAAAAACAATGATTCTTTTTTTGGCCCTGATTCAAAGAGCCAGGTGTCTATGCAATATGAGGACAACAAACCGAAAAATGTCACTTCGATTGTAGTTTCAACACAACATTTTGAAGATGCAAAAAATGAACAAATAAGAAAAAAAGTTATACAAATAATCGAAGAGTCAATTCCTGTTGAAATCCTTCCTAAATCTGAAAATATTTTAATTAATCCAACCGGTAGGTTTGTAATCGGTGGTCCGGATGGAGACACTGGCTTAACGGGGAGAAAGATCATTGTAGATACTTACGGTGGGTCAGCTCCGCACGGAGGTGGAGCTTTTTCAGGAAAAGATTATACCAAGGTTGATAGATCAGCAGCATATATTGCTAGATACATAGCTAAAAATGTTGTTGCTACAAAACTCGCTAAAAAATGTTTATTACAACTTTCTTATGCTATTGGAGTTGCAAAGCCAATTTCAATTTATTTGAAAACTGATAGTGGTTCAGATTTAAACACCAATAAAATCATTAACATCATAAAAAATCATGTTGATTTGTCACCTAACGGAATAAAAACGCATCTTAAATTGGACCAACCTATTTACGAAGCTACTTCGTCATACGGCCATTTTGGAAGAGAATATATACCTAAAACAGGATCATTTTCTTGGGAAAAAACTGATTTAGCTGAAAAAATTCTAAATGAATATTAATTATGCTCCCTTTTTATGGAAGGAGACTCTCAAGAAAAACAAAAAGATTCAATTCATTTGACTTAGAAAGTTACGAATTTTTTTTTCATGAACTAAATTTTAATGATATAAAAAAAAAATTGGTTAAAAGTTCTCAAAATGTAAATCTTGAGATTGGTTTTGGTAAAGGTGAAAATTTAATCTTTCAATCACAAATAAAAAAAAAAGATATTTTTCTTGCAATTGATCCATTTATATCAGGTGGATTAAAATTAAAAAAAAAAATTGAAATTTTAAAAATTTCAAACATTTTTTTTTCAAATGTAACCTTCTCTCAATTTTTCAAAATTGTAGGTGGTGTAAATTTTAAAAAAATTTTTATTTTGTTTCCTGACCCCTGGCCAAAAAAAAAACATAAAAAAAGAAGATTAATCAATGAAGCATTCGTAAAAAATCTTTATAAAATAACTCTTAAATATTCAGAAATATTAATCGCTACTGACGATGAAGATTACTCAAATCAAATTTTAAAATCATTTTCAAAACAAAATTTCTTCAAACTTCTTTTAAAAACCTCAGATAATCAAATTTTCAAAGATTATAAGCTATACCCAACAAAATATTTTAGAAAGGCAAAAAGAGAAAATAGAAGAATAAATTTATTTATTTATCAAAAATAAAGATTAAAAAAAAATATTAAATTTATTTATGTTTCCTTAAAGTCTTGGTATGAATATCTTAAACTTTTCAAATTTCAAAACAGATATATTATTTGTAAGGAAAAAAATAGAGAGGTAATAAATTGGAAAAGAACGAAATTAAAGATTCCTTATCTTTTGACATAATCGAAGTCGCTAAGAATATTGCTAAAGAAAAAGGTATAGATGAAATGGAAGTAATAGAAGCGATGGAAATGGCAATTGCTAAAGCCGGACGAACAAAATATGGATTCGAACTAGATATCAGGGCGCATGTAGATAAAGAAACAGGTAAAATAGGTTTGTATAGATATCAAGAAGTTGTTGAGGACATAGAGATATTGCCTTCTGAAGAGAGAATAAATAAAATCAATATTTCAGATTTAAAAAATAAATCTTTAAAAATAGGAGAGTTTTTAAGAGAGGAATTGCCTCCCCTTGATTTTGGAAGAATTGCAGTACAAACAGCTAAACAAGTTATTTTTCAAAAAGTAAAAGAGGCTGAAAAAATTATGCAATTTAATGAATTTAAAGACAAGGTCGGTGAGATAGTTAATGGGATCGTAAAAAGAGTTGAATACGGAAACCTGATCGTGGATTTAGGAAAAGGTGAAGCAATTTTGCGAAGGGAAGAACTATTAAATAGAGAAGTGTTTAGGAGATCAGACAGAATTAGAGCTTACATTAATGAAGTTAAACACGACTTAAAAGGACCGCAGATTTTTTTATCAAGAGCACATAACAATTTCTTAGTAAAATTGTTTTTTCAAGAAGTTCCAGAGATTTACGATGGAATAATAGAAGTAAAGTCTGTTGCTCGTGATCCTGGAAGTAGAGCCAAAATTGCAGTTTATACTAAAGAGAAGAGCATTGATCCAGTTGGGGCTTGCGTTGGAATGAGAGGTAGTAGGGTTCAGGCAGTGGTTAATGAATTGCAAGGAGAGAAAATTGACATTGTGCTTTGGTCTGAAGATATTGCAACATTTGTAGTTAACGGTTTAGGTCCAGCAGAAGTCGATAAAGTAATTATAGAAGAGGAGCTGAAGAAAATTGATGTAATAGTTCCTGACGAACAACTTAGCCTAGCAATTGGAAGAAAGGGTCAAAATGTCAGATTAGCTAGTGCATTGACTGGCTGGAGTATTGATATATTAACAACATCACAGGAGTCTGACAGAAGAAACGAAGAATTTAAAAACTTATCTCAAAAGTTTATTAGTTTGTTAGATGTTGACGAAGTGATAGCTCATTTGCTTGTAACAGAGGGTTTTACATCACTTGACGAAATTGCAATGGTTTCTCTTGAGGAGTTAACCTCTATAGAAGGGTTCGATGAAAATTTATCAAAAGAGCTAATACAAAGGGCTAAAATTTGTGTTGAGAAAATTAGGGTTGAAAATTTATCAAAGTTAAAAGAATCTGGATTTGATGATTATTTGTTGACTACAAGACTATTAGACACAGATCAACTTTTAAAACTTAACGAAAATAATATTAAAACCAGAGACCAGCTTGCAGACTTGTCAAATTCAGAATTAATTGAGATTTTTAGAGACATGGATCAAGATAAAGCTGATCAAATAATTATGGATTCAAGAAAACATTGGTATAAAAGTTAAACCTAGATGACAAATAATGACGATAAGAATAAGTTAACCGGTAAATTGCAACTTAAGAAGACAATAAACGCTGGTCAAATAAAACAAAGTTTCTCTCATGGTAGAAGTAGATCAGTCTCAGTTGAGGTTAAGAAAAAAAGATCTATAAGTGGCTTTTCAAAAAATGAAAAGGTTGAACAACCAAAATCTCCTGATGTTTCTCTCACTCAACCAGAAAAAATTAAGAGAGAAGAAAACTCCGAGATTGCAGTAACAGAAAATAAAAATAAAACACCAACTGAAAAAAATGACAAAAAGAATTTAAAGAAAACAAACGCAAGAAGTTTCTTAGACAATAAAACAAATGAAGAATCAAATAATGAAGTTACTGAGAAACCTAAACAACCAAAATTTGTAAAAACCCCCAAGAGCTTTGAAAATAGAAGACAAGGAAAACTTACCATCTCACAAGCTCTTGATGACGATAATGAGAAGGTAAGATCACTTGCTGCAATAAAAAGAGCAAGAGAAAAAGCAAAACTTAGAAACGTTAACAAATCAGAAAATAAAGAAAATCAGGAAAATAAAGAGAGAAAAAAAAAAGAAGTAATAATTCCAGATGTAATAACTGTTAATGAACTTGCGTCACGTCTAGCTGAAAAGTCATCAAATTTGATCAAATCACTAATGAAACTTGGGGTAATGGCTACCATTAATCAAACCATTGACAGTGATACAGCTGAATTGTTGGTAATTGAATTTGGTCATGTGCCAAAACGAGTAAGTGAATCTGATGTTGAAGTTGGTTTGACTGGACCCTCTGACACAGAACAGGATCTTCTCCCAAGACCACCTGTAGTTACTGTAATGGGTCATGTTGACCATGGAAAAACATCTCTGCTTGATGTAATTAGAGAAAAAAAAGTTGCTTCGACTGAAGCAGGTGGAATAACTCAACATATAGGATCTTATATAGTTGAGGCTAAAAAAGGACAATTTATAACGTTTATCGACACACCTGGACACGCGGCTTTTAGTCAAATGAGAGCAAGGGGGTCTAACATTACAGATGTAATAGTTCTTGTTGTTGCTGCTGACGACGGTGTCAACGAACAAACAATAGAGGCTATAAGCCATGCTAAAGCTTCTGGATGTCCAATATTAGTTGCAGTCAATAAAATAGATCTTCCAACAGCCAATGCGGAAAAAGTTGAATCTGACCTAATGAAGCATGAAATAATTAGTGAAAAAATGGGAGGACAAAATGTTTTCGTAAAGGTTTCAGCTAAAACAAAAACAGGAATAGACGATCTTTTAGACTCAATTATACTTCAATCTGAAATGTTAGAGTTAAAAGCTAATCCGAATAGAAATGCTGAGGGAACAGTAATTGAATCAAAAATAGAAAAGGGAAAAGGAACGGTTGTTTCTATACTAATTCAGAATGGGACTCTAAAAGTAGGTGATATTGCTGTTGTAGGAAAGGAATGGGGTAAGGTAAGAGCAATGTATAATGACTCATCTGAGAAGATAAATTTAGCCTTACCAAGCTTTCCTATTGAACTTCTGGGATTATCTGGCACTCCAGATTCTGGAGATAAATTGGTCGTTGTAGACAACGAGGCCAGAGCAAGAGAAGTTACTCAATACAGATCCAGAATGAAAAGAATTGAAGAGAATTCATCAGTCAAAAGGGCTTCAATTGATCAGATGATAGAGAGCGCGTCTCAGGACGAGAAAAAGGTAATTTCTATAATCGTTAAAGCTGATGTGCATGGTTCGAAAGAAGCAATTGAACAAAGCCTCAAAAAAATGAATTCTGAAATGATATCAATTAAAATAATACACAGCGCAGTGGGAGAAATTAATGAATCTGACGTAACTCTTGCAATTGCATCAAAGGCTAGAATTTTCGGTTTTAACGTCAAGGCCAATGCCCAAGCAAAAACATTGTCTAAAAGAGAAGTAATAAAAATTAGTAATTTCTCAATAATATATGAGGTTATCGACGAGGCCCAAAAAATAATTGACGGCCTTGATAACGCAGAAGAGACTGAAACTCAAATAGGAAAAGCCATGGTAAAACAAGTCTTTGAGCTTTCAGATTCCAGTAAGGTTGCTGGATGCATCATTGAAGAGGGGAAAGTAACTTCTAATGCATTAGTTAAGATTTTAAGAAACGAAAAAATATTTCATGAATGTGAAATTCAGAGCCTTAGAAGAGAAAAAAACCAAGTTAAAGAGGTCATGAGTGGTTTGGAGTGCGGAATTGTTCTTTCCAAATTCAATGAAGTTGTACAGAACGACAGATTAGAGTTTTTTGTGAGAGAAAAAAGTGAAAAAAAATCTTAGTTTAGAAACAATCAAAGATGAACGAAAAAAATCAAGAATCGATAAAATTTCTACTCTAATAAAAAAAACAATTTCTGAAGTTTTTTTAACTGTTGAGTTAAATTATAGTAATGGAAAGAATGTTTTTATTATGGTATCTCATGTCGAATTATCTTCTGATGGAAAAAGTGCTAAAGTTTTTCTAGAAACACTTAAAAATTTTAGTTTTGATCATGAAAAAGTTATTGAAATAATTGCTAATAATTCATCAAGAATAAAAAAAGAATTTTCATCAAAAATTGATCTAAGGTATACACCAAAGTTAAAATTTGAACTTATTAATAATAAATAAATGAATAACAACAATTCAAGTGGTTGGTTCTTTTTGGATAAACCAATAGGTATGACATCTAATTTTGCATTACAGAAAATAAGAAGAATTTTCAATAATTCTAAAGCAGGTTTCGTTGGTACACTTGATCCGTTAGCTTCAGGTTTCTTGCCAATTGCTCTGGGAAAAGCAACAAAAATTATTCCCTTTATCGAAAAAAGCGACAAAAGATACATATTTACAGTAAAGTGGGGAATTAAAACTGAGACTGGTGATTCAGAGGGCAAAATAATAAAGAAGTGCCGAAAATATCCGAAGAAAGTTGATATTGTAAATGCTTTAAGTGAGTTTTGCGGTAATATAGAACAATTTCCTCATAAATATTCATCTGTAAAAATAAATGGTCAAAGAGCACACAAATTGGCAAGAAAAAACATGAAATTTCAACTCAAAAAAAGACAAATTAAAGTCAATAACTTTTCTTTAATAAATAATATCTCTGAGAAACTTGCTTCATTTTTAGTAGACTGCAGTGCCGGAACATACGTTAGAAGTCTTGCAGAAAGTCTTGGAGAATCACTCGGCACACTTGCTACTGTTGTGGAATTGAGACGTATAGGATTTAATAATTTTAACAAAAAACTTATTTCACTGGATTATTTATTAAGTTTGGTGCATAGTGATCAACTTAAAAGGCTTGTTCATCCAATCGATGCAGTTATGAATAATGTTTTAAAAATTGAATTGGATTATAATCAAGTTAAAAGAGTTTTAAGCGGAAGTTTTGTTCAAATGGATATACAATCAGATATAACAAATAAAAACAATTTTGTTTTCGCTAAACATGAAGACAATTATATAGCTTTTGGTTTAATTAAAGATAGTACTTTTCACCCCAAAAAGCTGTTAATTTCTTAATTAGATCAAAATGATTTAATAAGAAGTGAAGAATAAATTTAGGAATTTAGGATGGAAAAAACTTTAAATAAAAAAAAAGAAAGCAAAGTTAGTGCTGAAAATGTTGGGAGTAGTGAAAGTCAAATCTCAATTTTTTCAAAAAGAATAAAAAATTTAACGGAACATTTGAAATCTAACAAAAAAGATCATAACACTAGAAGAGGTTTGATGAAACTTGTAGGAAAAAGAAAGAAACTTTTAAGCTATGTTAAAAGCAAAAGCAATGAAAGATACGAGTCAATTATAAAGTCTCTGGGTCTAAGGCGTTAGACAAACTAAGGAGATAAAAAATGTTTAATATAGCATCAGTGGAGTTGGACTGGAAAGGCCTAACTTTAAAATTAGAAACAGGCATGATTGCGAGACAAGCGGATGGTGCAGTAAAATGCTCTCTAGGTGGAACAGTTGTTTTATGCACTGTATCGGCCTCAAGAGACGTCGATGTCTCGAATGACTTTTTCCCTCTTTCAGTACACTATATTGAAAAATCATACTCAGCGGGGAAAATACCAGGGGGATTTTTTAAAAGAGAAGGACGACCAGCAGAAAATGAGATTTTAACGTCAAGACTTATAGATAGACCAATTAGGCCTCTTTTTCATCAAGATTTTAAAAATGAAACTCAAGTGGTTTGTACAGTTATAAATTACGACGGGGAAAATGATCCGTCAATTTGTGCAATGATTGGTGCTTCAGCTGCAATAACTATTTCAGGGCTACCGTTTCTTGGTCCTTTAGCTTGTTCCAGAGTTGGTTACACAGATGGTGAATATATCCTTAACCCAACCAAAGAAGAATTAAATGAAAGTGAGCTTGATTTAGTTGTAGCTGGAACAAGAGATGGTGTTCTCATGGTGGAATCCGAAGCCAACGAATTAGACGAAAAGATAATGCTAGGGGCAGTCCAATTTGGATTTAAAGAATTTCAGAGTGTTATTGATTCAATCATAGAGCTAGCAGAAAAGTCAGCAAAGGATTCATGGGAACTCATAAAAAGAGAGGTCCCCGAATATACTGATAAATTAAGAAACCTATCGCAGAAAGAATTAACTCCTATTTATAAGATAAAAGAAAAAAAGAAAAGGAATGAATCTCTAGTTGAGGTAAGAAAAAAAATAATTGAACAACTAAACGATGAGGTTGAAGACGAAAATACTCTTAAGGAAGAAATAAAGAAAATTGAGAAAGAAATAGTAAGAACATCTGTTTTAGATACAAAGAAAAGAATTGATGGGAGAGGCCTTGACGAAGTTAGAGATATAGACTGTAGAGTTGATTTATTGGACAATGTTCATGGAAGTGCCCTGTTTACAAGGGGCGAGACTCAAGCATTAGTAACTACTACGTTGGGAACTACATCAGATGAGCAGATGATTGATGGTTTAGACGGAGATTCAAGAGAAAAGTTTATGCTACATTACAATTTTCCTCCGTTTTCAGTAAATGAAGTTGGGCGCATTGGGGCAACAGGAAGAAGAGAAATAGGTCATGGAAAGCTTGCTTGGAGAGCAATAAATCCAATTCTAAAACGTTCTAATGACTTTCCATATACTGTAAGAGTGGTTTCTGAAATAACAGAATCAAATGGTTCCTCGTCCATGGCTACCGTGTGTGGAACCTCTCTTGCTTTAATGGATGCTGGAGTACCACTTGACAAACCTGTTGCCGGAATAGCAATGGGTTTAATTAAAGAAGAAAAAAAATTTGTCGTACTAACTGATATTCTTGGAGATGAAGATCATTTAGGGGACATGGATTTTAAAGTTGCAGGGACAGATTCTGGTATAACATCATTGCAAATGGACATAAAAGTTAACGGAATAACCGAGGACATAATGGAAGAGTCTCTGGCAAAGGCCAACTCAGCGAGAATACATATATTAAGAGAAATGGATAAGGCCTTGAACAGGCCAAGAGCAGTCACAAAATCAAATGCTCCGCAAATCGAGAAATTAAAAATTGATAAGTCAAAAATTAGAGAAGTTATCGGTTCAGGAGGAAAAGTCATTAAGGAAATTTGTGAGAAGTCTGGAGCCAAGGTTGAAATCGATGACAATGGTATAATTACAATCTTTGCTTCAAAAGCAACTGAAGCTAAAATTGCAATGGATATGATCAACGATATTGTTGCGGAACCTGAAGTTGGTAAAATTTATGAAGGAAAGGTAGTTAAAACCACTGACTTTGGCGCATTTGTAAATTTTATGGGTAGTAGAGACGGTTTGGTTCATATTAGTCAATTAAAAGAAGAAAGGGTTGAGAAAACAACCGATGTTGTAAAAGAGGGTGATCAAGTAAAAGTTAAAGTTATTGGAGTTGACGATAGAGGTAAGGTTAAGTTAAGTTTAAAAGACGCCCAAATATGAAAAAAATTGAATCATTAATTTTGTCTGGAAAAGAATCGCTCCCAATCATAGAGGGTGGAAAAGGAATAGCTGTCAGCAGTGGTGAAAGTTCTGGAGCATGGGCCAAGGCTGGTGGTGTTGGAACATTCTCAGGGGTTAATGCTGACTCTTACGATGATGAAGGCAATTTGATTCCTCAAATTTATAAGGAAAAAACAAGATCTGGTAGGCACAAAGAGTTGATCGATTTCTCGGTTTCAGGAGCAATTGAGCAAGCAAAGATTGCAAGGGATATCGCTGGTACCAAGGCTCCAATTCATATTAATATTTTGTGGGAAATGGCCGCGGCCGAAGAAATACTTACGCGAACTCTCGAGAAAGCAAGTAACATAATTGATGGAGTTACATGTGGCGCTGGTATGCCATACAAGCTATCAGAAATTGCAGCTAGATTTGGTATTTATTATTATCCAATAGTTTCGTCTGCAAGAGCTTTTAACGCATTATGGAAAAGATCATATAGAAAAACCGCTGATTATCTAGGTGGAGTTGTGTATGAAGATCCTTGGCTAGCAGGTGGTCATAACGGTTTGTCAAATAGCGAAAATCCTCTTAAACCTCAACCCCCGTATCCAAGAGTAAGAGAATTAAGAAAACTAATGAACGAATTTAATCTTAGCAACACTCCTATAATAATGGCGGGAGGTGTTTGGAATCTTGAAGAGTGGGAAGATTGGATAGATAACCCTGAAATAGGAAAGATAGCTTTTCAATTTGGAACAAGACCATTACTTACCGAAGAAAGCCCAATACCCGATGCATGGAAAAAAAAATTGCTTAATATAAAAAAAGGAGAAGTAAGTCTTCATAGATTTAGTCCAACTGGTTTTTATTCTTCAGCAGTTAAGAATGATTTTTTGATAGAACTTGAAGAAAGGTCAAATCGCCAAACACCGTTTTTAAAAGAGCAGACTAATGAATTCAACGAAAAAATTGAGATAGGGCCTAGAAAAAGAGCATTTTATGTCAAACATTCTGATAAATCAAAAATTATGGAATGGATTAAGAAAGGATTTTCAAAACCAATGACTACGCCTAATGACACACTGATTTGGGTTACAATAAAGAAAGCAAGTCAGATCGTTAAAGACCAAATTGATTGCATGGGTTGTTTGTCCCAGTGCCTGTTTAGTAACTGGGCGCAAGGGGAGAAAGGTACAACAGGAAAAAAAGCAGACCCTAGGTCATTTTGTATACAAAAGACACTACAAAAAATCAGTCATGGAATCTCTAATCTAGAAAATGAATTAATGTTTGCTGGTCACTCAGTTTATAGATTCGCGCTTGATCCATTTTACAAGGGAGGGTTTATTCCCAAAGTCAATCAATTAGTTGACAGAATTATGAAGGGCCTATAATTTATTGTTAAATTAAAATGTACAAAAACGAACATATTGATAAAGCATTAAAAATGCTTGAAACTTCTCCTTTAAAAGTCACAGAGCAGAGAATAGCAATGATTAAATTGCTATTTAAAAATGGTGCAGCTCATTTTACAGCTGAAGATATTTACGCAGAAGTAAATAAGAAAAAAATCAAAATCTCATTAGCCACTATATATAATTGTTTAAATCAATTTAAAGAATTTGGAATAATAAAAGCGATCAAAGTCTCATCAGATAAAATATTTTTTGATACTAATTTGCGAGAACATCATCATTTTTTTTGTGTTAAATCGTCCAGGCTCATTGACGTAGAAACTAGCAAAGTCAAAATTTCTAAACTTCCAAAAATCCCTAGAGGAAAAAAGTTAAAATCTGTTGACGTTATCATTAACATTTCAGATTAAAATCAGTTCCCCCATATTCCTTTTTTTCTAACCCAACCTTTAATCTCCTTTTCTTTAACAAAACACCAGTTTGTATTACATTTTTTATTTTCTAAAACTAAATTTTTCATTACTTTTGCAATCTTTTTTGATCTTATATTAGGAAATTTGTAAAGAAACTCATTGTTTGAGGTTATTATAACAAATTTTTTTCCAGATAACTGAGAATTTGAAATCCATCCCTCAATACCATTAACATCTGAAATTTTTGACCAATTTTCAAAATTGCTCATAATTTGAAGCGGATACCCTTTTATTAAAATTTTATAAATCACCAGATGATTTAAACCCGGACCATTCCTCACGTTTACTTCGTTATATTTTGTAGTCATAATTTTTTTTTTTATTTCCGATAGAATTTCTTTTGGTGGTATAAATATGCTTACAAATAGATAAAAAATAAAAAGTTTAATTACAATGAAACGAAAAGACATAATTATTTTGATTACTAGAAAACTACCGGAAAAGATAGAAAAAAAATTAAAAGACAATTTTCATGTTATCCTTAATAAAACTGACAAAAAACTTTCATATGTAGAACTTAAAAAGAAAGTCTCTGAAGTTGATATTTTGATTCCATGTGTTAGTGATACAATTGACGCTTCAATAATTAAATCTGCTAAAAGATTGAAGCTGATAGCTAACTTTGGAAATGGTGTTGATAACCTTGATCTTGTGACTGCAAGAGAAGAAAATGTCATTATAACCAATACTCCGGACGTTCTAACTGAGGACACAGCTGATTTGGTTTTGACCTTAGTTCTTATGATTAGCAGAAAAGTTGTTGAAGCTCAGAAGAAAATAAGTGGTGGCCGTTGGTCAGGGTGGGGGCCAAGTGAAACAATGGGAGAAAGAATAAAGGGTAAGAATTTTGGAATAATTGGTATGGGAAGAATAGGAAAAGCTGTTGCAAAAAGACTAAATATTCTTGGTGTGAAAATTTTTTATCATAATAGGAACCGCTTAAAAAATAATGAGGAAAAAGTTCTAAAAGCGAAATATTATGAAAATCTTGATTTAATGATTAAACATTGTGATATTATCAGTATACATTGCCCTTACACCCCAGAAACATTTCATTTATTATCAAAGAAAAGATTAAAATTATTAAAAAGAAATTGTATTATTATCAATACTTCGAGAGGTGAAATAATCGATGAACAGGCTCTTGCCTCTCTTTTGTTCAAGAAGAAAATAGGTGGAGCAGGTCTTGATGTTTTTGAACACGAACCTGAAATTACTCAGAAACTTCTTGAATCCGACAATGTTATCTTGTTGCCACACATTAGTTCAGCTACAATTGAAAGTAGAATTGCAATGGGGGAAAGGGTTATAAAAAATATAATATCCTTTGCGAATGGGAAAACTCCTCCAGATGTAATAAAAAAATTGTATTATGATTAGATTTTACTAACAACATACTTCGCAATTCTTATTCTTACGTATTTTAATTTTTTTTATATCTAGCTTTACACTATCTAACAAAATTAACTCCTTAAAATTATTATGAAGGTTAAGAATATAATTAAGCGCCAGATTTGCTTGTATTATTCCCCCGAGCCCTGCAACAGAAGCAATTATACCCATTTCGTCGCAGCTTAGGTTTTCGGTAGTAGTTAAATTTGGAAAAATACATTTATAACATGGATTCTTATTGCTGCTCCAAGAAGAAAGTATAAAAGCCTGTATATCAAAGTTCTGGAGAGCAGCAGATACCAATATTTTCTTTTTATTATGACAAAATTTATTTATTATTAGTCTGGATTCAAAGTTATCTGTACAATCGAGTACAATTGAACAGTTTTCTATATATTGATCAATGTTGTTTTCATTTATTTTTTTTTGATAATAATTAACAATAATTGATTTATTTATATTCTTTATTTTTTTTGTTAAAACTTTGCACTTACTTTCTCCAATATCTTTTTCAGAAAATAAGGTTTGACGATTTAAATTGCTTAAAACAATTGAATCATGATCGACAAAAACTAACTTTCCTATCCCACTCATAGATAAATATTGAGCAGCAGATGTTCCAAGCCCTCCACAACCGATAATACATATTGAAGAATTATTAATTTTTTTTTGGCCTTCAACCCCTACTTGTTCCATTATTATTTGTCTTGAATATTTTTCAAGAAAGTATTCTTCAGGGTTTCTCATTTGACATATCCGAAAACAATGGAGTTGAGAGATATCTCTCTGCAAATGAAGGCAGAATAATTATTGTATTTTTATCTTTCATATTTGAGTCTTCATTTAACTCTACAGCTGCAGACAAAACTGCACCTGACGATATGCCGCCTGCTATTCCTTCAATTTTTGCTAACATTCTCGCAAAGTAAAATGCAGAATTATTACTTACAGAAAAAACTTTATCAATTATATTCATGTTTAAATTTTTGGGTAAAAAACCTGCTCCTATACCTTGGATTAAATGCTGACCAGGGTTTGATCCACTGATAACTGCGGAATCTTCTGGCTCAACCGCAATAATTTTTATTAATTTATTTCTTTCTTTAAGATATTTCCCTACTCCAGTTATTGTTCCGCCTGTCCCTACGCCAGAAACAAAGCAGTCAATTTGTCCTTCACAGCTTGACCATATTTCCTCTGCAGTTGTTTTGTAATGAATTTCTGGATTAGCACTGTTTTCGAATTGGTTTAGGATAAAGCTATTTTTTATTTGATTTTTAATTTCTTTCGCTCTTTTCATTGCACCTGTCATCCCATGTTTCTTTGGAGTTAAAATAAGTTTTGCTCCAAAGAATTGAAGCATTTTTCTTCTTTCAATTGACATGCTATCAGGCATTGTCAGAATTAATTTGTAACCACGAGCAGCACAAATGAATGCTAGCGCTATCCCAGTATTTCCGCTTGTAGGTTCTATAATTGTAGTGGAAGCATTTATCATTTTTTTTTCCTCGGCCGATCTAATCATCGCCAGTCCAATTCTATCTTTAACAGAACCAAGCGGATTAAAAGATTCTAACTTTGCTATTATATTTCCATTGTAATGAAGATTTTTTTTAAGTCTTTTTAAAAATACCATTGGGGTATTCCCAATAGTTTCGTCTATAGAGTTATATACTTTTGAAAAAACTTTATATGACAAAGTCAACTTTCTTTGAGATATCTTTTTTTAATTTTTTGGTTTTTGCAATTTTACATACCTCTTCAATAGAAATATTGTTAAATTTTTCTAAGCATTGGAAAGAAATATCATTGATTAATGGGAGTACAATTTTCTTTGAAAGTTCAGAATTAAATGTACTAATCAAACTCTCTTCATTTGAAACAGATTTAATTATATCAGCAATTTTAATTCTTCTTCTTTCCTTTGCTAGACTATATCCTCCTTTTGGACCTCTTGATCCGACAAGAATTTTGTTTTTAACAAGAATTTGTAGTGTTTGTTCTAGATATCGTTTTGGTATTCCTTGTCTTCTTGCTATAGACTCATTTTGAACAGGATTAGGACCAGAGTTAAGTGCTATATCAACAACAGCCTCAATTGCATAAATGATTTTTTTATGTACTTTAAACAATATTTTACCTTCTACACCCCTGTGGAGCCAAATCCACCAGAACCTCTGTCAGTTTCATCCAATTCTTGGGTTACGTCTAATTCAATTTCTGGCAACTTCATAAAAATTAACTGTGCTATTCGCATGCCTGGGTCAATTTCAAATATATTTTTTCCATGGTTAATAAGTATTACGCATATTTCCCCTCTATAATCTGCATCTATCGTTCCAGGAGTATTTAAGACAGTTACACTGTTTTTAAGGGCAATTCCAGATCTCGGTCTGACTTGGGCCTCAATTCCTAAAGGCATTTGTAATGAGAAGCCGCAGGGAATAAGTTTCGTTTCTCCGGGGGTTAAGACAACTTTATCGTCTAAAGCAGCTAAAAGGTCAAAACCTGAACTTCCTTCAGTTGCTTTCTTTAAGTTATATAGATTTTTCCCACTTTCTAAATGTTTAAAGAGAATTTTATTCATACTATTAATTTATTTTTTTTAAAAAAATTAACAATTTTTTTTGTAATTTTTTTTGCAACTTCAGACTTTTTCATTTTTCTCCAATACTCTACTTTATTTTTTGTAATGAATGAAACCTGATTGTAATTTGAGCCAAAAACTAGTTGTGTCTTAACGTTGTTGGCAATTATCCAATCACAACCTTTTTTAAATAATTTATTTTTTGAGGAATTTATTAAGTTTGTTGTTTCTGCTGAAAAACCAACTACTAATTTGGGCTTCTTTTTGGTTTTTGCTATATTTTTGAGGACGTCTATGTTTTCCTTTAAAACGAGATTGATTTCATTATTATTTTTTTTTATTTTGTTTGAAAATTTCTTTTTAACTTTCCAATCCGAAATGGCAGCTGTGGATACGAAAATGTCATATGGTAATTTAGACATACAGATTTTATAAAATTCTTCAGCATCTGTTACTTTTATTATCTCTAGATCTTTTGGTTCTTCGAGACTTGTTTTCCCAGTTACTAATGTTACTTTTGCTCCATGATTATGCAGAGATTTTGCTATTTCATAACCCTGTATCCCAGATGAAAAATTACTTAAATATCTTACTGGATCAATCATTTCTATAGATGGACCTGCAGTTACAACTGCTTTGAGGCCGCTTAACTCTCTTGGACTGAAGATATTATTGATTTTTTCAATTATTTCCTCAATTTCCATTAACTTTCCTGTTCCAACGGTTCCGCATGCTAATTTTCCTTTTTTTGGCGAAAGTATTTTCACATTCATTTTATTTAGGGACTTTAAATTTAATTTTACAGCTTCGTTATTTAACATATTAGTATTCATAGCAGGTGCTATTATTTTAATTTTATTTGAAGCTAGAAGGACATTTAAAGATAAATCATCAGCAATTCCATTAGCCATTTTTGCTATAAAATTAGCTGTACATGGTATTACTACTATTGCATCTGAATTTGATGCTAATTTTATGTGACTCATTTCTTTTTCTTGTGATAGAGAAAAAAGATTTGAATAAACCTTACTACCTAACAAACTTTCAAAAGTAATAGGATTAATAAATTTTTTAGCACTTTCTGTGAGAATACAGTCTACTTTTACTTTTTTTTCCTGAAGCCTCCTAATTAAGTCTAGTGATTTATAACTTGCAATTCCGCCTGTAACTATCAAAAGAATTCTTTTATTTTCTAGAAAGTTTGTCATATTTCAGAAACATGGATG